>JBGSQD010000127.1:0-8318 GCA_041738275.1 Geobacterales bacterium
GGGAGCAGCGTGAACAGGCCGTCAGCGGTGGTTTCCCCCACACTGATGCCGAGTAATCGTGCCATATTCCCCAGCAGTGTTTCTCCACCCATGGCCCAGCAGGAGATGGAGTCGCAGACATGGATGACATGCCGCCCGACCGGACGGCGATAGATCATCTCGTAAAATGTTGCCAGCTCCTCCACCTGTAATGGCGACAACCCCAGCAAAGCGGCTGCTTCGACCACCGCTTCGTCGCTCAGCCAGCCGTAATGGGTCTGCAGCTCCTTCATCACATCCACCGCTGCTTCGCGGTTGGTGATGGCCGAGGCGATGCGGGTTTGGAGTTCGTTTTTGAGTACAATAGGGATCATGATCTACCTGTCCAGATCTGCCAAAACAAAATCTATCGACCCCAGAATGGCCAGAAAATCAGCCACCAGCCAGCCGCGACTCATGACCGGCAGCGCCTGGACATGAGGAAAACTGGGGGTCTTGATCCTGACGCGATAGGGGATATTGAGGCCGTCCGAGACAACGAAATAGCCGTTTTCCCCCTTGGGAGCCTCGATGGCGCTGTAGTTTTCACCCTTTGGCGCCGACATGCCACGGGTACTGTTGACGAAGTGATGGATCAGTGACTCGATGTCTTTCAGCGTATCCGGCTTCTGCGGCAGCACATACCGGTAGTCATCGGTCATCCAGCGCCCTGACGGCATACTCTCAAGACACTGCCGCACGATGCGGAGCGACTGGTTAATCTCCTCCATGCGCACCAGATAGCGGGCCCAACAGTCACCACCCTCCGCAGTTGCCACGTCGAAATCAAAACGTTCATAACCGGCGTACGGCATCTTTTTCCGCAGATCCCACTCCATTCCGCAGGCGCGCAGATTGGGACCGGATAGTCCCCACTCCATGGCATCCTGTCGCGAAATAACACCAACACCCCGCAGACGCTTGCTGAAGATGGGGTTACCATTGATGAGCTGTTCATACTCCTTCAAACGCCCCGGCATCCACTCCAGGAACTTCTGCACCGGCCCTTGCCACCCCTCCGGCAGATCCTCGGCAACACCGCCGATACGGAACCAGGCCGGATGCATACGGCCGCCGGTGATCATCTCTACAATGTCGAAGATCATTTCCCGGTCGGTAAAGGTATAGAAAACCGGGGTCATGGCGCCCACATCGGCGGTGAAGGTACCCAGCCAGACCAGGTGGCTGGCGACACGGAACAGCTCGGCAAGCATGACCCGGATGTACACGGCACGATCAGGAATCGTGATTCCGCACAGCCGTTCCACGGAATTGACGTAGGCCAGATTATTCTGGACCCCAGCCAGGTAGTCGATACGGTCGGTATAGGGAATGAACTGGTTCCAGTGCTGCCGCTCGGCAATCTTTTCCGCCCCGCGGTGGTGATAGCCGATGTCGAAATCAATATCGTTGATCTCTTCGCCGTCCAGCTTGAGGATGCAGCGAATGATACCGTGGGTGCCGGGATGTTGCGGCCCCAGGTTCAGTATCATCTCGCCTTCACTCACCCGCTCGAAAAAATCAGAAGCCGGCAATGGCTTGTGCCTTTTGGCATCATTGGTGGTGTACGGAGGCATTTCAGTGGCGCGGGAAGGATGTTCCTTGCGCAGGGGGTGCCCTTCCCAGTCATGGGGCATAAGGATTCGCCGCAGGTTGGGATGGCCGCTGAAGCGGATACCGAACATGTCGAACACTTCCCGTTCGTACCAGTCGGCCGCCGGAAAGATCGTGGTGACCGTGGGAATCTCGGGATATGACCCTTCCAGCTCGGTCTTTACCCGGACATAACCGGGAGTGTCGAAGGAGAGCAGATGATAGTTCAGGGTAAAATCCTTATACCCTGCACGATCGCGGCGACAGGACTCATCAACGGCAGCAATGTCCTCCAGGCGCTTGAAGGGGTTGTCGGCCCGATTTTTAAGATGCAGCAGAAGAGCAGGGACAAGTTCGGCCGGAGCGCGCAGGGTGAGCATGTCGCTGGCAGTTATATCGACTGCAACCCGCTCTCCGAACCTCTGTCCGATCTCCTGGGGGAGCCCGAAATCCGGGTAATCGTGCCGTGGAGCCGGTGGTCGCCACATCTCATCCGAGCGCGGCTGCCACATGCGCGGATGCCCCACTGAATCGCCGCGCAGCTGAATCCCTTCCATGCCCGGACCGCGCGGGTCGTTGGATTTGGTACTGCCCGGTTCCAGAACAGGAACTGTCGTGCCCTGCCAGCCACCGCTCATATGCAGCACCGGCCGGGCCGGACGCTCCTGGGTGCGGATCTTCTCCTGAAGCAGCATTAGTCCCTGCATGAAGGCTTCGGGTCTTGGTGGGCAGCCGGGAACATACACATCCACCGGCAGGATCTGATTGACCCCCTGCACCACGCTGTAGACATCGTACATACCGCCGGAGTTGGCGCAACTCCCCATGGAGATAACCCAGCGCGGTTCGGCCATCTGCTCGTAAAGATGCAGGATGGAGGGGGCCATCTTGGTGAATACCGTGCCGGCGATCACCATCAGGTCGGCTTCGCGCGGTGTACCGCGCAGCACCTCGGCCCCAAAGCGGGAAACATCGTGACGCGACGTGAAGGAGGTCATCATCTCCACAAAACAGCAGGAAAGCCCGAAGAACATCGGCCAGAGAGAATTGGCCCGTCCCCAGTTGATCAGGTCATCCAGGCGGGTGAGAAGGATATTGTTATCTTGTGTCTCGTTCAAGATTTGCCCTCAGAAACGCAAAGTTTTTGCAAGATCAAGGCTGTCGAGGAATGGCGAGGAGACGTAGCACCGCTACGTCGCACGAGTTATTCCGAAGACTTACGCAGAGATTGCGAAAAATCTGCGTTTCTTTCTTGGGAGGGGCCCCAATCGAGAGCGCCTTTTCTCCAGAGCCACGCCAGGCCTGCCAGCAGCACAATGATAAAGACCGTGATGTGAATCAGGCCGGCGATACCGAGCAGATCATGAGCTACGGCCCATAAAAAAATAAAGGCGCTCTCCACATCAAACACGATGAAAAAGATTGCCACCAGGTAGAACGGAACCGGCCATGCCAAACGGGCTGAACCGCTGGGGATCACGCCCGACTCGTATGGCAGATCCTTTTCAGCAGAATGCCGGCTACCACCCAGCCAGCGGGCAGCAACAAGCAGGACGCCGATGAGCACTGTCGCAGCAATTGTATAAGCAGCCAGTTGGTAGAAGACGGTCGGAATGGTATTCATGTAAGGGAACCCCTCTGATATGAACGCATGCGGCCTGGAAAGTATATCAACAGCAGGTCAGAAGTAAACCTGAATCCGTGATGTCTTCACGCCTTCACTTGCCCGGAACGCCTTATTCTGGCTTTCCCTGGTAAAGGTACTGTTCTACGGAGGACACCCGGAGCAAGAGTATCGTTCCGGCATAAGCGACGGTCAACTCAGGCATTACGCGCGCTACGGCGTTTCGGCATCACGGATTCAGGGAAAATCACCTTTTGCCTCCGCAGATCGGACAACCCTGCATTGAAAGCGGTTTTTCCAATCGGCAGGACGACAGCAGCGCCTCATCCTGGAAGATCTCGCTGGTCGGACCATCAGCTTTGACCAGCCCTTCGTGCAGAATTATTGTTCGGTCGCAGATTTCCAGAACCATATCAAGATCGTGGCTGGTAAATATCTTTGTGTGGTGAAAATCCTGCAATAACGCCATGAGCTGGCGCCGCGCAAAAGGGTCAAGGCCGCTGGTAGGTTCATCCATGACCAGAATATCCGGAGACATGGCCAGCACCGTAGCAATGGCCACACGTTTTTTCTCCCCTCCTGAGAGATGGTACGGAGGTTTTGCGCGCAGGTGGCTGGCGCCGACCTGTTCGAGCACCTCCATCACCCGCTGCTCCACATCGGCAACAGAGAGCCCCAGATTGAACGGACCAAATGCGACGTCGTCGAAGACCGTCGGCATGAATAGCTGGTCGTCCGGATCCTGGAAGACCATGCCGACCGTGCGGCGGATATCGGGCATGGTGCCCTTGGATAAAGGGGTGTGGCCGATGTGAATAGAACCGGCGGTTGGGTCGAGGCTGCCGTTAAGATGCTGCAGCAGGGTAGATTTGCCGGCGCCGTTGGCGCCGATGATACCAACAGACTCGCCGTGAGTGATCATGAAAGAGACGTCTTTGAGAGCTGCAGTGCCATCGGAATAAACGTGCTGCAGGTTTTTCACTTCAACAATATGATGACTCATGAAAACATCCCCGTAATCAGCGACCCCAGAAAACGTGAAACGTTCTGCGTACGCAGTATGATAAAAAGCGTGGCCCAGCCCAGCACAAACCAAAGTTCGGCTTTCCCGAAGCTGGACTGACGGTAGGCGTGAAATTCACCGGTAAAGCCGCGAGCCAGCATGGCCATGTGGATTCGCTCTGCCCGCTGCCAGGTACGCAGCAGCAGGTGCCCCACCAGGGAGCTGAAGCTGTCGATACCCAGCCCCTTCCTGCCGCAGGAGCGAAGTTCCCGGGCACGGGAGGCCCTACCCCCCTCCTCGGCCAGCACAAAGATGTAGCGATAAAGAAAGAGGAGTTGCACGGCAAAAACCTGCGGCATCCCCATTCGTTCAAGCGCCTGACAAACGGCCGTAAAACCGGTCACCCCAACCAGGATGAATGCGGCGCCAACGGTAAGGATGGAACGCACGACTATGGAGGCAAAGGATATCCAGCCCGCAGAGATACCGAGTGGACCAAGCTGAATAAGCACCTCCCGGTCAAAAACCGGATTAAATATTCCGACTGCCAGAACAAAAGGGCAGAGCAGGGTAATTTTTCTGAGGATGAACAGTGGTGAAAGACCTGACAGAGAGATTATTACTGCGGGAAAGATGAAGAAAGGGAACAGTGCGGTCAGCTCGTACCTGCTGAAGGATACAACACAGATGACAAAGACCAACGTTACCAGGACCTTGGCCCTGGCATCCAGTCGGTGGATTGTCGAGTTGCCGTTTGCCAACAGATCCAGTCTCTTGAGATCCAGGACCGCACTATGTATTGAACCCATGATGTGTCCTTAGTAAATCGGCTGACTCAAAATATTTTCTAACGTAATACCGGTTGATTCCGGCGTTTAAGAACAAAACCGATGAGAAACGCAATTCCCATGGTTATCGTCCCGCCGACTAAGCCGGCAACAGTCGTTCCGGTATTGTCTTTCGGATCTTCAGATTTCTGCCCGGATGGCAACAGTTGATGTGACTGCACTGTCACCGGCTTTGCTTCAGCAGCGTTCTTGAACGAATAGCCCGGCAGAAAGGCCATCTTCTCCTGTAAAACAGTCAGCCCCCCATGAAGTCCATCCGCCGTTCCCTTCAACTCTTCCTGACCGGTTACTTTGGCAATGGACCATTCCAGGCCATCAGGTTTTTCAGAGGCAAACCAGGAAACGAATCCTCCTGTTACCATTGCCACTGCCAGAAGTGTCAAAACCACGTTGCGGACCGGGTGGAGGCCGATCGGGCTGGCATCAAAAGCGCTTTGCATGATTTCAGGGCGGGCCTTATATACAAACAACACCACCGACGCCGTCACCAGGCCTTCAACAATTCCGATAGCCAAATGAATCGGCTGCATCATAAGCACAAAGGTAGAAAAAGGGAGTGATGAAATTCCCGATAAAGTGGTTTCAAGCACCACGCAGAAAGCACCCATCTGCAGACCGACAATGGCAGCCATGATTGCCGCAACGGATATTTTCACAATGGATGGCGTTTTACCGATTATTTTTATATATATAAAAGGATATGCAATGAAAGCCGGAAAAAAACCGAGATTGAAAATATTGCATCCCAGAGCCAGCAGTCCGCCGTCGGCAAAGAACAGTGCCTGCACTACCAGCACGGAAGCAATGGCAAGAAATGCTGCATAAGGCCCGAGCAGAATCGTTAGGATGAGACCGCCACCAAGATGGCCACTGGAACCGGTGACCGGAATGGTGAAGTTGATCATTTGTGCCGCAAAAATAAAGGCGCCCAAAACCCCCATCAATGGCACCTTTTTGTCGTCCAGCTCTTCACGCACCTTCTTTGAACAGTACGCGATTGTGGCGGCTGAACCGGCCCACATGGTTGCTCCAACAACTGGTGATAACAGGGCATCTGCCATATGCATGGGGTGAATCCTCTTCGATACTGCACACCACAAAAAAAATTTAGTAACACGTTCAAGCTACTATCACCACATACGGGTGTCAAGCACTTACTTTTCATTTTAGTGTTACTAATTTTTAATCCGGTACATAATTAGAAAGATCATGAATGTAATTTATTTGTAGTCCAGTATCAGGTAATATGCAGGCTGATAAATCATTCAAGGAGTTATATATGGGAAACACGGTCAGATTCGGTATCTCGCTCGATGAAAAACTGCTGGCAAATTTTGACCAGTTGATCGAGCAGAAGAGCTATATGAACCGTTCCGAGGCGATTCGGGACCTTATACGTGCCTCGCTTGTGGAAGAACGTCTGGGGTCAGAGGATCAGGAGGCTGTCGGAACGGTTACGCTGGTCTACAATCACCATGTTCGGGATCTTTCAGACAAACTGACTGAACACCAGCATTCCCATCACGATCAGATCATCTCAGCCCTGCATGTTCATCTGGATGCCCACAATTGCCTTGAAGTGCTGATTATCCGAGGAGCAGTGAGGGACATCAAACAGATAGCCAATGAGTTGATCGGAGTTAAAGGGGTCAAGCATGGTAAACTGGTGATGACTACAACCGGAGCAGATCTGTAATATTTAATCAGGATATTTAACCTATATTGAACGCAAAAGAGCCCCACAACTTTTCAGTGATGGGGCTCTTTTTATTCCCGGCGACGACCTGCACTCCTACACAGCTATCCCTGCACTCGATTCACCTTTTGAGCAACAAACAGATGGCCGGCTACCGGCAGTTTAGCCTCGCTGCGTAATTCAACAGAATTATATGTCACAAGTGCAAAACCGGATGAAGCGAGCTCTGCTTCAACATATTTCTTGGCATGGGCATAACGGCCGGTGGTGTTAAGTTGGTACGTTTGGCCCTTATCGCTGCAATCCTCCAGCGTGAATCCAAACAGCCCGTCATGGGCAAGTACCACGAAAGCAGCTTCGAAGACCTTGCGCAGATCACCGAAGTAGCAGAGGGTGTCTGCAGAAGCAACGACATCGTACTGTTGCCCACAGGTCGACATAAACTGAGTGATTTCAGATTTGTACAACCTGTCGTATATCTGGCGGCCCGAGGCTACAGACAGCATCCCGCTGGATATGTCCACACCTTCCAGACTACGCGCATAGGGGCGAAGCAGCGGGCCACACAATCCTGTGCCGCAGCCGGCATCCAGTATGTCGCGGCTGGCATCGGATGTCGGCAGGGCAACCACAAGCGCTTCGCAGAGTAGAGAGGGCGCCCTGTATTCGAGCAACTCAAGATGTTTGTCAAATTGCGTTGCAGACTCATCGAACAAATGCTGCAGGTAGTCGTCTGGAGTACGCTCCGGGATATCAGTACCAAGGCATGCTGAGCGTAGATAGGAAAACACAGGATTATCAGGGTTCAGCTGAATCAGATTGTCGAAAACCTGCACCGCCTCTTCACGCCTGCCAGACTGCAGGTAGCAACGGGCAAGTCCCTGCCATGCGCCAAGATAGTCAGGTTTTAAGCCTACTGCTTTTGTATATGCATCAATAGCACCGTCATACTTCCCCATTCGCCGATAGGCATTTCCGAGGTTGAAGTGGTGTTCAGGCGTGTCAGGTGACAGTTTGACCGCTTCTAAATAAAATTCCTCGGCCTCTTCCGGCCTGTCAAGAACCATAAGATTTACACCCAGGTTGTTGTGTGCCGGAGCATGTCCGGGGTTGATGGCTATAGCTTTTCGATAGCACTCTTCAGCCTTGTCCGGCATCTTTAGTGCCTGATAAACATTGCCCAGATTGTTATGGGCGTCAAAGTTGTCCGGGGCAATCCTGATAATTCTGCCGATCAGCTCCGCAGCCTCTTCGTTTCTTCCCTGTTGGTGACAAAGGACACCGAGGAAGTGCAGAGTGTCCAACGTTTCAGGCGCAGCATCCAGCACCTTCCGGTAGAGCATTTCCGCCTCGGGCATCAGTTCGTTCATGTGGCATTTGAGGGCGAGAGTATGGGCCTCGGGGATGCTAATGGTTATTGAATTCACTTTTTTGCTTCTTTTGGCAGCCATAAATATCCTATCTCATGTCATTTGTTTTCGATGTATCAATACATCGTCAAGTGTCATAAAACGATTTTGGTGCAAATTCAGTATC
>JBGSQD010000179.1:0-9011 GCA_041738275.1 Geobacterales bacterium
CCCTCCATAGCCATGCAGGCCTCAATGACGTTTTTCAGCTGGCGGATATTGCCCGGCCAGGCAAAGTCGCACATCAGCTGCATGGCTTCCTTCTCAAATCCCTTGACCTGAGTGCCGAACTTCTGATTCTGCAGATGAATAAAGTGAGCCGCCAGGAGCGGGATGTCATCGCTTCTTTCCCGCAGCAGCGGCAGGTGAATATTTACCACGTTGAGCCGGTAATACAGGTCTTCGCGAAAGGCGCCGGTTTTTACCACCTGCTTCAGGTCGGCATTAGTGGCTGAAAGCACGCGCACATCCACGCGTGTTGCCGTACTTTCACCCAATCGCAGAAACTCTTTTTCCTGAAGGAACCTCAGCAGAGTCTTCTGCACGTTCATCGGAAGATTGCCGACCTCATCAAGAAACAGAGTGCCGCCATCGGCAGCTTCCAGTAGACCCTGCCGGCTTTCTTTAGCCCCGGTAAAGGCTCCTTTTTTGTAGCCGAACAGCTCGCTTTCCAGCAGTGTTTCAGGCAGGGCTCCGCAGTTGATGGCCACGAATTTCCGCTCGTGTCGGGGCGAGTTGTAGTGAATTGCCTGGGCAATCAGCTCCTTGCCGGTACCCGATTCGCCGGTGATCAGTACCGACGTGTCACGTACCGCAACCTTTTCCACCTTGCCCAATACGCTTTTCAGTCCCCCGGATGCGCCGATAATGGAATCAAAACAGAACTTCCCTTCCAGTTCACGCCGCAATTCACGATTTTCCTCCAAAAGCTTCGATTGCTGTAGTGCGTTTTTTATTCTGTAGATCAATTCTTCGGGTTCGAATGGTTTGGTCAGCATGTCGTAAGCGCCCTTTCGCAGGGCCTGGATAGACATGTCCACTGTTGCGTAGGCAGTAATCATGATTACCGGAATATCTTTTTCCTTCTCCTTGACCTTCTGGAGCACCTCCAGGCCGCTCATTCCGGGCATCTTGATATCGGAGACAACCATATCCCAGGCACCGGGACGAAACTCTTCCATCGCCTTGATCGGCGAGGTATAGGCTTTGGCCAGATATCCGTCGTCAAGTAAAATCTGCTCCATCATGCGGCAGAGTCCTTCTTCGTTATCGATCAACATGATCCGCTTTTTGTTGGACATCTACAATTCCTCGCGTTCAAAGGGGAGCGTCACAATCACCTTCGTCCCTTTGCCTTGTTCGCTTTCTATCTGAATCTCACCGTGGTGGTGTTCAATAATTTGCCGTGTGATGGCCAGTCCCAGGCCAGTGCCACGATCTTTTGTCGTATAGAACGGTTCAAATATCTTTTCCAGATTTTCGGGTGGTATGCCGCAGCCGGTGTCGCAGAATATGATACGAACATGCCCATCTTTACTGGGCTCGGTCTTGACGGTGAGTGTGCCACCATCCGGCATGGCTCCGCCGGCATTGAGGATCAGATTAATTGCTACCTGGCGCATCTGGTCGCCGTCCAGCATAACAGGCGGCAGGTCTGGCGCAAATTCGGTTTTTATGGTGACCCTGCGCATGTCGGTATGATTGGCGGCAAAATCCACAATCTGTGCCAGCAGCTCGTTCAGGTCAACCGCCTCCAGGCTTGGCCGGGGAGTACGGGCGTATGACAATAAGTCCTGAACAATCTTCTTGCAGCGCTTGCTCTCCCGCTTGATTTCATGGATATATTTGTAGTTCGGATCATCTTCGGACATCTTTCCTTCCAGATAACCGGCATAACCGAGAATCACGCCCAGCGGATTATTGATTTCATGGGCAACGCCCGATGACAGTACCCCCAGAGAAGCCATTTTCCCCTGCTGGGCCAGACTGGCTTCCATCTCCTTGTTGCGGTGAATGATTTCGGTCATACGGTTAAAGGCCCAGGCCATCTCAGCCAACTCATCCTGCCCTTCTACAGCCATCTTTTCCTCGAGATGACCGCGTTTTACCCTGCGTATGACTTCAATCATATGGGTAATGGGACTGGTTATGATGGTGGCAACACGAAAAACAAGGGTTGCGGATATGGCGCCGACAATCAGTATGAGCAGTGACATGCTGAACAGAATTATTGCCTTGATATCATTGGCCTCGCGGTAAAACTCATCCTCATAGGAGCCGACCGCCACGATCCAATCCCATGGTTTGAAATATTCATAGCGCACGATTTTCATGCGGGGCGTTTTTTGACCGGCGTTACTCCATGGGTAGCGGATCCAGCCGCTCTTTTTCTCGCACATCTCGCGAATGAAGGGAAATCCGCTTGTATCGCGCGTGTCGTAGAAATTTTTCCCTTCGCCGGTGGGGTGAATGGTGAAATTGCCTTTGCTGTCCATGCAGAAGATGTAGCCGGTGGCGCCCACCATCTTCTCCTTGATTTTTTCCTTCAACTCGGCAAAGGCCTTGCGTTCAAAGGCAGCATCGTCATAGGTTTCTTCCAGATAGCCGCCTGTGGCGATGATCCAGTCCCATTCGCGAAAATAACGGTAGGCCACAACCTTTTTGCGGAGGAACTTATCCCCCAGTACGGCATTTCTCCAAGGGTAGATGATGTAGAGTACCTCCCCCGGCTTCGATTTTAGTGCAGTCTGGCACATCTCGCGGATGAAGTAACGACCGTTTTCATCCTGCTCATTGTAAACGTTTTCACCCTCACGGGCGACGTGTATCTCCAGGTCGCCCGTGCTGTTCATTGCATAGATGTAGCCGGTTTCTCCGACATTAACCGTTTTGAGGGCTTCCTTGGCCTCCCGCTTTGCCGTCTTCAGATCTATCCTGCCGCTGCGGTATTGTGCATGCTCCGCAGCAATCAGGTTGTATGACATGTTTGTGAGGGTGGCCATCTCAATATTAAAATTTTTAATGCGGTCCTGTTTGTAGACCTGGAATTGCTGGTAATGCGAGTTGAGCAGATCGGTAGTGAAGGAAGCCATATGCTGCAGGTCGTCTTTACTTGTCTGGGTGATGCCTCGATGTGCCTGGCGGTTGGAGATGTAACCGATTACACCCGCAACCACCAAGATCGGGATGATCACCAGCGGGAGTATAAGGGCAAGGAGTTTCCAGCGGAGTTTAAGTTTACCGAGTAATCGAGTCAGCATGATTTCCATCGTTGTATACAATTAGATTCACAATGATATACCTGATTGCAACCAGCAAATCAAGCAGGGATGCTTGGAACAAAAAGTAGAGTGTGCTATAGTTTTAAGGCGTTCCATGCTTAAGAAAGCGGACGAGGAAGGGTGGCTGCGTAGTTTGTGAGTTATTCTTCGGCAAGCTTTTTACGGTGTTCAACAACACTGTTTTCCAGAATCACCTCGCGGATGATCTTCTCGGCCTCGTCAGTTGTCAGCCCAACTCCAGGTCTGTTGCCCATCCAGTGGGTAACATCGTCTTTTGGGGGGTCCAAAGGCTTGGGGAGCGCCGGGCCGGAGACAAAGCGGCCATTGATCAAGAGGGCCGCCTGATATGCGCCTTCTTCCATTACTATGGCAAACTCGGCCTTCATCCCGTTGGAAAGAATTTTTGTCAAGATGGTGCGCTTAAAAATCATGGCAAGTCTCTCGGTGGCAATGGAATCGTATCTGCATGAATGTACATATGATATCGACTATTAACTATCTTGTAAATCAAGAATAAATTTATAAGGTCAACTCATGACACCCTCCAATCATAATCGCGCCATTTCCGGCATGCTTGATGCCCTGAGCAATGACCACCTGCAAGGCAAACAGGAGGTGCTTCGTCTGGCGGTTATCGCCATGCTGACCGGTGGGCATATCCTGATCGAAGATGTGCCCGGGCTCGGCAAGACCACCATCGCCCTGGCGCTGGCCGGCATAACCAATCTAACCTTTGGCCGGGTGCAATGTACCAGTGACCTGTTACCATCCGACATCACCGGATTATCGGTGTTCAACCGCGAAGAGGGACATTTTACATTTATGCCCGGGCCGATATTTAACAACATTGTCCTGCTGGATGAGATTAACCGGGCCATGCCCCGCACCCAAAGCGCCATGCTGGAAGCAATGGAAGAACGACGGGTAACCGTGGAAGGGGTTACGCACCACCTGCCTGATCCCTTTATGGTCTTTGCCACCCAGAACCCATCAGACCAGAGCGGGACCTTTCCCTTGCCCGAATCCCAGCTTGACCGTTTTCTAATCTGCACCGGCATAGGCTATCCTCCGGAGAATCTGGAAAAGGGGATAATCGCTGGCGGCGGAATCCGCGAGCGGATCAGTTCCATCACCCCGGTTGCCTCCACTCAGGACATTCTTGCCGCACGCCGGATCGTTGCCGAGGAGATCTTCCTTTCTGAAAAAGTAGTAAATTACATCTATGCAATGGTAGCCGCCACCCGCAGCCATGTGCAGATACAGACAGGTCTCTCCACGCGGGCCGCCATCAACCTGGCACAGGCGGCACGAGCTTCGGCCTTTCTGGAGGGACGTGACTTTGTAGCACCTGATGATGTTAAGGGTGTGGCAGTTGCGGTCTGTGCCCATCGTCTGATCCTGCGACCCGAACATGAAACCATCCACCGGGGAGAACTCCTACGCGACATAATCGCCGACATACCGCTTCCTTTGGTCTGAAAATCAGCAAGGCCGGGGCACTCTACATCGCTATCACCATCCTGCTTGGCTTTTCTGCGGTCAATACCGGTAACAATTTGCTGTTCCTTGTTGTATCGGGACTCCTGGCCTTTATGATCGTTACCGGAATTGCAGGTATGCAAAATATCAAGGGGCTCATTCCTGAACTGCTACCGCCTGAGGAGATATTCGCCGGAGTAGCCACCCCTTTCAGGTTGCGTATTCACAATAGCAAACGATGGCTGCCCTCATTTCTTATCAGGGCCGAATGTGAGGATGGACAGGGAGTGAACATCCCGCTGCTGCCGCGGGCGAATTCTGTAACAGGGTCTGTCGCGCTTACTTTTCCCCGGAGAGGACATGCGTCTATCAGTCGTATTACCATCAGCTCCGCTTTTCCGGTGAATTTTTTCACCCGCTACTGGATATTCCCGGTAGAAGCGACCTTTGTTGTTTTCCCGCATCTTACTCAAGGGCCGGTATCCGGCGATGGGCTGGAGAACAGGCAATCTGGAGGCAGCGTCAGGCATGGCCGTGGGCTGGATGGTGAATTGGAGCGGATTTCGGTGTACTCAGGCAGCGAACCGCTCAGGATGATTCACTGGAAGCTTTCTGCCCGAGGTAACGACCTGTTCGTCAAGGATATCGGCCGCCAGACATCGACATCGCTTGTTATAGACATTGAGAAACAGGCTGGCCATAACCTTGAAGAGCGCGTCTCGCGGGCGGCCTGGCTGGTCAGGCGCTGGGCGCGGGAGCGGCCGGTGGGGCTCAAACTCGACACCCGCACCATTGCTCCAGCAGCAGGGCATCGCCATGGTCTCAAGCTGCTGACTGAACTGGCACTGTATGGTCTCGATTAACTCACTGATAGCGATTTTGTCATATGTAATTGCCCTGTGCGGCATTGTGCCGCTCTTCCCCTGGCTGCCATTGGCACCCCGCCTGGCTATTGTGGCCGGAATGGCTGCCGGTATCTGGCAGGACCGGCGTGGGGGCTGGCCAATCAAGAACTGGCTGCTAAACATGGCCATCATACCGGTCTTTTTGTACTATGTGGCTCAATACAGTCGTGTAAACCCGATCCAGCCGGTGGTGAGTGTGTTGGCCATCATGCTAGCAGTCAGGCTCGGTGGCGAAAAGAGCGGGCGCTACTACATGCAGATCTACGCTCTGTCTCTTTTCTGCCTGGCCTCTTCATCCCTGTTCGACCTCAGTCCCACTTTCCTGATCTTTCTGGCAATTATGTTGTTGATGACAGCTGCAGCACTGGTGTTGCTTACCTTTTATTCTCAGGACAAACGTATGCTGTTGTCACGCCGCGACATGCGCATGGTACTGACAGCAGGCCTGCTGCTGCCTTTGGCCTCGTTACCGCTCCTGGTTTTATTGTTCCCGATTTTGCCCCGCACCCAGATTCCGCTCTGGAATTTCCTGCCTTCCCCTGCTGCCCACAGCACGGGCATGGCTGACAAGGTTGAACCTGGTCGCAACTCGGTAGTTGGCGAGTCACGGGTGTTGGTCTTTCGGGCCGAGATGCCTCGACTTGCGCAACCTCAACTATACTGGCGCGGCACGGTCTTCAATCAGATTGAGGGTAACCGCTGGTTGCGCGCTGCGGGAATACCCTCTGATATAATCAGTTACAGCGGACCGCATATTGTTCAAACCATCTACCCAGAGCCTGGACAATCCCATGTGATGCTTGCCCTGGATGCGCCGGCTGCCATAATAATACCTCGGGTTAATCGCCAGCCCGACGGCGTTTATGAGTTGAGAAGACCTGGCGCCAAAAGACTTACCTACCAGGCCGAGTCGGTCATCTCCGGATTGCTGCCAATGGAAGCCAGACCTGGTCGAAACTTTTACCTTCAGTTGCCTGCCCAAATCCCGGCCTCTATCCAGCGTCTGGCAGATGACATCCGTCGCCGCGGAGGCAGTGATTCTAAGCGTGTGGAACTCCTGGAAATATATTTTCGCAACAATGGCTACCGCTATTCCATGAAAGACTTGCCTGTCGGCGACAACGCCCTGGAACAGTTCCTGTTCGAAAAAAAACTGGGACATTGCGAATTCTTTGCCTCAGCCCATGCCTTGGTTCTGCGAGCGGCCGGTGTGCCTGCGCGACTGGTTGCAGGCTATCTGGGTGGTGACTACAATGATCTGGGGGGGTATTACCTGGTTACTGAAGATATGGCCCATGTTTGGGTGGAGGCATTCATTGCTGGGAAGGGATGGGTGCGTATAGATCCCAGCAGTTTTGCCCAAAATGCCGGTGCAATCTGGGGCGGTGGACGAAAACTCGGTATGTTAGGCAAGCTGCGCCTGACACTTGATTCATTTGACCATTACTGGAACCGCACAATCATTTCCTATGACTTTGAACAGCAAGTACACGCTGTCCGCACTGTCAGCCGAAGTCTGTATGGAATTGAATTAAGAAAGCTAAACAAGGATGTCTGGTCTGTCTTGCTGTTGCTTGCTGGAATGTGCGGCGTCATTATCCTGTACAAACAGAGAAAATGGCTGCTGCCATCCCGAGAGGAACGTTTGTTACGCATGTTTTATCTTGGTGTTGAACGTGACTGCAATGTCAAGGTGGAATACGGCCGACAGGGTTTGTTCGAGCTGGTTTCAACCAGTGGTAATCAGAGGGTGCGTGATTTCGTACAGACCTATGCCGGTGCAGTGTACAGGGATAGAAGTCTGACTTCAGAAGAATACCATCGACTCAAACGGATTGTGCGGGAGGGCTTCCGTGAACAATTGTGACTTGATGATACCATTCTGAAGGGGAAAACTTGACGCAAACCACCAAACACTGCTATGTAATTGATGCGTTATATATATTAAACCACTTCATATGAAGGATTGCACCATGCAATTCCGCATGTCTCTCATTACAAAGCTCACCCTCGCTACGTCCGTTATCCTGGTAGGATTCATGTGGACTCTCGATTCCTTTAATCTGAAGTACTTCAGAAACATCATGACCGAGTATGCTATCTCCAATGCCGAACAGATTGCGGAGGTCATTAATCAAAGCGCTTATGACGCCATGATGAAAAACGACAAAGAACAGCTCTACAAGGTGATCAACCAGATAGGTGACAGTAAAAGCATCGAACATATCCGCCTTATAGACCGTGAAGGTAAGGTCGTCATCTCCAGCACCAAGCAGGAGATTGGCATGATCATCACTATGACGTCCGAGGCGTGTGTGATGTGTCACAAGTCAGGCAACCCTCGTCTCTACGCTTCATCAATGAACCGTAGCCGCCTTTTTACCACAACTGCCGGTAAGGAGGTGCTGGGACTCACCAAGGCCATATACAATCAGCCAAGCTGCTCAACAGCTGCCTGCCATTTTCACAACAGTAATTTTAACGTCCTGGGAGTCCTGGACATCACTATTTCCTTGGAAAATATGCTGCAAAAGTCTCACGAATATCGAATGCAGTTTATTATTATGACGTTTATACTGCTTCTGCTTATAGGGGTGCTCTTAAATTTCCTTACCCAAAGGCTCATCAACCGTCCGGTAAAACGTTTGGTACGGCATACCACACTTGTTTCTGCAGGAAATTTGGAAGTAAGGGTGCCTGTCAGTTCACAGGACGAACTCGGAGAGCTGTCCAGTGCGGTCAACAGGATGACGGAAAGTCTGCAAAAGGCCCATGAAGAGCTGAAGGAGTGGGGTTCCAGCCTTGAACAGAAGGTGGAGGAGCGTTCCCGGGAAATTAAGCTTATCCAGACACAGCTTTATCGCTCCGAAAAACTGGCATCGCTTGGGCAACTGGTAGCCGGCATTGCCCACGAGATCAACAATCCATTGACCGGTGTTTTGCTTTTTTCTTCAATTGTCAACAGAGATAAACGCCTTGATCCGGCACTCAAATCCGACCTGGAGCGCGTCATCGCCGAGACAAGCCGTTGCGCGGATATTGTCAAGCGGCTCCTTGAATTTTCCCGCGAAACAGCTGCTCAAAGGGAACCTCTTTCGCTGGAAGAATTATTCGATAAGGTTGTCGGACTGATGTACCATCAGCCATGTTTTCATGACATCAACATCACCAAGAACTATACTCCGAATCTTCCGAACGTCATTGCCGATCCAGGTCAGATCCAGCAGGTGTTGATGAACCTGCTCATCAATGCCTGTCATGCCATGTCAGGCGGTGGTGAGCTCACTCTGAGCACAAGCTTGTCGACAGACGGCTCCTTTGTCATTGCCGATGTCAGGGATACCGGCTGTGGCATCTCCGAGGAAGATCTGAATCGGATCTTCGATCCGTTTTTTACAACAAAAGATGAAGGAACCGGATTGGGGCTCTCCATTTCTTACGGGATTGTTGTGAATAATGGTGGGAATTTAGAGGTAAAGAGCAGGATTGGTGAAGGGACTGTTTTCACAATAGTATT
>JBGSQD010000268.1:0-3231 GCA_041738275.1 Geobacterales bacterium
ACCCCGAGTTTTTCTCGCTCCTGACCATGTTCCACCGTCACAACGAGGAATTCATCCGCTCACTGGACCAGTGCACACGTCGTGAACTGATGACTGAGGCCCGCGAAATACTGACACATCTCCATCCAACACGGACCATCCTGCGCTCCAACCATGTCTCCAATTTCCTGAATCTGGCCGGCAGCTACCCCAAGGATAAAGAGCGGCTGATCAGGGATCTGGATGCGGCCATGGAGAAAGCCGGCCACTACCCGGGTTTTCTGGACAAGGTGCCCGAATACGCCGAGGAGTATTTTTGACATTCAATGAAACATCTTCCCTACAGTCTATCAGTATCAGGAGACACCATGATCGAGCTATTACGCAAACGCCGCAGCATCAGAAAATTCACCTCCGAAAAAATCGCCCCGGAAACCGTGGCAACACTCGTTGAAGCGGCACTCAGGGCGCCATCATCCCGCGGCATCAATCCGTGGGAATTTATTCTGGTAGATGATCCGGAAATACTCAAAAAACTCTCCCAGGCAAAACAACATGGATCGGACTTTCTGAAAGGTGCGCCTCTTGGAATAGTTGTTTGCGCCGACAGCACAAAATCAGATGTCTGGATAGAGGATTGCTCCATCGCCGCTATAATTATTCAGCTCACAGCAGTGTCATTGGGACTCGGCAGTTGCTGGGCGCAAATACGAAAACGGCAGCATGACAGCGAAAAATCCGCAGAAAACTACATTCAGGAACTGCTTGGAATACCGGAACATTTAAAGGTTGCAACAATACTTGGTATAGGACATTCTGCGGAGACAAAAAATCCCGTGCCGGCCAAAGATCTGCAGCACGGCAAAATCAGTAAAAATCACTGGCATTGAAACAGGCGTACAAGGGAGAGAAATCATGGAAGATATCAAGCAGTTTTTTTCTAGCGAGGATCTGTTTGCCCGCCATTCAGGGATAGAACTTCTTGAAGTGGGGCCAGGTTGGGCAAAAGCCGGCATGAAGATTGAGCCATATCACTTTAACGGGGCAAAAACCGTACATGGCGGCGCTATTTTCACCCTGGCAGACTTTGCCTTCGCGGTTGCTTCAAACTCCCACGGCACACTGGCAATGGGTATCAATACCAGCATGTCTTTTGTCAAGACGGCTACGAAGGGAACTCTTTACGCTGAAGCCAGGGAGCAGACACTGAACCCCAAGCTGGCGTCGTACTCGGTACATATTACCAATGATGACAATGATATCGTGGCCATTTTTCAAGGGATGGTGTACCGAAAAAATGAGCCTATTATTCCTGAAAACTACAATGACAAGGAGAAGGTAAAATGACCAAGGCAGACATCGTGGAAAACATTCAGACAGGCACCGGGCTATCAAAGAAGGAAGCAGTAGAGGCAATGGAATCGGTGTTTTCCATCATTAAAACCACTTTGGAATCAGGCGAGAACCTGAAAATATCCGGTTTTGGCAGTTTCATTGTCAAGCAGAAGAATGATCGCCGTGGCCGCAATCCGCAAACCGGAGAGGCAATGACCATCTCTGCGCGGCGTATTCTCACATTCAAGCCCAGCACGGTACTGAGGGACGCCATCAACAGCAACCAGGTATAATTATATGGCAAAAGGGTATAAGGCAAACAAAGAACGACTGGAAGAGATCTGCGCCTTCGGCAAAACCATCGGCAAACGGGCCGGTTTCAAGTGCGAATGGTGCGAAGGCAAGGATGATCTGCGTGTCTGGGATTATCAGCCTGATCTGCCACCCGACGTGGAGATGCTTGTCCTTTTATGCGGCCGCTGCCGGGATTGGGCGGATGGCAGGAAGGCCGAGCCGAATGAGCTGAGATCGATCCGCAACGCCCTCTGGAGCAATATACCCGCCATAGCGGAAGGATCTGCCAGGGTATTGGCCCGGTGCAAGGAACCCTGGGCAAGAGAAGCGATTGAAGAAAGCTTCATTGCTGATGCCGTCAAAGCAGAAATATTGAACTAGGAACGCTACAAAACAACCAACAGGCGGCGACACCAGAAATAACCGGAGGATACCATGAGCGATTACCAGCCGAACTGGAGCACACTGCAGAGTGCAGTACCGGAACAGAACAGAAATTGCACCGAAATCGTCTTTATCCTTGATAATGTCGATGACTGGCAAACCCTGGCTGACGGAATCCGTCCGGGTATTCAAATCGAGGTAATCGACAGCGCTCAAGACGGCCTGGCGCAAATGGCACAAATTCTGGGCGAACGCAGCAATATTGACGCTATCCATATTGTTTCCCACGGTTCTGAGGGATCGGTACAATTGGGGGCGCTCAATTTAACTGCGCAAAACCTGCAAGACCACTCGAACGAACTAGCTGCAATCGGCCGCGCGCTTAACGCTGATGCGGATATTTTGCTTTACGGCTGCGATGTGGCTGCGGGATCAGACGGCGCTGCCTTTGTTGCTGCACTTGGGCAGACAACTCAGGCTGACATAGCTGCATCCAGTGACATCACCGGGACAAGCCTTTACGCCGGCAACTGGATTCTTGAAGAGCAGTCAGGCATCATAGATTCCACCTTGCCTTTTACAACTCAGGCGCTGACCAATTACAACCATCTACTTGCTAATACGACAATCAATTTTGATGGAATTGGCGACTGGGATTTCAATCCCGTTTATGCATATGCGGGATTCACCTGGCAAGGTTTCAATTACGATCCTGGCTACGGTGTGGGAAGCTCAGACGAAATCATAATTGAAACTTCTGTCGCTCCGTCAAATATTACGAAAGATACCGGCTACTTTACCCCGGTATCGATCGCTGCATTTTACTGGACAGCGGAACCCACTATTACGTTTAACGGTTACCGTGACGGTTCTCTGGTTGCCACAGTCGATTATACCTTACCCTTCGGTTCTTCTGCATTGCCTAATCCAGGGATTATTTACAATTTCCCCGGCTTATTTGCCAACATCAACAGATTGGAGATCGATCCGACCACCAATGGCAGCAGCATCGGTGGGTTCGATAACTTCATCTATACGCCGGTTGTTGTTACTTCCCCCACCATCACCTCAGCCACCTATAACGCCGCCACCAATGTACTGGCGGTTACCGGCGCCGATATGACCACCGGCGACACCATTGATGTCACCAAACTGACGCTGACCGGCCAGGGAGGCAATACCTACACGTTGACCAGCGCCAACGTCACGGCCAGCAGTAGTACGGCTTTTTCGGTGACG
>JBGSQD010000005.1:0-5305 GCA_041738275.1 Geobacterales bacterium
GGCGACATTCTCCGTATTCTCGTGGAAAAAGCTGTTGAACAGCTCAATGCCCACAAGGGATATCTTCTTCTTTTGGACAAAAAAGGAGATCACTTTTTCATGAAGTTCAGTGTCGGTGTTAATCACGCCACTGCCAAGAAGTTCAAGCTGCGTAATGACCAAGGTCTATCGGGGCTGGTAGCATCCAAAAACAGGCCATTGCGTCTCGACATTGAACAGGCATCCAAATTTGCCAAATACATTAAAGAGGAAGATGTCAATGGCGACCTTTTCAACGTTCCCGGCAGCATTACCTTTCCACTCCGGGTCAGGGACAGGGTCGTCGGAGTGGTGAATATCTGTGGTCGAAAAGACGGCAAGACGTTCACCGACACAGAGTTCGAGTTTATCGCTATCCTGGCCAACCATGCTGCTACCGCGCTTGATACGGCCGGGCAGGTATATATGATGAAAAAAAGCGCCTGATTCACTTCTTAGGAACCAGACGCTTGTTTATTTAACAATTCCTAGATGTGACTTCGTAACTACCCTCCACGTTTCAAGACGATATTGACTATATCGTTGTAAAATGCCAGAACCATCAATCCCAGCAGCAAGAAGAGCCCAATCTGTTGCGCATACTCGCGCGCTTTCTGGTTGATCGGACGTCGGAAAATCAATTCCCAGAAATAAAAGACAAGATGCCCACCGTCCAGCACCGGCACGGGCAGCAGGTTCAATACGCCCAGGTTGATTGACAGGAGCGCCATGAAGGCCAGGAAGTTGGAGCCGCCGGCCGAGGCCTGCTCACCCGCCATTTTGACGATCATGATCGGTCCGCCGATGGTATCGAGCGGCACAACTCGCTGTACCATTTTAACCAGCGACATGATGGTCAGGTCAATGACCTTCCAGGTCTGGATGCTCCCTTTGATAACAGCCTGATATGGATTGTAGTACTCTGTAACAATCTCGCCTGCCGAAGCAACGCCGATGGCGAAACCATTGATCTTCTCTCCGAACAGATTCTTGCTTATGCGAGGCTCAGGTGTGATCGTAAACGATACATCCTGATTGCCCCGTTTTACTGTCAGGTTTATTGGCTGACCCTTGCTGGCAGTAATCGCCCCGGCAACATCATCCCAGTGTACGATGGTTTTATTGTCTATCTTGGTAATAAGGTCGTCTTTTTGAACTCCGGCCTTTGCTGCCGGCTTGTCTTTTAAAGCTTCACCGATCTTGGCGGTAACAGTGGGGACACCTGTCATGCAAAGAACTATAAAGGCCAGCCAGGCGAAGCAAAGGTTGAAGACCGGGCCGGCCATGACGATGGCGATCCTGGCAAGCGGCGGTTTATGGGCAAAGGAGCGAGCCTTTTCCGCTTCTGTCATTTCGCGAGGTGCTTCAACTTTAGCGGTATCTTCATCAGTATGGGGTTCGTGATGTGTCTCGCCACCCTCGATGAATCCACCCTCGCCGAACATTTTAACATAACCGCCCAGAGGGAATGCCGACAGGAGGTATTCCGTTTCTCCAATCTGTTTGCCGAACAGCTTTGGGCCAAAGCCAAGCGAGAATTTTTCTACCTTTACGTTGAGCATCTTGGCGACAAGGAAGTGTCCAAATTCGTGGACGAATATGAGAATACCGAGAACTATAACAGCGTAAATGATCATCATTTCAGTGTGCTCCTCCCCTGCAAATCTCCCGTGCTTTGTCTCGACCCCATCGGTCTGCAAGCAGTACTTCTTCGATCGTCTTCAGTTCATGGGTCTGATGGGCATCCATGGTGCGCTCAATAACCTCTGCAATCTGTAAAAAACGGATCCTGCCTTCCAGGAATGCCTCTACGGCAATCTCATTGGCGGCATTCATCACTGCAGGCATGCTCTCTCCCGCGTTTATGGCCTGGTACGCCAGACCAAGGCAGCGGAACTTGATCAGATCAGGTTTGTGAAAGGTCAGGCCGGAGAAGGTGGTCAGGTCAAGGGCCTTGACACCAGTCGCGACGCGCTCCGGGTAGGAGAGGGCGTAGGCAATGGGCGCCTTCATGTCCGGGGTGCCTAGCTGAGCTATGACGCAGCCGTCGATGTATTCTACCATGGAGTGGATGATGCTTTGGGGATGTATATTGACGTCTATCTTCTCCACCGGCACATCAAACAGCCAGCGCGCCTCCAGCACTTCCAGTCCTTTGTTCATCATGGTGGCCGAGTCGATGGTGATCTTGCGACCCATGCTCCAGTTGGGGTGATTTAGGGCATCCTGCACAGTGACGTTGGCGAGTTGTCCGGTCGGTGTGTTCAGAAAAGGCCCACCCGATGCGGTCAGAATGATTTTGCCGATATCTTCGCTGCGATGGCCTTCAATGGACTGGAATACGGCGCTGTGCTCACTGTCCACCGGATAAAGCTTGACACCATACTCCGCAATCATTTCCATGAAAATATGACCTGCAGTGACCAGGGTCTCCTTGTTGGCCAGAGCAATATCCTTGCCGGATCTGATCGCTGCTGCGGTTGGCACAAGCCCGGCTGCTCCGACGATGGCAGCTACGACCATATCGGACTCATCGGCTGTGGCTGCAGCAATCAGGCCTTCCACGCCGCCGGTGATCTCGACCTTGAGACCGGCGCACAACTCCTTGAGTACGGGGATGTCCTGCGCTGAGGCGACCGAGGCAATGCGTGGTGAAAACTGTCTGATCTGACGGGCAAACAGTTCCAGGTTGCGTCCGGCAGTCATGGCGATGATGCGGAAACGGTCAGGGTGGGCTGCGACGATCTCCAGGGTGCTGACGCCGATTGATCCGGTTGATCCGAGTATGGAAAGATGCTTCATTGAAGGCTATCCCTTGAAAAATAAGATGACGTAATAATATGCGGCCGGGGCGGCAAAGATAATGCTGTCCAAACGGTCCAGTACGCCGCCATGACCTGGGAAGATGGTGCCGGAATCCTTGACTCCGAAGCTGCGCTTAAGCAGGGACTCGAACAGATCCCCCGTCTGTCCCAGGATGCCGATGAAAATCGCCGTCACAAGAGCATCCGTCAGGGTCAGCTGTGGGAAAAAGGTGTACCGGGCGAACAGTGTGCCGACGATACTGCCGGCGACTCCTCCCAGGGAACCTTCGATACTCTTCTTCGGACTGACCAATGGGTAAAGTTTGTGGCGGCCAAAGGCACATCCCGTGTAGTAGGCGGCCGAGTCGCTGGTCATGACGATCAGCATGATTACAAACAGCCACTGCACACCGTAGGGGGTTTGACGCAGCAATACCAGATGCATGAGCAGGAACGGGATATAGAAGAAGGCCAGCGTGGCGTAGGCGACCTCGCGGGCTGCATCGGCAATGTCTCTGATGCGAAAAAGGAAAAGCAGGGCGAAACCGAAAAACAGTGCGGTCATGGCACCCAGGGCAAGGCTGTTGTCACCGAAAAAAGGGAAAAAGATAAAAAGCGTACCACAGCCGGCTGCCAGCCACGACTCAATAACCCTGCCTGGCAAGGCCATGCGGTAGAACTCGCGCGTACCGATGAAGGTGAAGATGCCCAGGAAGCAGGCAAAGAGTACTGGACCACCTTTTAAGATGGTCAGGATTACGACCGGCAGGAGGATGAGCGCGGTTACAAGACGTATAATGGTTAGTTCCTCTTGATAATCTGATCGCTGGTCTTGCCAAAACGCCTCTCACGGGACTGAAAATCCGCCAGAGCCTTGTGGAATTCATTGATGGTGAAGTCCGGCCAGTTGGTTTCGGTGAAGTAGAGTTCAGTATAAGCCAGTTGCCACAGAAGAAAGTTGCTGATGCGCATTTCGCCGCTGGTTCGGATCAGAAAGTCAGGATCCGGCAAACCTCCGGTGTCCAAGTACTCCGCAAAGATATCCACTGTAACATCACCCGCATTCAGTTTTCCGGCAGCCATGTCCTGTGCCATTCGCGTAGCGGCCATGCTGATCTCTTGCCGACCGCCGTAGGAAAGCGCCAGAGTCAGGACCATGCCGGTGTTGCCGGCGGTCTCGCGGGTAGCCTCGTCCAGTGTCTGATTGACGTCGTCAGGCAGGTCGCTGCGGTTTCCAATGATGTTGTAACGGATATTGTTGCGCATCATCCGTGCTGTTTCACGACGGATGTACTTCTTGAGCAGTGTCATGAGCGCCCGCACCTCTATGGGGGGGCGAGACCAGTTTTCCGACGAGAATGCGAACAGGGTCAGATACTTGATACCTAACAGTGATGCCTGTTCAACCACCATTTTCACTGTTTCGGCACCCCGCTGGTGCCCAACAATCCGCTTGAGCATGCGTTGCTGCGCCCAGCGTCCGTTGCCATCCATGATGATGGCCAGATGAACCGGGAGTTTGTCCGGGGGAATCGGCTCCATTATACTTCCATAACCTCTTTTTCCTTGTGGGTTACGGCTTCATCCATCTTTGCTTCGAAACTCTTTGTGATTTCCTGGACCTCTTTTTCATACTTTTTCAAATCATCCTCGGTGATGGCTTTGTCCTTCTCCAGTTTTTTTAACCGGTCGATAGCATCACGGCGGATGTTGCGCAGGGCAACCTTGTCTTCCTCCGCCTTTTTCTTAAGGTCTTTAACGATCTCTTTTCTGCGCTCTTCCGTTAGCGGCGGCAGATTCAGGCGGATGATTTTGCCGTCATTGGAAGGGGTCAGGCCGATGTTGGCATTGAGGATGGCTTTTTCAATGGCCGGGATGATCTTTGCCTCCCAGGGAGCGATGGTTATTGTTCGCGGCTCTGGTACCGCCAGGGTTGCTACCTGGCTTATGGAGGAGAGGTTGCCGTAATAGTCCACCTTGACACTGTCCAGAATGCCGGTGCTGGCACGGCCGGTTCTGATCTTCTGGAATTCGTTTTTAAGAACGCCCAGGGTCTTCTCCATGTGTGACTTCATGTCGTTAAGCACGGTCTTTGGCATGGGTATTATTCTCCTTGTACGATGGTCCCGATCTCTTCGCCGCTGATAACCCTTTTAATGTTTCCTTCGGTGGTCAGGTCAAAGATAATGATGGGCAGATTGTTATCCATGCAGAGAGATGTTGCGGTGGCATCCATAACCTGCAGCCCTCTTTTGAGGACATCAATATAGGTCAGCTTGGGAAGCTTGACGGCATCAGGATACTTCTTCGGATCAGCCGAGTACACTCCGTCTACCTTGGTTCCCTTGAGGATAACCTGTGCGTTGATCTCCATGGCCCTCAGGCTGGCGGCTGTATCGGTGGTGAAGTAGGGGTTGCCGGTACCGGCGCCGAAGATGACAACTCGCCCCTTTTCCAGGTGACGCATAGCCCGACGGCGTATA
>JBGSQD010000033.1:0-42634 GCA_041738275.1 Geobacterales bacterium
CCCCCCTTTGTTAAAGGGGGGCTAGGGGGGTTACGCCTTTTCCGCCACGCCATGCACCACCTCAAGCTGTTCCCTGGTATGCAGCTTCGGCAGCACCGGCAGGATCTTGACCAGCACCTGGTAACCCAGGATCTCGAAGGCCACGATGCCAACCGTTACCATCAGTTCGGCCAGGGCCGGGAAGTAATGCCATCCCTTGCCCGGATTGAAGCCGATCAGGTAGACATTGAAACGGTACAGGGCACCGCCCAGGACTATCAGGGCGGCCGAGACGAACAGCCAGCGGATCGATTCGCGCTTGCGGCCGCTGAACAGGAGCAGCGATCCGCCAGCCACCAGGCCGAAATCCAGCAGGAAGAAGCAGGAGTAGAAGTCAAGAGACAAAGCAACACCCAGTTGTCCGCGCCAGGCCAGGTCGCCGATCACGACGCTCAGCCAGATCACCGTCAGCCAGGGGATGATCCCGGCCACGCCGGACAGCTCTCTGGTCTCGAAGGGGCGCTTGAAGGCGTAGCTGGAAATGACCGACTCCAGGATGGCAATCGAATAGCCGATATACATGCAGTTGATCAGAAACAAAAGCGGCAGGAATCCGGTATGCCAGAGCGGGTGCAGCTTGGTGGAGGCAATCAGCAGCAATGAACCGAGCGATGACTGGTGCATGGTAGGCAGGGTAATGCCCAGCACGATGATGAAGATCAGCACCTTGTCAAGACGCGGTTTCAGCCAGGCTGCTACATCCTTGACCGTTTCCAGGCGCTCTTCCAGGTGCTCCGGCCGCTTGATGCCGGTGTAGCGGTGCAGCTTTTCCATGAGGAATTGCAACGTTTTCCATTCGGTTTTCTCCAGGGTCGTCAGCACCGCCGGCAGAAACTCCAGCAGCAGTACCGTTGTGTAGGCCATGACGCACAGCGCCACCTCGAACATGGCTGAATTGACCTGCCATTTGGAGGGGATGAAGAAGTTATAGGAGTTCCAGGGGCGGCCCACGTCCACCATGACCGAGAAGCCGGCCAGGCCGTAACCGAACATGCTGGTCAGGATGGCCGAGCGGATCATGGGGTGGTAATGCATCTGGTTGCGGATATAGATCAGGATCGCCATGCCGTAACCGCCGCAGGCAATAGCTGTTCCAACGGCTACATCATAGGTGATCCAGATCCCCCACGGATAACCGTCGCTCATGTTGGAAACCGCGCCGAGCCCCCAGATAAATCGCACTGCTATCAGGGCAAAGCCGATCATGGATAAGATCAGCAGAACCACGAAGGATGGTGTCAGGATCTTGGCATCATGTTTCTGAAACTCATCGTGACCCATGGTCGGATCCCCCCTTCTCCACTGCTGTGCTGTTTTTCTTGTCAGATCCATGTCCTTTCATGTTCTTGATGGCAACAAAACAGAGTGTGCCGTAAAGAGCGACCGGGGCGATGAAACCTTTGTAGATCGTATGCTGGATCTTTTCGGAAAACTCGGCCGGTACTTCCTCGTTGAGAATCGGCAGACCGAGCTTGTTGAACCGCATGGCTGACAGATAAAGATGATTGGTGCCGCCGACCTCCTTGGCACCGTAGATGTGGTTCAGGTACTTGCCGGGATTTTCCCGCAACCGTTTATTGGCTTCTTCCAGCAGGTCCTTGCGTTTGCCGAACAGGATTGCGCCGGTCGGACAGACCTCGGCGCAGGCCGTGACCCCTTTTGTCTTCAGGTTGGTGCTTTTGCACAGGTCGCATTTGACGATCTGGGGGTTGGCCTTGTCCCACTGGAACTTGGGGATGTTGAAGGCGCAGGCCACCTGGCAGTAGCGGCAGCCGATACAGGTGTTCTTGTTGTAGTCCACGATGCCGGTTTCCGGATCGCGGGTCATGGCGCTGACCGGGCAGACCGAGACGCAGGATGGTTTTTGACAGTGCATGCAGGAGTATTTGACGTAGGACCACTCCCGCTCCGACTCCTTGAAGAGCTTGATCAGGGTGCGGGTGTTGCCGGTCAGATCATTGGGGGCATCCCACAGGTTATCCTTGTCAAAGGAAGCCTGCTCGTAGGAAAGGCTGCCGTAGTCGCCGTTGACCTTTTTGCAAACAGACATGCAGGCCTTGCAGCCGACGCACCTGGTGGCGTCATAGAGCATGCCGACTGTTTCATTATTGATGTGACGTGCTTCTGAAGCCCGGGCTGTTCTGCCTGCCAGCAGTGCCGCGCCGGTAACACCGACGATCTTGAGGAAGCGGCGTCTACTCGGGTTTGTCATGGTCAGCCCCCTTTTCCTGGCCGTCAGGGAGCTTCTTGGCCATCATGACTCCCGCGCCGATGGCGGTGCCGGCGGCCAGGCCGATTACGCCGGTCGTCAGCGGATGCGGTCCTTTGCCCTTGTCCTTCAGGTCAACCGGGGCGTAGCTGTCAAAGGGTGTTGGCTCATGGATCTGAACCTTGTCGCTGATGGCGGTCTTGAAGAGCAGGTCCGGCTCAGTGCAGCCGATGCAGGGATGTCCGATGGAGACCGGCCAGACACCCACATCGTTGAAACGCAGTACCGAACAGTTGGCATGGGTGGCCGGCCCCTTGCAGCCCAGCTTGTACAGGCAGTACCCTTCGGCATGGGTCGGGTCGCCGTAGGCCTTGGCGAAGCGCCCGGCATCGAAGTGGGGCCTGCGTTCGCAATGCTCGTGAATCTTGCGGCCATAGGCGAATTTGGGGCGTCCCATCTGATCCAGCTCGGGCAGCTTCTTGAAGGTGGCATAATACAGGACCGTGGAAAGGAGATTGTACGGGTTGGGGGGACAGCCGGGGAGATTGATGATCGGCTTGTCCTTGACAAGATCGCGGACGCCTACTGCCCCGGTCGGGTTGGGGCCTACCGACGGGAGGCCGCCATAGCTGGCGCAGGTACCGATGGCGATGATCGCCACCGCGCCCTCGGCGGCTTTTTTCAGCGAATCCAGGGCGGTCTTGCCGGCGACCTTGCAATGTATCCCATTGTCCTTGGTGGGGATTGCGCCCTCGACCACCAGGATGTAGTTGCCTCTGTTGGCCAGCATGGAGTCATGCAGGGATTTTTCCGCCTGGTGGCCGGAGCCTGCCATGAGGGTTTCGTGGTAGTCCAGGGAGACAAGGTCCAGGATCAGGCTGGATACGGTGGGGTGTGTGGATCGGAGCAGTGTCTCGGAACAACCGGTGCATTCCTGAAAGTGGAGCCAGATCACGGCAGGTCTGTTGTCACTTGCCTTGGCCGCTGCGGCGACCTTGCTGACCATGCTGAAGGGAAGCCCCAACATGGCTGATACAGCCAAACATGTCTTGATGAAATCCCGGCGGGTGGTGCCGGGTAACAGACCTTCCTTGCTCATCATATCCTCCATTGTGCACACGAAAAGTGATATTCATAAAACCATCCGTATACGGCAACTGGCGTGCCAAAATGAGCGTAAGTTTAATTAATCGGATAACACTGCGTAATCATAACCGGTTTGTATACATGGAGTTATTTGTGTAAACAGCAAAACGAAACAATTGTTGCTTCTTTTTGTCCCGCATTGTATCGTTTTGTCCGTTGGGGATTTGTTCGGGAGCTGCCAGCCTTGTGCTTGACTTCACCGAACTGGGCTCAATAAGCGAAATGCGGTGATCATGCAGAACTTCACTGGCATTAAGCGGATAAATGTTCAATTTGGGAAGATCATCGGTTCACGCGCACGCGTGAACCGGTCAAAAATGAGTTGGATAATAGATAATCAGAAGCGGCCAGAACAGGGATTAAGTTTATGAATAATTCAATTAATTACGATAAGATCACCGTATTCTACGTAGTGATGTTGATTTGGAGTGCTTATTTTGGGTTTCTATTTATCAGAAAAAGGTTGATGACCCTCCTATACTTGTCAATTGGATTATTTACCTATGTTGTAGTGTCATTTACCTTCATCCCGGCAGGAAATGGTTACAATTTGATGTTTTTTATTTTCTGCGCCGTGGTTGCGTTGTTATTCAGTTCAAAAGAATTAATCCTTGCAGATAAAGAAGGGAAATCGGCAGGGCAGTTCTTTAACCTTGATAAATTGGACTTCGCTGTAGGGATATTGCTATTGCTCGTATGGCTGACAATCAAAACCCGTCTTGTGAAATAAAAGCAGAAGCACTCCTAAGGGGTCAGCCCTTGAAAATGGAATAATCTGTAAATACGATTCCCAACAAGACCGTTGGACGCCGACCGGGTGAAATAGCTGCCCGGACGGGTCAACGGCGAAGCCGTTACGCCGCCCTAAGCAGCCGTATTTCCTTCAACTCCTGCTGATGCTCCTGCTCGGCATTCCAGAGATCGAGCGCCACCTGGGCGTTCATCCAGAAGCGGGAAGAGTTGCCGAAAAGCAGTGAGAGCCGAAGGGCCATGATTGATGTGAGTGCGCGGCGGCCGTTGAGCAGTTCATTGACAGTCTGGCGAGAAACCTTGAGAGCTGCCGCCAGAGAGCTTACGGAAAGTCCGTAATCCGGCATGAAATCCTCGCGCAGCATTACGCCGGGATGGGTGGGGGGAATCAATCGTTTTTTTGTATTGTTTATTGCCATGATACACCTCGTTTAATGATAGTCCGTTATTTCGACATCATAGGCATCGCCATCCATGAAGACAAAGCATATGCGCCACTGGTCGTTGATTGAAATTGAATATTGCCCTGTTCTATCATCCTTTAAGGCATGAAGCCTGTTACTTGTCGGTACTTTTAAATCATCAAGAGAAGTTGCGTAATCCAGAAATTCCATACGTCTCAGAGCTCGCTGAATAATATCCGGCGGCAAACGGCGAGAACGTCCAGTCAGATATATTGTCTCCGTATGTTTGTCAGCGAAAGTTTTGATCATGGCTTAAATGTAACGCGTAACGTGACAGTTGTCAAGCAATCCATCACGCTCCCAAGAACTCGTAACCGCTTTTGCAGTGTTGAAATAACCAAGGGGTACTTAACCCATGCCAACCATATTCATCTGTGACGACGAAACCGATATCCTTACTTACCTTGACAAGCTGTTGCGTGTCAGCGGCTACAGCGTGGAATCCTTTTCCCGGGGAATAGATTTGCTGACGCGACTAAAAACTGCGGACAAAGGGGCGTGCGACGTCATTCTGCAGGACGTGCGCATGCCGGACATGGACGGCCTGCAGGTGCTTGAACAGGTGCGTACGTGCTGCCCCGAAGTGTCGGTGGTGATCATGACCGCTCACGGCACCATCGATGACGCGGTCAATGCCATCAAACATGGCGCCTACGACTACATCACCAAGCCGTTTCCCAAGGAAAAACTGCTGGGCCTGCTGGAGCGGATGCTTGACCATAGCCGCCTGGCCCAGGAAAACCGGCAGCTGCGGGAGGAGTTGCAGCGTGGTGCCGGTGGCAGTGGCGGTGATGCCATCATCTTCCGGAGCGCCGCTTTCCGCGAAGTTTATGACCTGACCCTGCAGGTGGCGGAGAGCGACGCCAATATCCTGATCATGGGCGAATCAGGAACCGGCAAGGAATTGATCGCCAGCGCCCTGCACCGCAACAGCCCGCGCCGGGGCAAACCCTTTGTCTCCCTCAATTGCGCCGCCCTGTCGGATACCCTGCTGGAGAGCCAGCTGTTCGGCCATGTGCGCGGCGCCTTCACCGGCGCGGTCATCAACCAGAAGGGTCTTCTGGAGGAGGCGGACGGCGGCACGCTCTTTCTGGATGAGATCGGCGATGTCAGCCCAGCGGTGCAGGCCAAGCTGCTGCGGGTCATCCAGGAAAAGGATTTCATCACCCTGGGCACGACCCGGACGCGCAAGGTGGATGTCCGGTTCGTGGCCGCCACCAACAAGGATCTGCTGAACGAGGTCAGGGACGGGCATTTTCGCGAGGATCTTTACTACCGCCTCAACGTAATCTCGATCAGCCTGCCGCCGCTGCGGGAGCGGCGCGAGGATATCGAGCCGCTGGCGAGACATTTTCTGGAGATCTCGACCCGCAGGATGAAAAAGGATGTGCGCGGTATTGATGGCGAGGCCTTGCAGACGCTGCTGCAATACGATTGGCCGGGCAATGTGCGTGAATTGGAAAACGTGATCGAACGCTCGGTGATCCTGGCCAGGGGGGGGCTGATCACCGCGGGACTGCTGCCGCTCGGCACCCGCCGGGAGCTTGCCGTCCCGGCGAGTGCCGCCCAGCTCGTGGCGCTGGATGTGGTTGAACGGCAGCATATTACATCGGTATTAAAGGAGACCGGGTTTCATAAAAGCCGCGCAGCTGAAATTCTGGATATCTCCCGCAAAACCCTGGATCGCAAGATCGCCGAGTATGGTCTGGGAGAGAGGGACAAAGTTTGAGACCATACCTGCGCTATTCGATCCGCTTAAAACTGACGCTGGCCACTCTGACTCCGCTTGTGACTGCTGTTGTCCTCTTCTGGGTGATCGGCGCGTCAACGCTGTATCTGGGAATCGGCGATCAGACCTTTTCCGATCTGCCTTCCCGGATATATATCATGTTCTCGGTGATTCTCCTTTTTGTGACGGTGATCGGCGTCTCTCTCTCGGCGTGGCTCGGTTCGAGCCTGGCCCGGCCGATCAAAGCTGTAGAGGAGGGAGCACGCCTGCTTGCTCTTGGCGAACATATCCCGGATATCGTCGTTGGCGGGCATGACGAGATCTCAGTCATGGCGGAAGAATTCAACATGATGAAACATCGCCTAATTGAACGCGAAGACGAAATTCTTTCACTTAATCATACGCTGGAACAGAAGGTCGAAAAACGGACCAAACAATTGGAGGAAAAGAGCCAATGGCTGCTTGTGGCCCAGCAGGAACTTGCCCGCGCAGAACGACTCGTGGGTATCGGTCTGCTGGCCTCCGGAGTGGCGCATGAGATCAACAACCCCCTGGCTATTATTCGCGGCAATGCCGAATTGCTGCAGATGGCCGCCGGCAGGCAGGGTGAGCAGCATGACGAGCAAGACACCATTATTCGCCAGGTAGGGCGCATTGAACGCATCGTCAGGAACCTGCTCACCTTCTCCCGTTCCGGGACAAAACAGCTGAGCACCATAAATTTAGTGAACCTGCTGGATAGCATCCTCGATCAGGTAGGCCACCAGATACCGCTCGAAGACCATTCGATTGTCCGTGACTTCCTGGGCAGGGAGATTGCCATCGAAGGCGATGAAGACCAGTTGCGGCAGGTCTTCACCAATCTGATTGTTAACGGTCTGCAGGCCATGGAAGGGCGTGGCATCCTGACGGTTGACGCAGCACTGGACGAAAACGTCCAACATGTTAATGTGAAAGTGGTGGACACCGGACCCGGTATCAACCCGGAGTATCGCGAAAAGCTGTTTACCCCCTTCTTCAGCACCAAGAGTGGCGGTACCGGGCTTGGGCTGGCCATTTCCTATGGCATAGTCAAGGACCATGGTGGAGAGATCCGGGTTTCTGGCGAGCAGGGTGAAGGAGCGGTCTTCGTAGTTTCCCTTCCGGTAAGGCAACAGGACAGAAAAGAATGACCAGCATTCAAGGACAACGTCATTTAAAACGCCAGCGCTGGGTCCTCTTCTCCGTACTGGCGCTGATGTATATCCTGGTCTACTTCTATCGCGTCTCCCTGGCGGTGGTGGCAGGCGATATCTCCCGCGAATTGCGTCTCACCCCCCAGCAGCTCGGTACACTCTCCGGCATCCTTTTTTATGTCTATGCCGTTGCCCAACTGCCGCTGGGGCCGATGATCGACCGTCTCGGCAGCCGTCTTGTGATCAGCGGCTGTGGTGTCCTGACCGCCATGGGCGGCATCCTCTTTTCCCAGGCAAACAGCCTGGCCATGGCCATGACGGCGCGGGTGCTGATCGGCATCGGCACTGCAGCGGTGCTGATGGCCACCTTTGCGGTCTTCAGCCACTGGTACACGAAACAGGAATTCGGGCGTATTTCCGGCTTTATGGTGGCGGTCGGCAATCTGGGCAATCTCTCGGCCACGGCGCCCCTGGCGCTGGCGGTGGCTGCTTTTGGCTGGCGCACATCCTTCCTGGCCATCGGCATTGTCCAGGTTCTGGTGACGATGCTGGTCTTCGGGATGGTGCGGGATAGGCCGGCAGATGATTCAGTGGCACCGGTCGAGATGATTAAAAAAACCGGGGTATTGGCCGCCTGGGGCGAAATCTTCAGCTGTCGCGATTTCTGGCTGCTGGGGATCATCTCCTTTGCCTGGTACGGCAACTATCTGGCGCTGCAGGGGTTGTGGGGCGGGCCTTACCTGATGGAGGTGCTGCACCTTTCCCGCGCAGCAACGGGACAGATGCTCATGTTCACCTCGCTCGGATTTATCAGCGGCAGCATGGTGACCGATACTATTGCCCGACGCTTCTTCAAGTCCTACAAAAAAACCTTGCTGGCAGGGCAGATGCTGCTGCTTGTTCTCATGACCGGCTTCCTGGGCCTGGCCGATTCTCTGCCGCAACCGCTGCTCATGGCCGGTTTCTTCACCATTGGCATTGCGGTATCCAGCGGGGTGATGATCTATCCGATCATCCGGGCCATGTTCAGGGTAGAGATCGTAGGTACTGCCCTGACCTCGCTCAACTTCTTTGTCCTGATGGGGGCGGCAGTAACTCAGCAGGTCATGGGATTGATAATCGGGTCCTACGGGCGGATAGCGGTAGGGGCGCCGCCCCAGGCTTATCATGCCGCGTTCCTGTTTCCCGTCACCTGCCTGGCAATTGCGATCGTGCTGTTCATGTTTGCGCGGGAGTATTAGTAGAAGAGTTGATTTAAAAATAATCATAACTCCCCCTAGCCCCCTCTTATCTTAAGAGGGGGAACGCCTGTAAAGCTCCTCCCCTTAAGTTAAGGGGAGGCGGGGGAGGGGTTAAGAATGCGAGGTATCAGCCATGAATACCATGCAGATAGAAGATAACCCCTTTGCCCGGCATCTTGGTGTCCAGGAGTGGCAGAACCGGGAATTGATTGTGCCGAAACCGGATGAATACCTGATCGATGAGCTGGTTCCGGCCAACTCCCTGGTCTCCCTGCAGACCAACGGTGTCTATGGGAAAACGACCCTGGCCATGCAGTTGGCAATGACGGTCGCCTTTGACATCCCGTTTCTCGGCACCTATTCCTGCCTGCAGCCGGGGAAGGTGTTGTACCTGGACGCTCGGGAAGCCGATGAGGACAATCACCGGCGTTTCAAGAGGCTGGTCAGGGAGTTGTCCAAGACCGCACCGGACATACAACAGAAGGTCGATGATGAGGTGAAGAACCTGACCTACATCTCCATGTATGACGAGTGTTATGAAATAACACCACAGCTGATCGATGTGTCCGGTGGTCAGACCAAGACCTATACCTACCTGAGACAATTCAGCGAGTACTACAAAACAAAGCTGATCGTCCTTGATCCGGTGGAGGATTTCTTCCCGCCAAACATCAAAAACATTACCGAACTGTACCTGAAACTTCGCCAGCTGAATGCCACGGTGCTCCTGATTGTCGGGGACAAGAAATGGAACGATCTGTTTCATGAGGTTGAGGTCGGGATATTGCTGCATGAAAACGGGGTGCGCCTGCAAAGTGTCTATACCGGGCATCGTGAGATTGCCCTGGAGATCGGGGCGGGAATCTGGATAAAACCATGACAACGCCGCTTTGACTTGACTTTGAAACCTGTTCGGTTTTTTATGGCGGAATAATGTTGTCCATGTATTGATATCGCCCGCAAAGGAGGAGGAATATGTGCCCTATGGGTAATGTTGCGAAAAACACGATAGCGATGGTGCTGGCGGGCGGCAAAGGTGAGCGGCTAAGTCCGCTGACCAACAACAGGCCAAAGCCGGGCGTGGCCTTCGGCGGCAAGTACAAGATCATCGATTTTGTACTTAGCAACCTGTTTAATTCAGGCATCAAGAAGGTCTATATCCTCACGCAGTACCGGGCTTATTCTCTTTACAAGCATATCAGGGAATCATGGGCCAAATGGACCGGTCTCGGCGAGTTTTTCGTTGCCATCTCACCTGAAACCAGGAATGAAAGCGAGGAGTGGTTCAAGGGTACTGCCGATGCCATATTCCAGTATCTGAGGTTCATCGAATCCTCCGATGCCGAGTATGTGGCCATCTTCGGCGGCGATCACGTCTACAAGATGGACATCAGCCAGATGATCGACCACCACCAAAAGAACAACGCCGACATCACGATTGCCGCGCTGGAGGTGCCGGTGGAGGATGCCCGTCGGTTTGGGGTCTTTTCCGTGGACAATGATTTCAGGGTGACCGGATTTGCGGAAAAGCCCAATGATCCGCAGAAGATTCCTGGCAGGGAAACCTGCTTTGCATCCATGGGCAATTATATATTTTCTACAAAACAGCTGATAGAGGTCCTGCAGGAAGGCAAGAAAAACCATGAGGATCTTGATTTCGGCAAGCATGTGATCCCCATGATGCTGAAAAACAGTGACCGGGTCTTTGCCTATAACTTTAACGACAATGTCATTCCGGGAATGATGACTCAGGAAATCGGCTACTGGAAGGATGTGGGAACCATTGACTCGTACTATGAAGCAAACATGGACCTCATCCATGTCTCTCCGCAATTGAATCTCTACAATTATGACTGGCCCATTTTGACCAATCAGGGCAATCTGCCTCCGGCAAAAACCGTTTTCGACGATGATGGACGGCGAGGCCAGAATCTTGACTCGTATGTGTGCGCCGGGTGCATAACCAGCGGCGGCACCGTGCGCCGGTCGATCATCGGGCCGCGCGGCATGGTGCACAGCTACAGCCTTGTGGAAGATTCCATTCTGTTTGAGAATGTGTCCATAGGCAGATATGCTAAAATCAAACGGGCTATCATCGATAAAAACGTGATTATCCCGGAGGGGGCGGTCATCGGATATGACCATGCCGAGGATCTTCGCAATGGCCATACCGTAACGGAGTCGGGGATTGTCGTGGTGTCGAAGTGAAACCCTTCCAGGGGTGATCACACAGGTACGCAGAATGAGTTTCCATGCTTGCCTTCCCTGCCAAAAACAGGCACAATAGCGCAATTTTCCACAGGAGTATGGTTTTATGGCACTGCGCGTTTACAATACCCTCACGGGTGAAAAGGAAATTTTCGTACCGCTGGTACCGGGCAAGGCCGGCATGTATGTCTGCGGGGTAACGGTCTACGATTACTGTCACATCGGCCATGCCCGAGCCGGCGTGGTCTTCGATATTATCTACCGCTATCTGAAGCATAGCGGCTACGATGTCACCTATGTTCGCAACTACACCGATATCGACGACAAGATCATCAAGCGCGCCAACCAGGAAGGGGTGGATTACCGCGCCATAACGGAGCGCTTTATTCAGGCTTTTGATGAGGACATGGACCGGTTGGGGCTGGAAAAGCCGACCATTGAGCCCAAGGCCACCGATCACATCGACGGGATCATTGCCATCATCAGCGCCCTGATCGCCAAAGGGCATGCCTACGCTTCCGACGGCGATGTTTATTACAGCGTGGAAACCTTCCCGGAATACCTCAAGCTTTCCAAGCGCAACCTGGAGGAGATGCTGGCAGGAGCCAGGGTGGAGGTGGGTGAAAAAAAGAAAAACCCCATGGACTTTGCCCTCTGGAAGGGTTCCAAGCCTGGCGAACCGTGGTGGGAATCTCCCTGGGGCCAGGGGCGGCCCGGCTGGCACATCGAGTGCTCGGCCATGAGCATGAAATTCCTGGGCACGACCTTCGATTTTCACGGCGGCGGCAAGGATCTGATCTTTCCGCACCATGAAAACGAGATTGCTCAATCCGAGGCGGCCAATGGCTGCCAGTTCGTGCGCTACTGGCTGCACAACGGCTTCGTCAATATCAACGCCGAGAAGATGAGCAAGTCGCTGGGCAATTTTTTCACCATTCGTGAGGTGTTAAAGGAGTTCGATGCCGAAACGCTGCGCTTCTTTATCCTTTCGGCGCACTACCGCTCGCCGATTGATTTCTCGGATCAGAATCTGAACGAGGCCCGGTCCGGGCTGGAGCGGATATATTCATGTCTGGCGGCCATGGATGAAGCCATTTGGGAGAATCCGGCTGCAATAGTCGAGATCTCCCGGGATGATCTGCCGCCTGTCGGAGCTGAGCTTCTTGAGAAGAGCGGACAGATGCTGGCGCGATTCAAGGAGGCGATGGACGACGATTTCAATACTGCCCAGTCACTTGGCGTTGTCTTCGAGGTCGTACGTGGGGTCAATCGTTTCATGGCGGAAATGCAGCCGGGCAACAGGGCGGCGATTACCCTGCTGCACCGGATACGTGCCGAATTCGCGGAGGTAGGCGGGGTTTTGGGCCTGTTCGGAAGCCGACCTGCACAGTGGCTTGAAGGTATCAAATCTGCACGTGTCGTCCAGATGGACATTACTGCTGAGGAGATCGAGGCGCTGATCGTTGAGCGCGCCAGTGTGAGAAAAGAAAAAAACTTCGCAAGAAGTGATGAGATCCGGGACTACCTCCTGGCAAAGGGTATCCAGCTCCTTGATTCTGCGCAGGGCACGACCTGGAAGACCAAATAAACATGGTTACGGATTTTACAGAACGCAATGAAATTCATTAACTGGAACTTTTTTATTCGCTGATATAATATCTTAAAAGAAACTTACTCAATCGTGAGGACTACCGTGGCTTGGGAATGTTGTTGGGACAAGGATGCTATTGAACCAGGTGACTGCCCGAACATCGGCGCAGGGGACGAAGATCTGTTGACGTCACCGCGGCGACGTCTTCTTGAAAAGTGTTTCGAGTGCGACCGGTTCAAAGGCGACCTGGCACACTTCCGTGACGAAAACCATCCGTTATCCCGCATTTTCAGCATTGTTTACAGCGATTACCAGCATCAGAAGACCCAGATCCAGTCCCTGGCCAGTTTCCTGGACAACAAAACCCTGGAAGTACGCTTTCTTCACGATTTGGGTTCGGTATTGCAGAGCTCGGTCGATCTGGAAGAAGTCCTCTCCGTCGCGTTGACCGCCATTACGGCGGGCAAAGGCTTTGGCATGAACAGGGCTTTTCTGCTGCTGGTCGACAGGGATCGAGAGCGCCTTCAGGGGTATCTGGCCATTGGTCCACGCAACTTTGAGGAAGCCTGCCAGGTATGGAATGAAATTTCCCAGAACGACTTGGACCTTCAAGCCCTTGCCCAGAGTTTTCGCCAGAACAAACTTTCCTCGGAACGGGCCAAGTTCCACGATATTCTTGAGCAGCTCTCCACGCCTATCGCAAATCTCAACCATCTGTTCATCAAAACCCTGAACGGCAAACATCCGGTGCTGGTCGAGGATGCCTTTCACAATCCTGAAGTAGACCCCGGAATTGCCAAATTGCTGGGAGTTGACACCTTTCTGCTGATGCCGCTTATCTCGCGAAACCGGAGAGTGGGGATAATCATTGCTGACAACTGCATCACACATCGTCGTATCACCGAAGATGACATGCACTCCCTGGAGACATTTGCCTTCCCTGTAGCCTTTGCCATCGAGCGCGCCTCGCTCTATGACCGGCTGCAGGTGGAGCTCAATCATGCCACCGAGGCCGGCAAAAAACTCAAGGAGCAGCAGGAGTTGATTGTCCGGATGGAAAAGATGGCCCTGGTGGGGCGGATTACCTCCAGCATTGCCCATTCCATCCGCAATCCGTTGATGATTATCGGCGGCTTTGCCCGCTCCATGCTGAAGAACACCCCCAATGACGATCCCAAACGGGACTTCATGGAATCCATCGTCGGAGAGACCCGACAGCTGGAAGGGGTGCTGGATGATATCCTCAATTACTCCGACTCGCTGTATCCCACCAAGGACTTCTGGGATGCCAATCATTTGGTAGAAAGCGTTCTTCGCGACAGCGACGAGGCGTTGCTGTTACGAGATTGCTCCTGCGTGTTTTCAGCCGGGCAGGACCTGTCACAGGTCTACATCGATTTCAAGCAGATTTCCTACTGTATGCGCACGATTTTGCTCAGCAATCTTGACGGTGCCGTGGAAAGGGGAGTCATCGGCATCAGCACCTACCAGGAAGGCGAAAACGTAATCATTCGCATCGAGGACCGGGCCAGATGGATATCCCAACAAGAATTGGATGCCTTGTTGACACCGTTCTCCGCAACCCAGGATCTCGGGGCAGGCCTTGGTCTGGCCCTGTGCAAGACCATGCTGGAAAAGCAGGGGCTGCCTTTCAGCGCCGAGTCATTGCCTGTCGTTGGCATTATTTATACTATTACACTTCCCATCCGAAAGGAGTAACCGCATGAATAAGATCCTGGTTGTTGATGATGAGGCCAATATCCGCCTTTTGTACGCTGAAGAACTGGCTGATGAGGGGTATGAAGTGGTTACTGCTGCTAATACGACCGAGGCTGTGGAAAAACTCCAGGGGGCAACCTTTGACCTGGCGGTGCTGGACATCAAGCTGAAGAACGAAAGCGGTATTGATTTGTTGCAGAGGCTGGTCAAGGAACGCCATGAGATGCCTGTTATCCTCTGCTCTGCCTTTTCCTGTTACAAGGACGATTTCTCCGCCTGGCTGGCGGATGGTTACATCGTCAAATCCGGCGACCTGACCGAACTGAAACAGGAAATAGCGCGAGTGCTGGCCAAGAAGGCCCAGCGGACAAAAGCAGGGATATAATTCCCCCTTTAGGCCCGCCGTTTGGGTCCTTTTCAAAGGGGGGCGAGGGTGGGGCTTTGCATTTGAAGTTCCTCCGTCCAAATCCCCTTAAATCCCCCTTTGAAAAGGGGGACTTGATATTTATTTCCTTACAAGGAGTCCCAATATGAAAGCAGTCATCATGGCCGGAGGGTTCGGAACCCGCATTCAACCACTAACCAGCAGCATGCCCAAGCCGATGATTCCGTTGTTCAATCGTCCCATCATGCTGCACATCGTGGAACTCCTCAAGAAGCACGACATCACCGAGTTGGTGATGCTGCTTTACCATCAGCCCTTTTACATCAAGAATTTCTTCCGCGACGGCACTGATTTCGGTGTCAAGATCACCTACGTCACCCCACTGCAGGACATGGGAACTGCCGGAGCGGTCAAGGCGGCGGAAAAGTACCTGGACGAGCCATTTATGGTGATCAGCGGCGATCTGCTGACCGATTTCAACCTCAAGAAAATCATTGATTTCCACGTCGACAACAAGGCCAAGGCCACCATTACGCTGACCTCGGTCAAAGATCCGCTTCAGTTTGGCGTAGTGATCACCGACAAGGAAAAACGCATCACCCAGTTCCTGGAAAAGCCCGGCTGGAGCGAGGTCATTTCAGACACCATCAACACCGGCATCTACGTGCTGGAACCGGAGATATTGCAATATATTCCAGAGGGGGAAAACTTCGACTTCTCCCAGGACCTCTTTCCGCTGATGCTTAAAAATGAAGATGCGCTGTACGGCGTGACCGCCAAGGGATACTGGCGCGATATCGGCAACACCGATTCCTACCGCGAGGCATATCACGATATTTTCAAGGGCAGGATCAACCTGAAGATCGACGAGCCGAAGCAGGATTTTGTCGGCAAGGATCTGCGGATCGGGGCGGATGTGAAGCTGGAGCACGCATCCGGCCTGGAGGGTACGGTCGTGATCGGCGACAACAGCCAGGTTCTGGGGGATGTGCGCATCAAGGATTCGGTCATCGGCCGAAACTGCACTATTGAATCGGGGGTCAGGCTCAACCGCTGCATCATCTGGGACAACTCCTATGTCAAGAAAGGGGCCAAGATTACCGACAGCGTGATCTGTTCCAACGTCCGTGTCGGCCAGGGGGTAGTGCTTGAGGAAGGGGTCATCGTGGCCGACGATACCGCAATAGGTGACGAAGCGATCGTCAGGGCCGATGTCAAGATCTGGCCGAGAAAGATGATCGAGGCCGGGGCAACGGTCACCTCCAACATGATCTGGGGAGAGAAATGGAAAAAGACCATCTTTGAGGGGGCTATTATCAAGGGGCTCTCCAACGTGGAGCTGACCCCGGAGTTTGTGGCCAAGCTTGGGTGCGCCTACGGCACCTCGCTCCCCAAGGGGAGTTATGTGCTGTGTGGCCGCGATTCTTCACCCTCATCGCGGATGCTTAAACGCTGCTTCGTGGGTGGGCTGCTCTCGGCCGGGGTCAATGTGCGCGACATGAAGATGACTTCGCTGCCGCTGGTGCGCTACAAGCTCAAGACCTTCGGCGAGGTAGGGGGGGTACATTTCCGCCAGGCCCAGGATGATCCAGCCGCGCTGGAGATCGTCTTTCTGGATGGCGACGGCCTCGACTTCTCCAGCAACATGGGTAAAAACGCGGAACGCATCTTCTTCAAGGAGAACTTCCGTCGTGCCCATCACACCGAGCCGGGTGTTCTGGTCGAGATCAACAACGTGGCCGACTTTTACCGTGAAGGTTTTCTGCGGGCGCTGGACCGTGAGGTGCTGAAAAAAGCCGCCAGCACGCTTGTTGTCGATTTCAGTTTTTCTCCGGCCAGCCAGATCCTCCCCCAACTCCTGAATGAGCTCGGTTTTTCGGTCATCGCACTGAATGCATATGTTGATGAGGGGCGCGGGGTACAGGTCAAGGCAAAAGGCGAGGCACTCAGCCAGCTGGCAACAATAGTTTCATCGCTGGGTGCTCAGGCCGGTTTCTGGCTTGATCCGACCGCAGAGTCCATTACCCTGGTGGATGAAACCGGGCGAATCCATAACGGTGTCGAATTGCTTTCCCTGGTAGTACTGTTATTGATGAAATCAGGCCAGAAGGGAACCATTTCGGTCCCGGTTCAGGCGCCCTCCACCATTGAGCAGATGGCCGGGCAGAAGCGCTGCCAGGTGACCCGCACCAAAAGCTCCGACCGCGCCATGCTGGAAGCAGCTTCCTCATCGGAGATCGTCCTGAGCGGCACCACCGACGGACGTTTTGCCTTCCCCCGTTTTCAGGCCGCCTTTGACGGCATGTTTGCCATCGCCAAACTGATGGAGCTTGCGGCAGTTTGCGGTATACCGCTCTCCCAAGGGCTTTCTGACGTCCCATCCCGGGCTTTCCTGCAAACCAAGCTGTCCTGCGCCTGGGAGATGAAGGGGGGCATCATGCGCAAGATGAGTGAGGATAGCCTGGAGAAAGAGGCGACCTTTATCGACGGCATCAAGGTGCATTTCGGCGATGACTGGGTTCTGGTCCTGCCGGACCAGTACATCCCCTATGTCCATATCGTGGCCGACGCCAAGGATCATAAGACCGCCCAGAGGTTGTTGGCGGAATACCAGAAGAAGCTTGAAACCTGGAAGAAGGAGCTGGCGTAGGGCAGGGTCTCCCTGCCCGATGGGGGAATAACCAGGGCGGGGAAACCCCGCCCCTACGGTTCTTACTGTTTATTGAAGATGCAAGGAGCCGCCCGGCATGCCATCCCCTCTCGACGTGGTCATTGTATGGCATATGCATCAGCCATACTACAAGGACCCGCTCAAAAACGAATACGCGCTTCCCTGGACCTACCTGCACGGCATCAAGGACTACTTCGACATGCCGGCCATCGTGGATGATACACCAGGGGCAAAGGCGGTCTTCAATCTGGTGCCTTCGCTGATCGAACAGCTGCTGGACTATGCTGCCGGCAGCGCTGTTGATCCGTTTCTTGAGAAGGGCAAGGCCGCTCCCGCCGATCTTTCCCAGGATGACCGCATCTTCCTGCTGGAGAATTTTTTCTCCGCCAACCGTCAAAGAATGATCGAACCCTCCCGGCGCTATCTGGAACTGCTCTACATGGCCGGTGAAGGTAAGCCGGGCAGCGCTCGTGACCGGGTACGGCACTTTACCGATCAGGATCTGCTTGATCTGCAGGTCTGGTTTTTTCTGGCCTGGACCGGTGAGGCGGCGCGACGGCGTTATCCCGCCTTTGCCGAACTGGTCGCCAAAGGAGAAAATTTCACCGCCGCCGACAAGGAACTGCTGTTTGCAACACAGCGCGAACTGCTGCAGGCGATTATCCCGCTCTACAGACGCCTCCACCAAGAGGGGCGTATCGAACTTTCGGTAACCCCCTACTACCACCCTATCATGCCTCTGTTGTGTGACATCCGTGCTGCCCGGACCGCCATGCCGCGCGTCACCCTGCCGATAGCCGGTTTCCGCCACCCCGAGGATGCCCGTGCCCAGATCCGCAGGGGTATAAACTATTTTCAGGAAATCTTCGGTTTTACCCCCAAGGGGATGTGGCCTTCGGAAGGTTCGGTCAGCGACGAGACCCTGGGAATTATCAATGAGTGCGGCATAAGCTGGATCGCAACCGATGAGGAGATCTTGGCAAAAAGCATGGATGGCGGCCTGGGAAGTCACAAGGAACGGCTTTACCGGCCCTGGCGTTTTGCCAACCACCATGGCGAACTGGGGGTCTTTTTCCGTGATCATCAGCTGTCCGACCTGATCGGGTTTACCTACTCCCAGTGGGATGCCGGCCGGGCTGCCGGCGATCTGATCGGCCGCCTCACCAACATCAAGGCCCGGGTCGGCGGCGAGGGGAGGGTGGTTCCCATCATCCTGGATGGTGAAAATGCCTGGGAATATTATTCCAACAATGCCTACGATTTCCTGCAGCGGATGTACCGCGGCATCTCCGAATCTCCGGCCCTCAACCTGGCCACTTGCTCCGAGGTTCTGAAACACACCGCTTTCGTCGGGCGCCTGCACAGCATCCACCCCGGCTCCTGGATCAACGGCAACTACGGTATCTGGATCGGTCATCCCGAGGAAAATCTGGCGTGGGATCTGATTGCACAGGCACGGGCAGCAGCTGTATCCGGCAATCCCGTTGTGGCGGAAGCACTGGAAAGCGGCACGCCGCCGGAAGACGTCGCTGCCGAGATGATCTGCCGTTCCCTGTACGCCGCAGAGGGGAGCGACTGGTTCTGGTGGTATGGCGACGATCACTTCTCACCGCACAGCGACCGCTTCGACCGGCTTTTCCGCCAGCACCTGATGAATGTCTACCGCATGTTGGAGCAGGATCCGCCCCGTGAGCTGCTTGAGCCGATCAAGAAGAAGAGTCCGGCAGGCCTGATCCGCGAACCGGCCGGCTTTATCGATCCCGATATCAACGGACGGGTCAGCGATTACTTCGAGTGGCTGGCAGCAGGACTGTACGATCTTACCCGCCAGGGTTCGGCCATGCACTCGTCGGACCGCATGCTGCAAAGCTTCTACTACGGGTACAACAGGAACTCTTTCTTCTTCCGCATCGATGGTGTCCAGGATCTGTCCCGGCTGCTCAAGGAGATCGATGTGATCAATCTGCACCTGATCTATGACCGGGAGTACCGGCTACCATTGCAGATGCGCAATGACGAGGGACTCCTGCTGGTCAAGGAAAACAACGTGTGGGTTCCGACCAGCGGCCACTGCCGCTGGAAGTTCGCCAAGACCTGTGAGATCAGCATCCCACTTGGCAGCATCAAGCCAACTCCCAAAAGCAAACTGTTTGCCTATGTTTCCCTGGTGCGGGACAACGAGGAAATCGGTCGTTGGCCCACGGATGCGCCCTTGATGCTGTATTATGCCGGACAAGAAATAGAATTGGATAACTGGTTGATATAAAACAGTGGACAGTGGACAGAAGACAGAGGACAGAAAAATCGGTTTTACGTTCCCTGTACGCTGCTCTACTGTACGCTGATTTAGCCTTTTGGAGGTTGCATGTCTGAACTGCGCTGGGATCCGATAAAACTGCACTGGGTAATTATTGCCACCGAACGCGGCCGCCGGCCGCGTGATTTCCAGGTGGAACCGGAAGGCGACGGCATGGTGGCCTGCCCCTTCTGCTACGGCAATGAGGATAAAACCCCGCCCGAGATCTTTGCCATCCGCCCCAGTGGTCTACCCAATGCCGCCAACTGGCGGGTGCGGGTGATCCCCAACAAGTACCCGGCCTTGAGGGTGGAAGGTGAACTCAATAACCGCGGCTATGGCATGTACGACGTTATGAATGGTATCGGCGCCCATGAGGTGATCATTGAAACCCCTGACCATAGCCGTACCCTGGCCGACTTGACCTCCAACGAAATCACCGATGTACTGAGCGCCTACCGCAACCGTTATCTCGACCTGCGCAAGGATTTGCGCTTCCGCTACATGGTGCTGTTCAAGAACCACGGCACCCGGGCCGGCGCCACGCTGCATCACTCGCACAGCCAGTTGATAGCAGTGCCGTTGTTGCCGCCGGTGGCCTCCACCCAGCTCAAGGTGGCGCGTAATTACTTCAATGCCAAGGAACGCTGCATCTTCTGCGATCTTATCGATTTTGAGCTGCGCGAAGGAGTCCGCGTGGTAAAGGAGTTCTCCAATTTCGTCACAATGGCCCCGTATGCATCAAGTTCACCTTTTGAGCTGCGACTCTTCCCCAAGCGTCACAGCCACGATTTTGCCCTGATGAACGATGCCCAGTTGGCTGAGCTGGCGGTGGCCATGAAAGACATGCTGCTGAGGATCAAGACCGTGCTGCGCGACGCTCCCTACAACTTTATCCTCCACACGGCTCCACCCATGCATAGACGTCCGGGAAAACCGACCCACTGGAATTCCCTGGAGCTTGACTATCACTGGCATATCGAGCTGGTCCCCCGTCTGACCCAGGTGGCTGGTTTCGAGTGGGGCACCGGTTTTTACATCAACCCCACCTCACCGGAGGATGCCGCCCAGTTCCTGCGTGAAGCGGATGTGTAGATCGGACTTGCCGAAGTTCTGTCCAATGCTCAACACGTCCATGGCAGATTTTAGAACTTCCAGCTCATACTGATCCCCAGCAGATGCAGATCAGAATTGTACCTTCCGTTGGCGACGGAGCCATAGCTGTTTGTGGATTTGGTCCGCTCCTCCTGCAGTTGATAGCCGTATCCAAGTGATATCTTCAGTTTGTTTACCTGCGCCTCTCCTCCAACACAAAAGAGATGGGTATTCGCATCAGGAATCGATGGTTCAAAGGTGTGATCCGGCACCGGATTCAACCCGTACAAATACCCAGTTGAAACAGAGTACCTGTTGCTGAGCCTGTATTTGCCCCCCAAATTAACCGCGAAGGTATCGTGCCAATCCCTCGGGTACACTGCTGTTGAGACGCCTGGGAGGTTGACCCTGAGCTGGTTGAACGATGACCAGTCTTCCCAGCGCATTCCCGCTTCCATCCCGAAATGCTCCGAAACCTGGTATGAAATCCCGGCGAAAACCTGCTGCGGAAGGGTGATCGAAGCATTCCCGGCTGTTTTCTGCGGTGAAATGCCTACTGAGAAATCACCATCGATGTTGATCCTGACCTCACTTCGATATGATGCACCCAGCGAAAGATCGTTTGTAATGTTCCAGAGCAAGCCGACATTATACCCTACTCCGCTCCCGGAACCGGTGAACTTCTGCGCCACATCGAAGGACGGCCCGGGAATACCGATCGAAGTTGACGGTATTTTGCTTTCCAGTGTGGCTTCGAGCAGAAGGATGTCGAGCCCGGCGGCAATGGATAGGTCGGGGAGAACCCGATACGACAGTGCGGGATTGATGTTGTAGGTCTGGATCTCGGATTTGGTGGCAAGGTAGCGTCCACTCCACTCCCCTCCCCAGTCGGTGGAGAGACCGAAAGGATTGAAAACCGCCAGCCCGAGGCCGATGTCGTCGTTAAACGCATGGGTCAGATAAAACGTGCTGGGAAAGAAGATTGTGTCTTTCGTTGTTGTTGTGTCGCCGCCTGGATCTGTGAATTGCCGTTGGGGGAAGATGAGGGTTGTGCCTGCTTCCAGTTGTGTTCCCGTGAGCTGGTTTATGAGGGCAGGGTTGAAAAAAAGAGCGGATGGGCCTTCCGGGTGAGCCACAACGGAGTTTGCCTGGCCGAGAGCTGCTGCACCCTGTGTAAAAATTCCGAATCCTGAAGCATTGGCGGTTACACTCCATGCACAGGTAATGAGCCACGCGAGAGTTGCCGACTGCAACAGTTCCTTCACTTTGGTCATAATATCTCCATACAGACTTGATGTATGATCTCCAGGCTGATTTATCAAATTTCCGGCTGGGGTATGAAGCAAAATTTCTGTTAAATCTGGTTGTAGAGAATACAGCCCGTGACATTTGTGTTAAAATATTTTAAATAATGTTTACCACATATCCAGAAAGTCTGATACCGGAGATTGCTCATGACCCAACATCAATACATCATGGAGCATAATGAAGAAGCCCTCCGCCTTGATCTGAAGACAGACAGCGAGGCGGTCAGGAAGCAGTCGCTTTGGGCCGGAATACAACCCGGGATGAGGGTCGCCGATATCGGCTGCGGTTCGGGAATTACGACCCGTTATCTGCATCAACTCATTCAGCCGGCAGGGGAAATCGTCGGTATTGATGCATCTGAATCCAGAATAAGACATGCTTCCGAGCATTACACCGAGAACGGGATCTCATTCATTTGCAAGGATTTTTACCAGCCATTGCAGGACCTCGGCAGGTTCGATTTCATCTGGGTCCGTTTCGTACTTGAGTACCACAAGGCGAAGAGCAGTGAGATCGTGTCAAACCTGGCGGAGATACTGGCTCCGGGAGGAATTCTGTGCCTGATCGACCTCGATTACAACTGCCTTAATCATTACGGGCTCTCTGACAGGTTGGAGCAAACCATATGCGGCATCATGGATAACCTGGAAAAAGACCATGATTTTGACCCTTATGCCGGCCGCAAACTCTATGCGTTCCTTTATGACCTCGGCTTCGACGACATTTGTGTGGATGTTGGGTATCATCACCTGATTTATGGGGCATTGAATCAGGTGGACGCCTATAACTGGGCAAAAAAGGTGGAAGTTGCGGCAAAAAATTCCGGATACCGTTTCGACCAATACAAGAACGGTTATGAGGGATTCCTGGAGGAATTCAGGGCCTTCTTTGCCGACCCGCGAAGATTTACTTACACTCCGTTGATCTCCTGTAGAGGGCGCAAGCCATTACCCTGAGCGTGCGCAGCATCTTTCAACCAGCTTGTATGACTTCGTCACCCCAAACCTCATCGAAATGATTTCAACCCTGGGTATGAAATTGGCATTAGATGACATCTTCGGGAGGAGCCGTATTATCGAGATAAGTCCTGGTGTAGTAGGTGATAAGCGCCTCCACGAACTTTTCGTCGAGATGGGTTCCGGATTCCTGCCGCAAAAGGGTGAAAGCCTCGTGGATGGGCATCGGCTCACGGTAGTGACGTTTTGACGTGATCGATTCGAAATAGTCTGCCACGGCGATTATCCTTGCCCCTACAGGGATGTCCATCCCCTTCAGCCCTCGCGGATAGCCGCTCCCATCCATTTTTTCATGGTGTCCACCGGCAATCTCGGGGGTCTCGCAGTAAATTCCCTCGAAATCGATCTTCGCCAGGATCTCGGATGTTTTTGCTGCGTGATTCTTGATAACCTCGAATTCTTCCGGTGTCAGCTTGCCTTCCTTCTTCAGTATATTGTCAGGGACGCCGATCTTGCCGTAATCATGTAGAAGAGCGGCAACCCTTATTACTTCGCAGTAATCAGGGGAAAGCCCAACCTCTTTGCATATGGCGATTGAATATTCGGTGACTTTTTCCGAGTGGCCTGCCGTGAGGGAATCGCGTGCGTCGATACTCGCTGCCAGTACGAGCAGAACCGACTTGAAAACCCTCACCCTGGCTTCAATGAGCTCACTGTTTCGGATGCTGATGCCGATCATGGATGCTATTCCCATCAACAGACTCACATCGCTCTCGACAACCAGCCTCTTTGTCTTAATATTATCGACGGCAATTACACCTATGGGATTGTCTTCGCACATGATCGGACAACAGATGAACGACTGGGTTCCGAGCTTTCTCGCAAAGACGAGGTTGCGGGGCGATAAATCCTCCTCAATATCGTTCAGGTCGTTGATGAAAAATGGCTTCTGCTCCCGGAACGCCCGTACAAATACCCCTTTTGATGCAGGCCTGTCCATATGGAAAGACCACTTTCTGATATAGCGGTACTGTACCTCGTCATATCCGTAGCAGGTTGCCATCTCCAGCCTTGTTCCTTCGCGGTTTGCCATTAGAATCATCCCACGGCTGAAATCGAGTCGTTTTTCCATGATCTTGGTGACATGGGCCAGGATATCCCAGGTGCTGCTATACCGGCCGAGCGCCTGACCTATCTCGTTGGTCATCAATGCATTGTTGTAGTTGATATTTATCTGATGAAGTAGATTGTCATTGGCCTCTCTCGTATTGCTCAAGCTCACCTGCAGTTCTTTTTTCTCGGCCATTTCTATGCCAAGGGCAAGAAGCATGACCATGAACAGAGAGCCAAGCAGCGAAGTCTCAAAAACAGTCCAATTTTCCATTAGCAACTGCGCCAGGTTGAAGAGTGCCAGGAGGAGGATTACCATGACACTTAATTTTTTCAAGGTGACGGCGAGTGATCTCTCCCATGTAACCACATACCGGCAAACTTTACCCCCCTTGAACATGCACTCGGTATGCTCGATATGCGGAAAATGCCTAACATCTGGGATTTTGAGGTTGAAGATAAGGACCATTGCTTCGAAAAAGCCGATCCTGTTCGCACACTGGAACGGTTGTTCCACACCTTCTATAATGGGAGTAACCGTAATCTCCACCTTGTTGGAAGATATCTTCCTGGATTCGTAGCGGGAAGACCTGGTAAAATTGGCGGTAGTCTTGTTGATAATCTCAAAGGCATTGGAAGCGCCCATCAGTCCCAGGACAAACTGCCTCATCGCCCCGAGTGCATCCGGCGATGCAGCATAGCGGCCTGCCTCCCTGGCGATGTTGTGATTTCCGGTGACTTGCACGAGTTTCTCATAGAAGCGATTTACCTGCTCCTGCGTGAACCAGTGGGCTTCATCCGCAACCTCGTAACCTTTCATTCCAGCGAAATTCAAGAGTTCGCCCACGTTGACGTCGGTGTATTTCTGCTTGATGAGCCTGATATATGAATCAATGATCCGGCTGTTGTAAAGCGGTATACCGTTGAGATTTGAAGACTCCATGTCATCTCCGGGGAATATGCTCAATCGGTTGTTCTGGCACCCTTGAACAGACCGTCACAGAACCTGAAATAATCGTCGCTGTAGTGCAGGTCCAGTATCCAGAGCATGTAAACCTTCTCGTATTGTAGGTTCCGTTCTTCTACAAAAGACAAGGGATAGATCAAGACCGGCATCTCCTCATCATCATAAAGCTCGGACACCTGTCCGAGGGCCAGTCCCAGGATGTCAGCCGGTATTGTTTCGTCAAGCGCAATAAAGATGGCACAGTTGGTAAGATTGGCCATGTTGAAGCCGGCATCGGTGCAGTTCGCCATAATCATGGCCTTGAGGTTTCCCTCCTTCCGCAGGGCATAATAATGTTTCTCCTTCTTGAATCCCAAATTCCGGTATTCCATTGCAACTTCATCCCGGCAGGCGGAGTCCGGATGCAGATCAAAGGCGTCGATCATCAGGCCTCCTGACACAAACGCATAGAAACTTCTCAGCTCCGCAAAGTCGAAAGGGGTTGCCTCGGCCAATTTCCATGGTTCAGGTATGGTGCCATCATCAATGTTTTTCCCGCGGTAATGAAGGTAGGCAAATTTATCCAGGGAACACCCCCGAGGGTTGTCCAGTTGGCGTGCAAATTCGCCGAACACCCTGTTGGGGAACCGGTTTTCGGGCCTGAAATAGCAGTAGACAAAGTGCAGACGGGTAAAATGGAGATTTTGCAGCTCATTCAGATACTGACCGACCTGGTTCAGTACCTTCAGGCCCGCCTTCGCGGAAACCGATTTCCTGGCAGCATGATGGTGGATCAGCCAGGAATCGTCGTAGAAGCGGACCATGGCCATATGGCCCAGGATCATTCCACGTTCCAGATGGATGAAATGCCGCGCTATATGGGGGTTCTGGCCGTAAAGCCTGTCGTAGGTTTTTTTGATCTGCTCCTTGTTTGCCTGAAAATAGGCATATTTTTCCGGGTATATGAATCCGGTTTCGAAAAAGAAGTCCCATAGTGCATTCATGTCGACGTCGGTACAGACATAGGAGTTCTTGTCTTCCGCTTGATGCAGGATGGACAGAAGCTTCACATGCTCGTGGATATCCATGTCAAGAATGGCGAGTCCGCACTTCACCACCCCCTCTTCTCCCACATTTTCAACCTGGTTTCGCGATACAACCTGGGCCTTGCAGCGTATGCTCAACCCATGGGCAAAACTGAGTTCGATCCCCGGAATGATCATCCCCGGCAGCAGGATTGAAGCCGCAACGCTTTCCTCCACGGAAAATCCGGAACCGGAGAGGTCAACGACCTTGAGATTCACCGTGCTGCCAATCAAGGGGTGCTTGAAAACAACGTTGGGAGATGGGACAAGCTCCTGTCGCTTGTTACGGTACTGTTTCGGCTTGATGAGCTGGACGGCGCCGGTTATGGGGCTCAAAACCAACCTTCTGCTGCCGTCTTTCTGATTGCGGCTTTCACGGGTGATCGTGCATTCACCGGTATAGAAAATTTCAGTACCCGCATAAAGATGAAGATTCACTCTCGAATCCGCCATGGTCCAGCGCACGGCATGCGGCGATTCAGTACTCCCGTCCACCAGAAACGAAACAGGTGTGAAATCGATGAGGGGGCCATGGAACAGCGTGCTGTTCTGCGAAAATTGCGTTGTGATCCCGATGCATGGATGTCTTTTTATTCTTCTGTTCTTGTATTCCCGGCAGTTCGCTGGCAAGAGAAGGGTAATGCCACCGGAGTTCATGCAAATCACTTGCGCATTGACGAGGAGCAGTTTGTGGCCGTCCGTAATGAGCAGGTATTCGAAGCGGTACATCTTCAGCATCTGTTCGATATCGGTGCTGTCTTCCCAGGTGCATTCCAGGTGCTCACCTGCGCAGGGGAGAGGTTTTGCACGGAAGGATATGGTGTTGTCGTATCTGGCATGCCTGAAGCTGACGAGGATGGTCTGGTCCTGGAAATTCAGGAAATTGAGTTTGTTGACCAGGTATCGCTTGTTTACGGTCTTGTCGTGTACCAGGTTGTCAACTTGGGCAGTACAGGGGAGAAGACCGGGGGAGTTAAGAGGATTATCCATTTTTGACCTCATTACATTAGCCTTACGTTACCTCATAACAGTTTCATTATTAATTTTATATAATAATTTTACCGGCATTACAACTTTGGTGAATGGAATGTTCAGCGTTTATGGCACGATAATGCCCATCGCCATTCGATTCAGACAGGGGGAGAGCGGTGTTGTTAGTACATAAGGTGGGCCTTGTCTGCTTTGGAAAATTGCATTTCATGGTGTTGCATGCTATTTAACCATGCAAAATTGCATACAGACTCTTTGCGTTGTAAAGGTCATCACATCCATGGCAAATTTTGATATCAAGGACACCCTCGACGCCCTCTACGCGACCCGTTCTTCGCAGCACCTGGCCAATGATCCGCTCTCTTTCTGCCACCGCTACCCCGACCCTGCCGATCAGGAGGTGGCTGCGATTATTGCTTCTGCCTTTGCGTATGGCAATGTTAGCATCATCCTGCGCACGCTGGAGTCGATCTTTGTTGAGATGGGCCCGTCGCCGCGGCGTTATGTGGACAATTTCGAACCAAAGCTGGGGCTGTGGACATTTTCCAGGTTCAAGCATCGCTTCAATGACGGCCGCGACCTGTGTGCCCTGCTCTGGGCCATCCGGCTGATGATAAAGCAGGACGGCTGCATCGAAGCGTTTTTCCTGCGCGGTCTGGAGACCGATGCCGAGGATCTGACCGGGGCGCTCAACAGTTATTCCGCAGCGGTGCTGAACCAGGATTATTCCCCGGTATTCGGCGCGAAGACAATCCCCGCCAATTCATACTTTCCCTTTTTCTTTCCCGCCCCTGTTTCGGGAAGCGCCTGCAAGCGGTTATGCATGTTTATGCGCTGGATGGTCCGACCGGCCGACGACATCGACCTGGGCCTGTGGCAGGGGATCTCCGCCGCCAAACTGATAATCCCGGTGGACACCCATATCCAGCGCATCAGCGGCTACCTGGGATTCACCCGCCGCAAAAGCGCCGATTGGCGGATGGCGAGGGAGATCACCGCTGCCTTGCGGCAGTTCGACCCGGCTGACCCGGTGAAATACGACTTTTCCCTGGCACATCTCGGCATCTCCGCTGGATGTGACGGCACGGATCCCCTGACCTGTCTTACCTGCCCCATTGCCGGAATATGTTCGCAAAACAGCGCCGTTACAGCATCAGGGGCTATGTAATAAGATTGACACCCTTCAAATTTTTCTGGTATAAAGATTACCGTTGTTTCAGGCAGTTCCGTCGTCTGGCGCATCGAATTCAATCCTCTCCGGGGAGTCACAGATGATTATCCAGTGTGAACAGTGCCAAACCAGGTTCAGGCTTGATGATTCCAAAGTCACCGACAAAGGGGTCAAGGTCCGTTGCGCCAAGTGCAAACATGTGTTTGTCGTCAAAAAGGAACAGCCGGAGGCAGCAGAGCCCCAAACGGATTTCAGCGCCCTGCTCGACGAGTCGGTCTCCTCGGGCAATGAAGCTGAGGCTGCGGCCCAACCTGCCTCACAGCAGTCAACTTCCGTTGCCGAATCTTCTCCGGAGTCACCTGATGATTCTGCCTGGGCAGACAATGACCTTGCCGCTAAAACGGAAAGCTTTGATGCCTTCTCCTTTGATATGCCTGGCCCTGACAAACAGGAAAGTAGTGAAAATAGCTTCTCATTTACTGCTGACGAGCAGATTCCTGCTGTTGCCAATGATGATTTCAGCACACCATCCCCGGAAGCGGACAGTTTTGCAATTGACCAGGATGAACCTCGGCCAACAGCAGTTGACGATGTGGATTTTGCGGGTTTCGATTTCGGCGATGTTCCCGAAGATATTGACAGCACAGCGGCTGCAGCCGATAAGGCTCCCGACTTGGGCGACATCGCCATGGTTGGGTCCCCGACGCCTCCAGAGGTTGCCGGTGAAGATGATTTCAGCGGTTTTGATTTCGGGGGCGACGACCTTTTTGGCGATGCGGTTGCGGTTCAACCGGCCGAGGAACCGTCCAAGCCGATTACCTTCGATTTTCAGATGGATGAATTCGCCGATTCCATGGGAATTGACACCACTGCCGGAGATACTAAAAAGGCAGCGCAGGAAGAGGCCCGGAGCGATGAACCATTCAGCCTCGGTGAGATCGATTTCGGAGACGAACTGTCATCGGTTGCCGTGCAGCAGGTCCATCCCGACGAGCTTAAACCGTCTCAGGAACTGCTCTTTGCCCCACTGGCCGAGGCTCAGTCAAAACCAGTGCCTGACGAAGATGATACTATCACAACAGGGCCGGCGGCGGAGGAGATTCAGGATGAATTGCCGCCACTTTCCATTGGTTCACGTCGCAAGCAAAGCTCTGTTTTCGGCTGGTTGATAGCTGTTGTATCGCTTCTTTTGGTGGCGGTGCTCGGTTTCTTCGGGTATTCCACCTTCACGGAAGATAAAGGGAAAGGGGTGGCGGAAAGCGGAAGGATCACGTTGCGTTCCGTTGAGGCATCCTATGTTAAAAATCCGTTGATCGGCGACTTGTTGGTGATTACCGGCGAGGCGGTCAACGAGTACAAGAAACCGCGTGCTTCCATACAGATCAAAGGAATGGTCTATGACGCCAACGGCCAGGTGGTGGTTGCCAAAAATGCCTACTGCGGCAATCCATTGACAAAAGAGCAGATCGCCATCCTGCCCGCAGAAAAGATCGAGGCAGCCATGGCCAACCAGTTCGGTGATTCACTGGCAAACATGGAGGTTGCGGTCAACAAGGCCATCCCCTTTGTGCTCGTCATCTCCAATCCCCCGGCTGCGGCCAAGGACTATGGCGTGGAGCCGGCCGGCTCCACGGTGGCGACAGGGAAATAAATCAGGACCGCCTTCGCAAATTGGAAAACAAAGGGCCGCAGACATTATGTCAGCGGCCCTTTTCTATGGTGTGATATGCAGGAGATTAAATCCGCTCCAGCTCCGTTTATACTATCTCCACGAGTTTGATATCGAAGGAGAGATCCATGCCTGCCAACGGGTGATTCGCATCCAGCGTAACGGTTGTGTCCGTCACCTCGGTCACCAGGACCGGCAGCGGAGTTCCATCCTGGAGAACAACCTCCATATGCTGCCCTTCCTCCGGTGTGACCCCCTCAGGAAGCTCGCTGCGATCAATCACTGCGACCATTTCATCTGCCCGAGGGCCGTAAGCGTCGTCGGACGCGATCTTTACCTCTGCCCTCTGTCCCGGTTCGAGTCCGATGACCGCCTGCTCGAATTTGGGGATCAGATTGCCGGCGCCGATGACAAACTCCATCGGTTCCATGGCCCGGCTGTTACAGCCGCAGCTGTCGCTTTCGCACTCATCGACAAAACCCTCCGATGAATCGAATATACTGCCATCATCCAACCTGCCGGTGTAATGCACGCGGACCTTGTCGCCGTCTTTTGCTTGTGCCATTGTTGTTTCCTTTCGTAGTGTATTTCAGCCTTATGAGATCAGTGTTGAATGATTATTTCGCTGATAATGCGCTGGAGCCGGTGAGGATCGTTGCTGCGTACTCTGACCCGCTTATGGCGGGAGGTTTCACCCGAGATTATTTCCACCGCGGACTTGGGAACATCGAACAGGCCGGCCAAAAACTCGCGGCAAAGTTTATTGGCAGCGCCATCCACCGGCGGCGAGGTAAGTCTGATTTTCAGGGCATTGTCCTGCAATCCGCAGACCTCATTTTTCGATGCCCGCGGCTGGATGTGCAGATTGAGAATGATGCCGTCCTCGGTGACTGTGAATAGAGTGGGTTCAGGTCTGCTCATCGCCGGAGAGTTGGCGGGCAAAGCTGTCCAGGAGGGCCTTCAGGCTCATCTCAAACTGGATTTTTTGCCGCCGGAGGTCTTCAATGCGGGCCTTGAGTTCACCAAGTTGCCGTTCGGAGTCGGCAACGATCCGTTCAGCCTTCAGTTCGGCTTCGGAGATGATCAGCGAGGCCTCCTTCTTGGCGTTGGCCTTCATATCTTCGATGATGCGCTGAGCCGCCAGCATGGTTTCGCGCAGATCCTTTTCCTTCTCCGCCATGTCCAGCATATCCCGGCTCTGTCGGGACTGCTGCTCCTTGAGTTCATTGTTCTCGCGAACCAGGTTTTCCATCTCCGAGGCAACGGTCTGCAGAAAGGCATCCACATCATTCGGGTCGAGTCCACCCAGCATCTTACCCTTGAACTGCTGTTGCTGTATGTCAAGCGGTGTGATTTTCATTCAGGTCAACCTCGTAGTTTAAGTGACATGCTGGCGGTCATCAGGTACTCATAGGCCGTATTGAATACGACGATCTGAAGCACGTAGATGATGGCAAAAGCCACCAATGGGGAGAGATCCAGCATGCCGGTATCGGGCATGTGACGCCTGATCCTGCGCAACAGCGGCTCGGTGACGCGATAGATGAAGTTGACAATCGGGTTGTATGGATCGGCATTTATCCATGAAATGATTACGCTGGCCAACAGGAGGTATTTGTAGATGGTCAAAAGACCATCTGCCAGTTCAACGATCTTGGCCAGTGCCAGTAGTATATTCGCCATCAGGACCACGTGATTGCTCCGCAAGATATAATAAAAAGAGGTTAGAATATGCCTTAAAGCGCTTATAATGTCAAAGAACAATGATGGGCGCGCTTGCCTTCCCGGAAGCGCTCTGCTATAAATGGCACGTTACGGGCGGCATTGTGCCGCCTTCTTTGTTGAGGTGCCTGAATGAAAAAACATACGGATTATCTTGATGTTGCAGTGGAGGCCGCCCTTCTGGCGGGACGATACCAGCGTTTTCGTTTCGCTTCCCAGGTCGCCGTGGACATGAAGGGTGACAAGGATCTGGTGACGGAGGTCGATCGGGATTCGGAGAAGTTGATCGTGGAACATCTGCTGGCCCGCTTCCCCGACCATATGATCCTGGCCGAGGAGGGCGAGTATCCCTGTACCGGATCATCGCTGCGCTGGATCATCGATCCGGTGGACGGCACCACCAACTATGCCCACGGCTTTCCCTGGTTCTGCGCGTCAATCGCCCTGGAATCCGCCGGTGAGCTTCTGGTGGGTGTCATCTATAATCCGATGCATGATGAACTGTTCACTGCAACAAAGGGTGGCGGGGCGTATCTGAACGGTCGCCGGCTGCATGTCTCAACCCGATACCCCCTGAGGGACACCCTGCTGGGCACAGGTTTTCCTTACGACTGCGCCACGGATCCTGCCAACAACTTTGCCAGTTTCATTGCCTTTCAGAAAGCAGCCAGGGGAATCCGGCGGGCCGGTGCTGCAGCCCTTGACCTGGCCTATCTGGCGGCTGGCCGCCTGGATGGTTTTTGGGAGCTCAAGCTGAAACCGTGGGATGTGGCTGCCGGGGTTCTCATGATCCGCGAAGCAGGCGGAACGGTCAGCACCTTTGACGGTTCGGCCTATGATGTCTCCAACCACCGCATAGTTGCCAGTAATGGCTTGATCCATGGCGAGATGGTGGCAATGCTTGCCGCAACACAGGGAGGTGCCCGGTGAACAAGAAACTGACTGCCCTGCTGCTTTCTGCCCTGGTGTTGCCGGGGCTTGGACAGCTTTATCTCGGCCGTAAAGTTGCCGGAGGCATAATTCTGGTGATCGTAAACCTGATCCTGCTGCTGGCGCTGTTTGTATTGTTGAAGGGGCTCTCTCCGGTGATCGCCTCGCAGATTGCCGGCGGCGCGGTAGTTATATCACCAGCCGAGGTGATGAAGGCGCTTGACGGGGTATCAGGATTCGGTAAAGCGGTCCTGGCCGCCTTTTTTATTGTCTGGGTAGTTTCAGTGGTGGATATTCTCAACTATCGGGAAAAACAGTAAACTTTTTTGCCTGTGTCAAAAATGCTACAGATTCCCGGCATTCCAATTGACAAACAGTGTTATTTTGTGAGATAACTGAAAAAGATTTATTCTTAATGAATTTCGGTCGTCCAGTACGAAAGGAAGCGGAAAAACAATGATAGTTTCAAAAATCATCGGCAGTGGTTCATGCATGCCGGACCGGGTGATACCTAACAGCCACTTTGATTATCTGGTGGAGAATGCCGACGAGTGGATCTTTTCACGAACCGGAATCCGCGAACGTCGCTTTGCCCACGCCGATCAGGCAACCTCCGACCTGGCCACCATCGCGGCAAAAAATGCGCTGCAGGCAGCCGGAATAGATGCTTCCGAGATCGACTGCATCGTTGTCGGCACTTCCACCCCTGACATGAGCCTTCCCTCCACCGCCTGCATGGTGCAGGAAAACATCCTGGCCAAAAACGCCTTTGCCTTTGACATCAATGCGGTCTGTTCAAGCTTCGTCTATGCCCTTGAAGTGGCAGACAACTTTATCAAGTGCGGCAAGTACAAGACAATCATGGCCATCGGCGCCGACACCTACTCCAGAATTCTGGACTTCAACGACAAGAACAGCTGTCCGTTGTTTGGTGACGGTGCCGGAGCAGTTATTTTGAGCAGTGGCGGAGATGAAAAGATCGGCGTTCAGCATACCTACATGCGCAGTGACGGCAAGGGGTGGCCGCTGATACAGGTTCCGTCTTCAGGCTCCCGCAAGCCGGTCACACCAGAGACGATCGATGCCCGTGAGATCTTTTTCCAGATGGCGGGCAAGCAGGTTTACATCTTTGCCACCGAGGTCATCCCGGACATAATCAACAAACTCTGTGCAAAAGCCGGCATCACTCCCATGGATCTGGATTACATCATCCCGCATCAGGCCAACGTGCGCATGATCGATTTTATCTCCAAAAAAAGCGGCTTTCCCAAGGAGCGTTTTCTGCTCAACCTCGACCGCTGCGGCAACACCTCGGCCGCCTCAGTGGCACTGGTGATGGACGAAAATCTGCGCAACGGCACCATCAAGCCGGGCAATCTGGTACTGGCCATGGGCTTTGGCGGTGGTCTGACCTGGGGCGGATTATTGATCCGGTTTTAAATGGAATTTCATATTGTTTTTAAGCCCCGTAACTGTTCCAAGCAGATACGGGGCTTTTTTTAATTACCCGGCAGCACGTCTTTCCCAAAGCCATTACCCCATGATTGCCTTCAAGCTGTTTGTGTGATAGAGTTGCCTCCCTTATTCAGGAAGGATTAAGCGTTCAAGAACATGACCATACCATTGAAACTTGATAAATCCCTGTGGGAGCGGCGGCGCATCATACGCCTGCTGGACTTTCTCAAACGGGATGATCTGACCAGCGACCAGATGGAACGCATCGGCAAGCGTTTGCAAAAGTCGGGCAGACGGGCGCTCAGGCCGCTGGTGCGTAAGCTGTGGCAGGAAAAGAGCGGCACTGCCATCTACCGCTATACCTGCATGCTCGATTTCTTTGATGATTCAAACTGGCTCGACCAGCTGATCCAGATCACCTTGCGCCGCAAGGATCTGGAGGAGGACGGCCGGCTGGCACTGCTGGATGCCCTGCAGGACAGCGGCATCGACGTTACCGCCCCCCCCTTTGCCAAGATGACCGGCTATGGCGCCAGCACGATCGATGGCTTCATTATGGAATGCCTGAACGACGGCGAGCGTGGACTGGTGCGCTTCATGGACCTGTTTCTGGATGCCGCTGATGACATCCGTGAGCAGATGATCCGGCGCTTATCCGAAACCCACAGCCCTGACTCGGTGGCGCTTCTGGATATTTTGATCTCATTTGAGCAGCCGGATGTGGTTCGGGAAGCGATCATCGCCCTTGGCAAGGTCAAAAACGGTTTTGCCCTCAGCGTCCTGACAAAGGCGAAACAGCGCCACGATGGAGGCAGCGCCGAGCTGATCCGACGCAGCATCCGGCGCCTCTCCTTTATGGGCATTACGGAGCCGGCAGAATTGGCGATGTCCTTCAGCGTGCCATTGCCGTTCCATTCCGTGCTGGCAGGACCTATTGATATCTACGGCTCCCGTTCCCTCTGGTTTTCGTGGCAGCTGCAGGATTCGACCTACGCCTCCATGTTGCTGCTGACAGGAGAGTCGGACGGTCTGATCAACGCCATCAGCTACCGGATGAAGGACGACAGGGAATATGATGGGGTTTTGCGGGAGACTGCCGCCGGGGAATTGCTGGAGCCGGTCGAGCCGGCTTATGCCTTGGCCTTGTTGCGCGATGCGCTCTTCCACAGCCGGGAGCTCGGCTACTATCTGCCTCCTGATTTTTATGTGGATATGCGCCTGTTCAGCCCCGATTCACTCCGGCCCGAGGGCTATGTACCACGCTTCAGCCTTGACCACCTGGAAGGGATTGTGGAACAGATCCCGGGTTTTGTTGCCAGCAGCAACGACCTGCTGGACAGCCCCTGCCTCGAAGGGTGGATGCTGTCGGAGCCTGCGATCTATGATGCAGCCGAACATCTGGACGCCCTGGAAAAAAAGGCTGGAGAGCATGGCCTCACAGAGGTCCAGCTTGAGACTGAGCTGGCAAAGTATTGCGCCGAACTGATCACCCCGCGCCGGGCGGAATTAATCAAGCGTCTGTTGTTGACGGCCGATTATATGCAGCAGACCGCTTGCGATGAAAAGCTGGTCCAGCATGTCCTGGCCACGGCGCTGAGCCTGGTGGGAGGATTTCTGCCCGAGGCCCGCCATCCGTTCATCCGGCGGCTGGTTCTTGACAGTATCGAGACCGCCCGGCAGGCATTGGCCGAGGGGTACGATCTGCGGCTGGAGGAAGGGTATAATGACGAGGAGTAGCGTCGAACGGGTTGCGGTTATCGGCGGCGGCAGCTGGGGTACAGCCCTGGCCGATGTGCTGGCCAGAAACGGCCATGAGACAACCCTCTGGGTCTATGAGCAGGACCTGGCTCTCGAGATGGCAACCACCCGCATCAATTCGATATATCTCCCCGGATTCACGCTCCACCCGGCCTTGGCCTGTACCAGCAACCTCCCCGAGGCGTTGCTGGACCGAACCATGATCCTGCTGGTAACGCCGGTGCAGGTCATGCGAAGCGTCCTTGCCCAGGCTAGCGGCCTGATCGGGCAAGAAACCGTGCTGGTTAACGCCTCCAAAGGGATCGAGCTGGGTACCCTGAAAACGGTTTCCCAGATCTGCGCTGATCTGCTGGGAACAGAAGCTCTTTCTCACTATGTCGCCCTGTCCGGCCCCACCTTTGCCCGCGAAGTTGCTAGCGGTCTGCCTTCGCTGATAGTAGCCGCCTCCCGGGACCAGGTCAGCGCACAGCGGGTACAGGCTGCAATCAGCAACAACTCCTTCCGTGCCTATACGAACAACGATGTCATCGGTGTGGAACTGGGGGGCGCAATCAAGAATGTCATTGCCGTTGCCGCCGGCATCTGCGACGGACTCGGCTTTGGACACAATGCCAGGGCTGCCCTTATTACCCGTGGTCTGGCAGAGATGAACCGCCTGGGGCTGGCCATGGGGGCACAGCATGCAACCTTTGCCGGACTGGCAGGCATGGGCGACCTGGTGCTGACCTGCACCGGCGACCTTTCCCGCAACCGCACGGTCGGTTTCAAGCTGGGGCAGGGGGAGCGTCTGGCCGATATCCTGGCTGAGATGCGCATGGTGGCCGAGGGGGTCAAGTCTGCTGAATCGGCGTATCTGCTGGCCCGCCGCCTCGGAGTGGAGATGCCGATTGTGGAAAAGGCCTACCAGATCCTGCACGAGGATAAACCGGCCCGACAGGCGGTGACGGAATTGATGGCGCGGGATTTGAAGGCGGAAGGGTAAGCTATCCAAAACAGAATTGAAACAGTTGAGACCCCGATTTGCCATGCAGCGGGGTCTTTGGTTTTACGGTATATATCAGCTTATTAAATCAACTATGGAGTCATGCAAATGCGCATAGGACACGGCTACGATGTCCACCGGCTGGTGGAGGGGAGAAAGATGCTCATGGGTGGGGTGGATATCCCCTGGGAGAAGGGATTGTTGGGGCATTCCGACGCCGATGTGTTGCTGCACGCCATTGCCGATGCCATACTTGGCGCCATCGGCGAAGGGGATATCGGCAAGCATTTTCCCGATACCGACCCGGCATTCAAGGGGGCCGACAGTCTGAAACTGCTGGCCCACGTCATGAAGCTGGCTGATGGCCGTGGCTACAAGCTTGGTAACCTGGATGCCACCATCATTGCCCAGCGCCCAAAGATGGCCCCACATATCCCGCAGATGCGACAGAATATTGCAACCGTGCTTAATGCCTTCGTGGAGCAAGTTAATGTCAAAGCAACTACCGAGGAAGGATTGGGATTTACCGGAACAGGTGAAGGGATTTCTGCTCACGCGGTGGTGTTAATGTTATCCAAAAGATAACTCTTCAAAATGAAACTAAAAAGCCTCCGAGGTTTCAAACCTCAGAGGCTTAATTTCAGGTATCTTCCATAATCACAGACCTTTTTTGGCCAACTCTTCCACAAGTTTCTTCTGTTCCCCGTTCAAATCTTCAGGTACATGCACGCTGATCTTCACATACAGGTCGCCTTTGTAGTTTGATCCTAGCGGTTTCAGGCCGCACCCCTTCAGACGGATCTTTGTCCCGGGCTGGATGCCGGCAGCCACCTTGATACGCTTGTCCCCTTCCAGGGTCGGCACGTCCAGGGAGGTTCCCAGGCAGGCGGCGCTGAACGGAATCTTCCGATCCACAAACAGGTCGCCGCCGTCTCTGGTAAAGACCGGATCGGGCAGGACGCGGATGATCAGATAAAGGTCGCCCTGTGGTCCGCCACCTTCTCCCTGCCCCCCCTTGCCGGTGATGCGGATCTTGCTGCCGTTATCGACGCCGGCCGGAATCTTGACCTTGAGTTCTTCGCGCCTGCCGTTGCGGCGAAAGGCCACCTGTTTTTCAGCGCCCTGGGCAGCGTCGCGGAAACTGATATCAGTCTCCATCTCCAGATCAGCCCCCTTTTGGGGTCCGGCACGGAAACCGCCGCCCCGGACGCCTCTACCGAACAGGCGCGAGAAGATATCCTCCCCACCTCCCATGCCCATGTCTTTGAACGTTCCGCCAAAATCAAAGTTGCGGAAGATATCCTCCTGGCTGTACTGCTGGTGAAAGCCGCTGGAACCGTAGGTGTCGTACTGCTCTTTTTTCTGCGGATCGGAGAGCACGGCATAGGCCTCGTTGATCTCCTTGAACTTATCCTCTGCGCCCTTGTCATTGGGGTTGCGGTCGGGGTGATACTTGACCGCCAGCTTGCGGAAGGCCTTTTTGATCTCATCGGCCGAGGCGCCTTTTTCTATGCCGAGAGTTTTATAGTAATCTGATGTTGCCATGCGGTTACGCGTCCTTTCTTTCCGTGAATTCACTCTGAACTGTAAGCGTTGTTAAGCTCGGTGTCAACGGTGATGTACCGGTTTTATCGAAGGGAAACCGCTTGTATTAACTATGGCAAATGCATATATTCCGTTGGTATAGCGAATGAATGGAAGAACGGTTATCCTGCAAACAATCGGGGAAGGACTTCGAGTTTAAAGAAAAAGAAATTGCACTGCTAGGTGAGATGTTTGATTACAATGTAAATCAAAATTGACATATTCGTTTTTCATGGTATTGTGGTGCTATGATTGCAAGAACCCATGCAAAAGCACGGCTTGAAAAAGCCCTTTCACGCAGTAGAATCACCCTGATGATTGGTCCGCGTCAATGTGGCAAGACTACCATTGCCCGGCAATTTGTGCCAAGTGACTCCGCAAACTATTTTGATCTGGAGGATCCGGTTTCCATTGCCCGGCTGGAAGAACCGATGACCGCCCTTGCCCCGCTTACCGGCTTGGTGGTGATTGATGAAGTCCAGCGCCGACCGGAGCTATTCCCCATATTGCGCGTGCTGGCCGACCGCAAGCCGTTGCCGGCGCGGTTTTTGATCCTGGGGAGCGCGGCCCCTGAAATGCTGCGTCAGTCATCAGAATCGCTGGCCGGTCGCATGGAGATTGTCGCCATGTCCGGGTTTTCCCTCACTGAAGTGGGGAGCGAACAGCAATCGCGCCATTGGCTCCGGGGTGGCTTCCCCTGTTCCTACCTGGCAGCGTCGGACAATGACAGCTTTGCCTGGCTAAAGAGTTTTACCCTTACCCTTGTTGAGCGGGATATTCCTCAGCTTGGCATCGGAGTTCCCGCTGCCATGCTCATCCGTTTCTGGACCATGCTTGCCCATTGTCACGGGCAGATATGGAACGCAGCGCCTCCGGCACGTTCTCTCGGTGTCAGTGAACCGACGGTCAGACGCTACCTTGATCTGCTTGAAGGCGTGTTCATGGTGCGCCAGCTTCAGCCTTGGCATGCCAATCTGAAAAAGCGTCAGGTTAAGTCCCCCAAGGTCTATTTCCGCGATTCCGGGGTGCTGCATAATCTGCTCGGAATCCGCGGCGACAGTGAATTGCTGAATCATCCGGCCTGCGGTGCATCATGGGAAGGATATGCCATAGAAGAAGCAATACGTGTTGTAGCGCCTGACGAGTCATATTTCTGGGCCACTCATAATGGCGCGGAGCTTGATCTGTTGCTGTTGAAAAACGGACTTCGCATCGGTATCGAATGTAAACGCTCCGATGCCCCGCGCTTGACCCCATCCATGCGAACCTCCCTTACGGACTTGGAACTCGACCGCTTAGTGGTGATTTATCCCGGCACTCGACGTTATTCCCTGGCCGAAGGAGTAGAAGTGCTGCCTCTGGTTGAACTTGCCAGTCTGTTGTGATGAATAAATGTTCCATTCTGTTCCAGTATGTTGTTTGAGAGCCTGAAAGAGTATCTGTGATTGCTGAAGGATTTGGGGATGGCCTGACCAAAAACCCAACCAATTAGCGAAAGGAATAACGTTATGAAAAAAGTCATCATCATCGGCGGCGGCATCTCCGGTCTTTCAACGGCGTGGCTTCTGCGGGCAAAAGCCCAGGAAGCTGGCGTTGAGATTGATATTACCCTGCTGGAAAAAGAGCCGCGGGTTGGGGGCAAGATTCAGAGCATCAAGGCGGATGGCTATACCTGCGAATGGGGTCCCAACGGATTTCTGGACAGCAAGCCACAGACGCTGGAGTTGTGCAAGGCCATCGGAGTGGAGAACAACCTCCACCGCAGCAATGACAATGCCCGCAAACGCTTTATCTATTCCGGCAGTGAACTGCACCGTCTGCCGGAAGGGGCCACGTCATTCCTGAAAAGCCGGCTGATTTCCTGGCCCGGCAAGCTGCGGCTGGCCCTGGAGCCGACCCCCTTTATCGCCTCTGCTCCGGAAGGTGTGGATGAGACCCTGGGCGACTTCGGCCGTCGCAGGCTGGGAGCCGAGGCGTTGGACAAGCTGATCGCACCGATGGTCTCGGGCATCTTTGCCGGCGACCCGGAGACCATGTCACTGGTCTCCTGCTTTCCGCGCATTGCCGAACTTGAACGTGAGTATGGCGGCTTGGTGCGGGCCATGATCATGCTGGCCAGGAAGAAGAAGCGGGAACAGGCTGCCGGGAAGGTCGTCTCCAGCGCTGCCGGACCTGGGGGGGTGCTGACCTCGTTTCGCGAGGGGATTCAGTATCTCTCGGATGCCCTGGCAAGTTCCCTGGGCGGCATAGTCAGGCCGGGATCGGACGTCACAACAGTAAATAAAGGGCAAAGCAGCGCCTATAAGGTTAAATGCGCCGATGGGAGTGAACTGGAGGCCGATTTGGTGATCGTTGCCTCACCCGCTTTTGCTGCTGCGGGGATGCTCAGTGGGCTGGATACCGGGATTTCCGCTGTGCTGGGGCAGATTCCATATGCTTCCATGACGGTGATCTGTTTCGGCTACGAGCGCAACCGTATCGTGCATCCGTTGGATGGTTTCGGTTACCTGATCCCCAAGAAGGAAGGGCGCAGTACCCTTGGTACGCTATGGGATTCGAGCATGTTTGAAAATCGTGCGCCCCAGGGCAAGGTGCTTCTGCGCAGCATGATGGGGGGCGCCTGTTTTCCGGAGTATGTCAAATTGAGCGATGACGAGGTCGTGGCGCGGGTCAGAGGGGATCTGAAGGCAACCATGAATATTGATGCCGAGCCATCCTTTGTCAGGATCTTCCGGCATCCGCAGGCCATTCCCCAGTACATCGTCGGCCACGGCAAACGGCTGGAGATGCTGGAGGAGCTGCTGAAGTCCCATAGGGGTCTGATCCTGACCGGAAACTCCTACCGGGGCATCGGGCTTAACGACTGTGTAGCTGCGGCTCAGCGGGCGGCGGATGAGGCCTTGACGGCAGCAGCCAAGTAGATTTATTAAACGAGGATATTAATTCTTGACTAATTTATAATTCTTGACATAACCTATCCAAATTAATGTAGTGGATTCCCCACAGCCGGCAAACTGTTCACACTCCTTCAAAGAAGAAAGGAAACAGTGCGTATGCCCGACCTTAACGAGTCTCGCGCCTCACTTCAGGAAACAATGACCTTCCTTGGGGCAATCGCCAGCGGCCTTGAAGAGGCCATTGGTGAATCCGCAAACAGCATTTCCTACCTGGCCGGCAAACGTCTCGGGATGCAGCTTTCAGCAGGCATCGAAAAAACCGACGACATTGAGCAGGCTCTCGCCTCAGTCCGCAAAGTTCTTCTGGATAATGGCTGCCTCTGGCATTTCGAGGCATTCAAGACCCACGACCGCACCGAGATGGTCCAACCCAATGATGAGGGGAAGGATATCAATCTTGTCTTCCGCGACTGCATGATCCGCCAGTCCCTCTTCACGTTCGGCCACCATCAGAAGGGTTCGCTCTGCAACATGATGTTCGGCTTCTTTTCAGGCGCCCTCCAGAACATCATGGGCCATGACTCGACCCTCGAAATACTCCATGCCGGGGAAAACGCCTGTTACAAGAAGTTGATAATCCACAGTGGAGAACCCGGCGTGAGAAAGGCGGTGACCCAGTGAGTTCCGTACCTGTCAATATCGAGTGGTTGAGCGACTGTTCCGGTTGCCATATCGCCATCATCGATCTGCACGAAAAGCTGCTGGCAGTTCTCGAGTCGGTCAATATCCAGCGCTGTCCGGTTCTGACCGATATCAAGGATTATCCACATGCGACCCTGGGTCTCATTTCCGGGGCGATCCGTTCGGAGCATGATCGCCATGCCGCCGAAGAGATGCGCAAGAGCTGCGACATTGTCATTGCCTGGGGATCGTGCGCAGTGTACGGCGGCATTTCCGGCGCCGGAAATGTTCATACCTGCCAGGATCTCTTCAATTCGGTTTATGTCAACAACAAAACGACCATTACTACCGCCTGTCCGGGCAGTGACAAGCTTTCCAAGCTGGAGCAGAGCGTCACGCCGTTGGACAACGCCATTGATGTTGATCTGTATCTCCCTGGCTGCCCTCCCCATCCGGCCTTTGTTTTCGATGCCCTCCTGGCGATTCTGGAAGGTCGTTCCCCCCGTACGGCAACGGGCGAGTCGGTCTGCGCCCGCTGCAAACGACGCATGGAGAAAACCGATGTTGACCGGATCAAGAAAAACTCCGAGGGGGTACCTGACCGTGAGCAATGCCTGCTGAGTCAAGGCTATCTCTGTATGGGATCGGTAACCCTGGACCGCTGCATGGCCC
>JBGSQD010000045.1:0-7174 GCA_041738275.1 Geobacterales bacterium
TGCCTCAGCATCCCCGGCCTGCGCGGCCTGGTTCCCCGACATCGGCGTATCGGCCTGCGCTACCTGACCCGCACGGGGAAGCAGCATGAGGAGGAATACGACGGCTTCCTGGCACGGGTATTCCAGCACGAATTCGATCATGTCCAGGGAATAATGTTTATCGACCTGGTTGAGAGCACACTTGATCTGGTTACCGAAAAGGAATATTTCCGGGCGCTGCAGAGTAGGGAATGATCTGATGGCGCAGCAAGAGACCACACAGATCATGATACCAGCAACACCGAAGGAGTAAAAAATATCGTGTTATGCCATTTGTCCCCGTTTACAAGAAAGATGTGGTTTTTTACAGCTGTCATTTTCACGCTCTTGGCCTTTGCCTCATCACCCCGGGCCCAGGAGAATTTCGCAACCTACCCGCCCCTGCCGTCCGGCTATACCTCCATTAAGGTCTTTGATAACCAGCGGCGCTTTGTCGGCAGGATCCTGCCGGAGAATAGATACTGGATTTCCATCGACCGCATCCCTGTTTTCCTGCAAAAAGCGGTGGTGGCTGTTGAAGATGCCCGCTTTTACCAGCATGGCGGGATCGATATGCGAGGTATTGCCAGAGCCCTGGTGAAGGATGTTGTCAAGGGAAGATTGGCCGAAGGAGGTTCCACCATCACCCAACAGTTGATTAAGAACAGGTATCTGAGCAGCGCGAAAACCTTTGAGCGCAAGATCGATGAAGCCCGCATGGCCATGGAGTTTGAAAACAAATATACCAAGCAGCAGATTCTGGAGATGTATTTCAATGAAATCTATTACGGCAATGGGGCCTGGGGCATTGCTCAGGCGGCCCGGCTCTATTTTGATAAAGACCCTGCTGACCTGACCGATGCCGAGTGCGCCATGTTGGCCGGTGTGCAAAAAAATCCGGCGCGCTACAATCCCTTAGGAAAATCAGTCCACGTTACAGGTCGGCGAGACATAGTCCTCAAGCGCATGGTTGACCTGAACATGATCTCACCCCAGCAAAGAAAAACCTTGCGGGCACATCCGCCGGCCGTTATGAAAACCGGACAAGCCCCGCAATATCTGGCCCATATCCGGTCCAAACTGATCGAACGGTACGGAGCGGAGATTATAGAACAGGGCGGACTTGAAGTGACTGCTGCCCTGGATCTGAAACTGCAAAAGCAGGCGGAGCAGATGTTGCGCGATGGGGTTAAGCGAATTTCCCCTGATCTGCAAGGGGCATTGATCTGCCTGGATCCTGCTACAGGTGATGTCCTGGCAGCCGTGGGGGGAGTTGATGTTACCCAGAGCGGCTATAATCGGGCCTTCAGTGCCAAGCGCCAGCCCGGTTCGGCCATCAAGCCGCTGATCTATGCCGCAGCCCTGGAAAAAGGTGTTACTGCCGGCAGCATATGGGATGACACACCCGCCACTTACAACAAGGGAAATGGCGAAATCTGGAAGCCGATGAATTATGGCAAAGAACAGTACGGGGAGCTTTCTCTGCGACGTGCCCTGGCCTATTCCAACAATGTTATTACAATAAAACTGCTGGAAAACATCGGAGTACCCTATTTTGTAGACTTTGCCGAAAAATTGGGGCTGCCGCAACGGGCACAGAATGGTCTTTCCCTGGCCCTGGGAACGGATGAAGTCACCTTGAATGATCTGGTGGTGGCGTATGCCCCCTTGGCCGTCGGAGGAATGCGCCCCGCAGCGAGAACCATTATCCGTATTTATGACAGCAAGCGTCGCACATGGACAGAGAATCCTCCTGTTGTCACCCCGGTCCTTTCACCTGCTGCTGCATTTGTGGCCACCCAGATGTTGAAAGACGTCATGACCTACGGCACCGCAAAATCTCTCAATAAATTCAGCCAGAAACGTCCAGCAGCCGGAAAAACCGGAACAACTGATGACTATCGTGATGCCTGGTTTATCGGTTATACACCTCAGGTGATAACCGGGGTCTGGGTGGGTCATGACAAACCGCGGCCTGGGGGTAAAGGTTTTACCGGCGGTGCTGTCGCTGCCCCCATCTGGGAGCAATTCATGCGCAAAGCCGTGGCAGCGAAGCCGGTCATTGATTTCCCGAGACCAGATACGACCGTTTCTGTTGCCATCGATCCTGAAACTGGATTCCTTGCGACAACTGGCTGTCCGGTACAGCGGCATGAGTTCTATATCAACGGAACTGAGCCGACCGAGTATTGCCCCAAACATGGCGGAGGTAGCGACTCGCCATTATCACCGCTGCTTCCTGATGCAGACGACCTCGACACAACCGGCAATCCTGATACGCAGAAATCCGAATAGAATCTCAACTCCGAAATTCAGAGGGCGATCTATTCACCATTTTCGGGTTTTTGGTAGTCACACCGGAAGATATGTCGCGATACTGCCGCAGCTGTTTTCACTGCCACCAAAGAATCATGGTATAATTATTATGTAGGTAGGACGAAAAAGGGAGGTGGCGGTTATGAAAGGGACAACTACTCTTATGAAGGTTAAACGGCGCATGATGCTGGTACCTGCACTTGCCAAACACGAGCTGATGATCCGACGCGACGGCAAACACAATACCCATGTGATCACCCACCACGGCAAGGTTTTCTTTGGCCGCAAGGGGCGTAAAGGGTAAATAACATCTACTGCGAATAACCCTTGAGCTCGACAGGTTTCGGGCTCATTTTTTTTGGTGACAGCCGACCTAAAACCCCATAAAAAACCCTCCGGATGGCAAGATTCAAATTCAAAAGGCGACTGATTGGCCGCCTTTTGAATTGTTCAGCATTTCCCTGTCACCATCATTTCCCACAGCATTTTTTGTACTTGAGTCCACTTCCGCAGGTGCAGGGATCATTGCGACCGATCTTGTTAACGATAATCGGTTTCGGCTTGACCATGCTTCCCTCGGTAAACAACCAGCGACCGTCCTTCCGCTTGAATTGTGCATTCTCATGATGCTCATGCGGTGCACCCTTTTCCAGAAAACGGGCAATGAATTCAACCTCGCCGACGGCATCATCCAGACCGCCTTTTTTTGTATCGATGATCTCGAGACCCTGCCACTCCGAATTTTCGGCCCATTCTTTCGAACCTGCGTGATCATATCCCTGCCGATGGTCCGGGTGGGTAGTCTCGAAAATGAAATCCATCTGCACACCGACATAAGCTGAATAGCGGGCCCTCATAAGTTGCTCCGCCGTTTCAGCCGGACGAGCATCGCTTATGACCGGCTCGCAGCAAACAGCATAGTCGGCTCCACTTCCGCAAGGACAGTTGCTCATATATTGTTTCTCCTTCATGGGTAGTTGGATGGTCTTGGTGCCATACTATGGACGGCTTTGTCAAATACTATCTTCAACTGCACCAGCCAAGAACCCCTTGATTACGAAAACAAGTCGAACTGTAACCTGAGTAGAGCTGATCTCTCGCTGATGGTTCGACCGGCACACCACGATCGAGATATCAGATGGTTATGAAGTCGAAAAACGATCGCTCTGAGCTTGTCGAAGGGTGAGCGGCGGTCATCGGGAGACTCGTGCTAATCAGGAGCGATTTTGAATGTTTTTAATCCATTAATGTAAAAGGCGGCCATGGCCGCCTTTTGTCAGTTTCAATTTCTGCTTTACTTCTCCACCGGTAACCCAGCAGCCTCCCAATCGGCAAAGATTGCCTGATTGATCTTCGGATAGGCAAGCTTGATCAGTTTTCGGTAGGCATTATAACTACGGCCTCCTGAATTGCAGTAAACTATAATATTTTTCTCTTTATCGAGTACCCCTGAGCGGCTGGCAAAAGCAGCCACCGGAATGTTGATCGCTCCTGTGATATGCCCTTCCGCAAATTCGGCCGGGTCACGCACATCGACAATGGTCAAGGTGCCAGGATTACCATCCATAAGTTTTTTCAACTCATCAGGAGCAAGCTTGCTGGTCTCGATCTTCTTTTCGTAATTGGGGCCGGCATAGATCGGCAACCCCTTCTCCTCCCAAACCGGCATCCCGTCGGCATAGATCATAATATCGCTGTAACCCAGCTTGCTGGCCATCCTGGCTGCCTTACCACTCTTGCCGCATTTGATGCCGTTACAATAAAAAATCAGCTTACGCCCTTTGTCTGCTGGTAACAAAGACGGGTCTTTCTCCATCCTGGCCACTGGAATACTGACCGCATTTTTGATATGAACCTCATCATATTCTTCCGGATTACGGGCATCAATGACCACCGGTTTCTCTCTGTTGTCATCAAGCATGGCTTTCAGTGCTTCGGTAGTGATGGTTTTCGTGTTGTTGATGATTGTTTCGGTGGCGTGTAGCGGGACTATTGCCACCACCAGCAGCAACAGCAGAAGCGGAAGAATAATTTTATTACGTTGCATAATTTCGAACCTCCATTTAATCTGATAGCTGAAAGTTATATAGGCAACAAGACAGTGACGCAAATTGTTAATTCCCATGCAAAGATGAGATTACATCGATGATACAGATAGTTGGAGATTGCAGGCCTGCGAATCCCATGTAGAATTGAGAACAGGCAGACCATTCTGGTTACTCATATGATATTTCAACTGCACAGGAGAAAAAACATGCTCTCGAATTTGCTGATCTTGCTGGTCACTTTCATGGCTGTATGCTCATCCCCGCTCCATGCTGCGCAAAAGCTGGATGATCGCGATGCATTTGCCGGACTCAAGTCCGCAAAGGTCATTTTCGATGTACGGGTGCCAGATCAGGAAAAGTTGATCTTCAACCTAAATCTTATCAATGAAACCTACGAAGGGATGATGTATCAAGGCGTCAAGCCGGAGATGGTGATTTCTTTTCGCGGGCCTGGGGTCAAGTTACTGACGGTCGCCGCAATCGGCGAAGAGGCAAAAGAACTGATCATTGAATTAAAGAAAAAAGGGGTGCGAATAGAAGTCTGCGCCGTAGCGACTCGAGTTTTCAAGGTTGACAATTCTGCCATAATTGCGGAGGTCAAACTTGTTGCAAATGTATTCAACTCACTGATTGGCTACCAGAACAAGGGTTATGCCATGATTGCCATCAACTGATTGCCAGGGATTCCACGCCGCAAGCAATCGGTTCCTTTGCAGCGCAGGGTCACTCCCAAAATATCCCTGTTGGATCAGAGTCAATCTCAACAATCAGCTTTTCAAGCGTATCCTTGTTTCTTCCAGTCGGATACGGCTGTCGCCTGTTTTTCCTGTCGTACCAGAACAATGTCCAGTGAAGTGATTCATGGCTGTACTCCAGCTGGGCAATTTTGATTTCATTCCAGACCGCCGGATCGATAAAGAGCGGGCGGGATTCAGTCAGGGTAACTCTGTTGCCTCTGGTGTCGTAATGCAACTTCACCAGATCAGTGATAGTTCGTTGTTCACAAAGTTGTCCCAGCAGCTTGTCAACTCTCTGTTGTTCTGATTCAGGCAATGCCATTCTTTCATTACCCCTTTTATCCAAAAAAGCTGTTCAACGGCTGTTTACCCGGACGATACTATATGAATTCCTCTCACTATTGAAGCTAAACATATATGAACCGCAACGGTTAATAGGTGCATTTCTATTCTGAAGTTAAACAGCCCCCTACCACTCCCACAATGAATTCCGGCCTGTAGCAATTGGAGAAGAAAATCATAGTGGTTGTTTTTTTATTACATGATAATGAATTTCATTTGCAATAATCTGCAAAACGAGTTAATGTCAAATCAGAAGAAACAAAAAGACTTTAGGAGGTCTGCCATGAAATCAATACTCAGGAAGCTATCTCTATTGGCGGCTGCCCTTATGATATCGGCAGTACCGGCACTTGCAGATGAAGGTTCCATGGATAAAGTTATGGAAGAGGGAGTAAAGGCTGATAAAAACGAATGTCTGCTGGTTGCTAAAAACTGTGCAAACCAGGTTGATACTATCCAGGAGAGAATAGAGAGAATCAAGGGAGAAATATCACGTGGAACCGGTGTATATAGCAATGATGAACTGGACAGGCTCCACAGACAGCTGGAAGATGCAGTCAGATTCCTGGAATATGATACTATCAGCGGCTGAATAGCACCGATAGTTCCATCTGTCTTTAACGAAATGGGTTGCATGACAACAGTCGTGTAACCCATTTCATTTTGGAAATTTCTTATCCATCTTCAATAAACCTCCTCTCACACAGGTGTTATGATTTATGATTCCGTCTGGCGGCACACTGCAGTTTAATTTTATTTATCCAAATTATGGATTATGTTCTATAAAAGGAGCCGGTAATCATGCAGTGGATGCATCACGGACATGAGTATGTCCAACATATCTCATTTACAAACGGAGTCGCATGCCAGTCAGCAAACTTGAAAGGCTGCTGAGCCGCTTCGCTGCGGCAGCAATGACGCATCATGAGGCGCTTGAAGCGATGAACGAAGAACGGGCAAACGCCCATGCCCGCATGATAGCTGCCCTGCACGGTGCTCTGCTCCGCGAGGGACAGCCAGGCGTTGCAGGGTTGCTGGCGCTGCTTGACACCGAATCCCCGGTGGTGGCCGGCATGGCTGCGGTCCATGCAATGCACCTAGATCCGGAACGCTGCCTGGCCTGCCTGCGCAGGGTGGCGACGGAACCGGGCCTGCTGGGTTTCCGGGCCAGTGTGGCCATAGAGCGCTGGGAAAGCGGCGATTGGGTGCCCCTGGGAGGACAAGGCCAGTTATAAGCCTTAAGATTATTGCGTTAAGAAAGGCAACCGGCTAAACTCCATGCAGGAGGATGACGCGACATGAATCTGCTTTACAGCCTCGATCTGCTGGGGACCGCCGCCTTTGCGGCTTCCGGTGCCTTGGCGGGCATCCGGCGCGACATGGACCTGTTCGGAGTGCTGGTGCTCGGCCTGGTAACCGCCACCGGCGGCGGCACGCTACGCGACCTGTTGCTGGGTGATACCCCGCCTTTCATTTTCAAGGACGAAACCTACCTTTATCTTTCAATCCTTGTCTCCCTGCTGGTCTTCGTGTTCCACAAACACATGGATTTCCTGCATCACCCCCTGCTCTACTTTGATGCCATCGGATTGGGGACTTTTGTGGTTATTGGCACCGGTAAGGCGCTCGACTTCCGAATGGGCTTTATCGGGTCGGTCATGATGGGGGTCATGACCGCAACTGCAGGCGGTATGATGCGCGACGTACTATCCA
>JBGSQD010000046.1:0-9313 GCA_041738275.1 Geobacterales bacterium
GCAATTCATAGTACAAGAGCGCACGCATGGAATATAGACTGAACAAAGATCACCTTCTTAACGTTCTGGAAGAGTGGAACCGTTTCCTCAAGCGCAAGGTCCATCTGATCGCGTGCGGAGGGACGGCCATGACCTTGTCTGGGGTCAAGCGGGGCACTTCAACGAGCTGGTCAGCTTTGACGTCGCGGAAGCGCGGCTGAGACCGCACATGCAGCACTTCCTTGAGCTGCTGCAAAAGAGAGGTCTGCATGACTGACGCTAAACTCATGAAGAGTTTGAGCAGGCTCGGTTTGCCGATGTTCGAGCCAAGTGAAGAACTGGATGTCAACGAAACGCTGGCAGAGGTAGTAAAGAGCCGGGACACCAGGCTTTGGGAGGGGTTTCCCGTACTGTTGGCAAATGCCGCCGACACCTACCAGTTTGCTTATGATCTGGTTGAGAAGCAGTTACCAGCCCAGGAAGACAAGGATCGTTTCCATCGGCTCTTGCTGTTGTCGTTGTCCCTCTATTCTTTCTATCACCTGAGTTTTTCCTGGTCGAGCAAGTTCAAGAAGCAGCTCTCCGGTGAAGAGTCAGTCCTGGTGAAACAGTGGCGCAACGACCTTGCCCGCAACCGGACTCTTGCGTGGGGTGATGTGGATCTCGACCCGGAACGTCTTAAGGGGTTATTTGAACTCTATTTTGAGCAGAATGCCGACAAGAGCAGGCAGCGCAAGGAAAAGTACGAGGAGTATTCCCTGGCCTTTGCCCTGTCGCAGATGTTTTCGCCGAAGCAGAAGGAGTTGTTTAAGAAGAGGCTGGAAGGGCTGCCCCTGACAAAGACGGAACAGGAGTATTATTCCCGCTCGGTAAAGAAAAAGGTGGTCGCGCTGGCAAATGCGGAACTGCATGGTCTTGCGAGGAAGTTGTTGGAGAAATAAGAGTTGTAGCTTGGCGGTAAGCAGGAAAGGGCGGCCTATTGGCCGCTTTTTGAATTAAGTCTGCTGCCCCCCGAACTCATTACACTTAGATTTTTGCAAAGTTATAATCAAGAAATGAGACAAGTGAATGAGGGCAAGTAATTCTACCTGAAAAGACATCCAGAATATTTTGAGGAGTAATATTTAATCGTAAACTGATTTTAGATTCATGCGCAGTTCTAGTAGTCTGGAAATAAGCTATTATTTTATCAATAAAACTGGCGAACCAGCCAGCTTCAAACTTTCCTCTGCCCCAATCCTTAGAGTACTCAGGATTTAACATTCTTGATTTCTCTTTAATTTCTGCGATTGAGATTGGATTAGCCTGCATATTAGTAGCAGCAATTATCTGATGGTAGGTACCTTTTTTTCTACGGATTCTGCATGTTATAGGGTCTATCTCAATCATTTGTGAAAAGTTTACGTTGCTAAGATTCAGCTTATTTCTATCATTTGGATAGTTTTCTCGATGCTTTAAAATCCAAGCCATAATTGGCCTAACAGCTTTTATGTAGGTTTCATATGAGTGAGCGAATTTTACCATCATAGTTTTTAGCCTTGGATCAGACTCAGGTAAATGAAGTAAATCGGTCCAAAGAATATGTAGTGTTTCATCGCTACATATATAGTTTTCTACAGAATAAGGTTCCGTCACAAAAATATTCTTATGTCTAGGTTTTTTTAGGCCAAGATAGTTATCCAAATCTTTATCAATAAAAAATAAGCACCTATGCTTATTATCAATCCGGTTGCTTATTTTGCTGTGAGCAGCTAACACAATGGATTTACCTTCACATTGAAAGGTGTGAACTTCACCATAAGAAAGAGATCTTTTTCTGATCTCGGGCAAATAGAAAGAAGGGTCGTCTTTCCCTTCAAAAAACAGATAGATGTCTTTTGTCCCCGAGCGATATTTTAGCAAAAATCTATGTACTACGGCCTGAAGAATATTCCTCTTGCTACGTAAAAATTGAACTCTTGACATGTATACATCACCCCGCAATTATTTTCATTTCCGTTGTATATGCATCAAAAGAGTTCTCATAAATGAATGGTGAATGTGTAACAGCAAGTAGGAACTTGCATTTGCCAGATTCCCAAATATCAGGTAAAAGCATGTTTTGCCATTCTACCGACAATGAGAGCTCTGGCTCATCAATTACTACATAATAATACTGTGACTCACCGAGGTATAGGTGAGAAAACAAGGATACTATCTGTTTTTCACCCGAAGAGAGCATACTGAACTCAATTAAACCTGAACCTTCTGACTTAATGTATATTCTGTAATTTATTTCATCAAAACGAAGAGATTTACCTACCAAATATTTGTTACATACCGTAAGTAGACTTACTATAGGCTTCTCAAGTTCTTTTTGTTTGTTATATATTTCTATAAGTTTTGATAAGAAGTGAGCCAAATATTTATCTTGTTCTGTTATAACCGAGTTACTCGATTTCATTCTGTTTATAAATGCTAACATACTAGCTTTATCTTCGTCACTTAGTGTCTTTTCTTCTACTCTGCTTAATATTCTATTTAGAGTGATTTCTTTAAGGCTTGTAATAAGTTTTTTATCATAAGTCTGTGCTTGATTTCTAATAACATCTCTAAGGTAACTCCCTGCCAAATTATTAAGCTCAGTACGAGATGATTCTTTAATAGTGTCAAGCACTGAGTTAATTTTATCGACAACATCTTCCATTCCAAACTGAACCAATTCAACGAAACCTGTAGATGAGACTGCCTCTGACTTTCTCCGGTTTAGTTTTTTGATTTCCTCTTCCAGCTCGGGGAAAAGTTCCTTTAAATCTTGTTCTATCCTTCGATATGTTGGCAGGTAAAGAACTTGTCCAATAAGATTTTCCCGTAGGTATTTTTCTACTTTACAAACATTACCATCTGAAACAGGAAACAAACCTTCAGAACTGTCGATGCAGTCCCGCAAAATTCTCTCAATATGTTGAGGATGTACACCCGTATCCGTTGCAATGGCAGACACATCTTTATTAGTATACTTACCATATGAGATACACTTATTATATAGATGATGATTCTCAACTCGTTTGATTAGGCTTGCCGGAAAGTGACTTCTGGAGCGCATTCTATTACGAGCAATTATATTAAATTCATCAATATCATTCTTAGTTAAAACAAGCTTTTTTTCTTTTGTATCAACGATTATTTCATCAAAATCATACTTAACAATTTTCTTCCACTGTTGTGTTAAAAAATAGTAGATAATATTTGCAAAAGTTGTTTTTCCTATGCCATTTACACCAACTATTACAACTCTATTGCCTTTAATTTTAACACTGACATCAAGGCAATTGTGAAGGTTTTTTATAGAAAAAGAAGTGATATTCATATTGCTCCCTATGTCATCATTTAGTATTCGAGCATTAGCTATTGTAAATTCAATATAACTTCTTGGCTATCAACTAAAAACAATACTCAAATAACTGCTCATAAAGCCGCATGCTTAACTTATAAAATGTCAAAACTCTATTTGCATTTATTACGACTAATCATACAGCAAATGGCGCCTCAAAGGGCGCCCTAGTTGTTACTTCAAATTCTTCTTAATCCTCTCCACCGCCTCAATCACATTCTCGCAATGGAGGGGAATTCCGGGGACATAGGGGAATTCCGGGGACATCTTACTTAATTCCACTCACTATCTTCTGCACAGCATCCATCAACATCGGTAAATCGTCACGAATCGTATTCCAGACAATCTCCAGATCGACTCCAAAATACTCGTGCGCCAGCAGATTACGGAAATCCTTTACATCCTGCCACGGTATCTCCGGATATCCACCCTTCAATTCCTCTGACAGCTTACCCACAGCCTCGCCAATTATTTCGAACTCCCGAATTACGGCCGAGTAACGCATGCGATCCTGAACAAAGGCATCACAGGTTATACCCTGTACATACGAAAGTATTGCCGCGCCGGATTCCAGAATATCCTGACAATAGAGAAGCTGCGGACGTTCAGACATGGATGATCTCCTTGGCGACCATTTCCCGAGCCAACGGCTTCAAGGTACTCTCAATGCCAAGATCAACCGTCTTGCCAAACTGCTGTTCGAGATAGCGCCTGACGCCAAGGAAATTCCCCAGGGACTTCTTTTCGGACATGATCTCTATGGCAATGTCGATATCGGAATCCTCGCGAGCCTCTCCACGGGCATAACTGCCGAAGAGACCGACGCTGACCACACCGAAACGTTGCGCCATTTCATCCTTGTGCGTCTGCAAAAACGTAATGATATCGTCTCTATTGCTGACCATGCCGCCGCTCCTTGAGCTTTCTTAACGGGAGTATACGTTTGCACTTCCCAAAATGCAAGAAGGGCGACCAATCGGCCGCCCTTCATAAATTCTACTTCAAATTCTACTTTATCCTCTCCACCGCCTACGACGCCTTTGCCGGCACAAGATGAACCTCCAGCTTGCAACCCACAGCTTGGGCATACTTCTTCAGGGTGGCAATGCTGGGCGAATGCCTGTTGTCCGAGAGTGCCGTTTCGAGCCGGGTAACGGCAGGCGCCTTGGTTCCCATCTTTTCGGCCACGTCGGCCTGGGTCAGGCCGGCCCGTTGACGCGCCTGCAGCAGCTCCCACAACAGGGTAAACTCGGTTTCCAGCTCATCATAAGCGGCCACAAACTCAGGGTCATTTTTCCACTCTGCTACCATCTGCTGATGCGATTTAGTCGGTGATTTGCTATTCATGATCCACACACCTCTTTCTGTCGTTTCCGTGCCACGTCCAACTCCCGCTTGGGTGTTTCCTACATATTTGTTATGTCCGCACAAGGTGATAATGGTATGCTTATGTAACATCTTTTCCCGGTACGACAGCAAACTTCATCGCTGAAAAATGCCGGTCAAAGCCAAAGGCCGTGGCAAGCTTCATGCGCTCCATCACGGCAAAGCTGGTGCAATCCACGAAGCTGAAGTCCTGGTCCCGGTATTTGCTGAAGATATCCCAGGCCCGCTCTTCATCGGCGGGCGTAACCGCAGTTATCCTGACGAAACTGCTCTCCTGCAGCTTTTGCCCGAAACTGCGCGCGGCATCATGGCCGATTCGATAGCGAATAAGGGTGACTGTTTCCGAGAAAATGAAGTTAGTGGTAATGAGCGGCATCGTGTTGGCGGTCAGGAAAGCCGCCGCAGCCTTATGATCGGCATCATCGCTGTCTACCAGGGCATACCAGGCGCCGGTATCGACAAAAATGCCGTTCACGGCTTCTTACCGTGTAGTATGGCATCGTGATCGCGTGCCGTATGTTTTTGTCCGCTGCCGCCGATTCCGACAATGGAGTAGACCGGATCATTTTCCGCTACGCCCGGCTTTGGGGCGAACTTTTCGCTGATCATCTCGCGGATCAGCGCAGAAAGACTTTTCTTGGTTTTGCGCGATAGATCCAGCAGCGTTTGATACTGCCAGTCGTCGAGCGAAATCTGGGTTCGATGTTTGATCGCGTCCATAATCGGATTACCTCCACGCAAATCTTACATCAGATGTAACTTGCCGTCAATCGTCGAAACAGTCTGACAAGCCTCAGGCATCACTCCACGTCCGAGACCTGTTTCATATCCAGAAACAGATCCGTCAGCGTCAGCGTCGGAACAGGTGTTACGCTTTCATCAAAAATATTCACTTTCAACTGAAGTCGGTCAAAATTTGCGTCCGTCTCGGTGATCCGAGTTTTGAGGGAAGAGGCAACGGCAGGGACTATAGTATCAAGATCGGACGACTTCGCTGCTGTAATCAGGGTCAAGGGAATGCTGGTAACAATGGATGGGGAGCCGGGAGATGGAATGATGAGTTTCTGGCCTTGAACTTCCAGGCTGAAGACATGGGTTTTATCAGCGCCGGAGAAAAGGACGGTTAAGAAGGCATTCAGATGCTGTTCCAGAGTCCGGGGCAGCGGTGGATCGGAAGGACTGCCATTGCAGCCGATTGTATCAATGCATTCGATTGAAATATGATCATTACGGGTCAAGACAGCTTGCAGGGGGCTGGCAAATTCGAGTACAGGTCCAACCTGCGGGTCGTATTGGAATTGGAGCTTGTCAGCCTCCAATATATCCAGATTGGAAAGGGACAGACGATGTTGCAGCTCAAATGGCTTGAGATCTTCCTTCGTAAAATGATAAATGCGATAATCCTCGCCAGAACCGTACAGAGAGAGGTCCACTGGGAAAAAGCCGCTGGTGATGGTCAGATTTAGATCGTCCATCGACAGAGAGCCGCTTTGCCGGATAAGGATCACGAAGTGCTCGTCTTCGGAGGAGAGATATGCCACTCGAAAGGTGCCGATTGCGGTGGGGGTCCCATTCTCCGTACTCAGGAAGGTCATCGTGTCGTTTGTGGAAAGATAGTTATTGACGTTCCAGTCGACTTCATAAACCCATTGTCGTGTCGCAAGCAGGCGGTTGGTTTCGGTTTCGGTGCCGACATCGGGAACACCGGCGGGTGTAGCGGTCTGGGCAATGAGATAGACCTGGTGATCGTCTCCGGTGAGGAGGTTTGACGAGGACCCAGTGCTGTCACTTCCGGAACAACCCATTAACATGGACAAAAGCAGGGGAAGAAAAACAGATAACGTATATCTTTTAAAGGTCATGGGGGCCTCCCGTTCACCCTTCTTGTCAAAGGTGACAGTGCATTTCATTGGCCTATCGTTTTCAGAGCTAACCATGGCAATAAAAAAGCCCTTTTTTGAAGGGCTTTGAAGGTAATTCAAATTATTCACTATTAACGCCGGGGAAGAGGTGAGGCAATTGCTGCTGCCACGTCTATTGCTCTATTGGAATTGCCGATGCCATCGGTGCCGGATGCAATTTTCAGTCTGATGCGAGCATTAACGCGTGCCAGGTTTACACCGGTTTCGGCAACTATTTCAGCTAGCATCTGTTCATTGGCGATAATATGATACGCCATGCTCTCGGCTTTCTGTACGAGAACCTCCAGCGTCTCACTTAATGACTCTACCACTTGAGATAGAGCAATAAAGTTCTCCACGATCAGATGCTCCGTACTCTTCTCGGCAAGCGGCTTTTGAGGTGCTGCCTTTACTTTTGCAGGTTTTTTCTCCACCACCGGCTTAACAGGTTTTGCCTTTTTTGGGGCAGCTGCTGAACTCTTTTTTGTAGTTGCCATGAGTATCCTCCTTTAATTTGATCACCGGGTTTTGGTGTAATGCCTGATATTCATCAAAAATGCACATTCTTCTCCATTACAGCTATTACTGTATATACCTGAGTCAAAGGACAGCACAATAAAAAATCATAACCTGTGGGAGTATCCGTGATATCACCTTAGAATTCAACTATTATCTGTTGACGCGGCTTCCGGCAACATACTTGAATACTGAATGTTTCCTGATGAAAACTAATTATCTTGTATCTACGGTAAAGATGTTTTATTTAATCATCGATTTATTTCTAATCAAGAGGACATCCTGCATATGAAACCCAACATAAGAATCACAACTGCATATGTGGTTGGCAGCCTGATCACCAATAGCAGCTTCAGCCACATTATGGCCAAAGCCGAAAATCAGTATCTGAAAATGACCGGCAGATTTACCATGTCAAACATAGATGTGGAAGAATACGAAACAGGAAACAAGGCCTATGGCATGATTCAGGGTGGTCAAGGCGCATTTGTCCACGAAGGTGAAAATGCATCCATAAAGTTCAAGCTGGATGGCAACAGATTTACCGGTTCAGATAGCGACTCCGGCAAAAGCTTTAGCGGCGAAGTGATCGGTAAGAGCGTGAAAATATATGATTATGACGAAGGCAAAAATTTTCTTTATTATTTGTCGGAATGACTCTAAAAATCAGGTGATAACAGACTGCTGACATCAAACCAGGAGAAGCAAGATGAAGATTATCGCCATAATCGCCAGTCCTCGCGGAATGCAGGGCAACACAGGTCGCCTGCTGACAGAAGTTCTGTCCGGAGTGACGGAAACCGGAGCTGAAACGGAAATCCTGTCCCTGAAAACATTGAATGTTCAACCCTGCGTAGCCTGCGACGCCTGCCACAGAACCGGCATATGCAGCATCAATGACGATTACGAGGGTATCAAGGGGAGGCTCCTTGCCTGTGACGGCTTTATCCTGGCCAGTCCGAACTATATCTTCAGCGTCTCGGCCCAGATGAAAGCTCTGTTCGACCGCTGCAACGGCCTGATCCACTGCATGGCCCTGGAGGGCAAGTACGCTGCCGTGGTAGAGACATCCGGCGGCGGCGATGATCAGGAAGTGGTCAACTACATGGAGCGGTTCGCCAACACACTCGGTGCGAACTCGGTCGGCGGAGTAAGTTCGGCCGTGGCCGGTTTCCGTAATTTTCCTGACGAAGTCAACCTCTACACCAGAGCGCGAAGCCTGGGACGGGAACTTTGCCAGAGCATCATGGACAAGCGGGCATATCCTGAACAGGACGGTTTTCGCGAGGGGTTCAAGGCACGGATGGCCGGCCTGGTGGAATTCATGAAGAAATACTGGGTTTATGAGCGTGAATACTGGGCAAAGAAGAAGCTTTAAGGCAGGTCAGGCGAAGTTTAGTACTAATGTAATCAAGCAGATCACCCCCGCGGATGAATCTGCTGATGCAGCCTTTTCAAGCGTTCGCGAGTAACATGGGTGTAGATCTGGGTGGTGGACAGGTCGGCGTGGCCGAGCATGATCTGCACGCTACGCAGGTCGGCGCCGTTTTCCAACAGATGGGTGGCAAAGGAATGCCGCAGGGTGTGGGGCGAGATATTCTTGCGAATGCCGGCCAAATCCGCCCGCTTCTTGATGATGTTCCAGAAAGCCTGGCGGCTCATGGCGCTACCCAGGCGGGAAAGAAACAGAAAGATATTCTTCGCCGCCAGATCCTGCTTGTAGCGAACCCCCTCCAGATATGCCGTGACCCTCTGGCACGCTGAATCGCCGATCGGCACCAGCCTTTCCTTGCTCCCCTTCCCCATGGTCAGCAGATAGCCGGCATCCAGATTCACCTCCCTAAGCTTGAGGCTGACCAGTTCCGAGACCCGCAGGCCGGTGGCGTAAAGCAGCTCCAGCATCGCCAGGTCGCGCACGTTCTCGCCCGACGTACCGGCACAGGCCGCGAACAGGGCATCCACCTCCTGGGATGTCATGAACTCCGGCAGCTTGTGCAGGGTGCGCGGGGCCTCGATGATCGATGCCGGATTGCTGTCGGCGTAGTTTTCGATCATCAGGAATTTGTGGAACATGCGGATGGACGACAGGCAACGAGCCCGGCTGCGGGGACCGATGCCCGCCTCCTTCAGTCGCCCCAGAAAGGTGGCAATGTCAATG
>JBGSQD010000047.1:0-21807 GCA_041738275.1 Geobacterales bacterium
ATGCAGCTGTTCAGCTCCGCAGACCCCATGACAGAGGAGTCGGCGCGGGAGAATGTCCGCAGATCCTGGACAATTTTTTTGACTCGATCGATACCATCGTTGTTCTCATCAATAAGCAAATTGATATCGCGCATGACATAATCTAGTTTGAGCGACCGACGCAGTTCCTGAATTTTATCCGGCAGAACCCCGGACGAACCGGCTCTGATTTCCTGCTCAATCAGATCGATGTAGCGGTTATATTTTTCAATATACTTTCCGAGCGAAATCATATTGCTGCTGACAAACCCTATGGGGTTGTTGATCTCGTGGGCCACCCCGGCCGCCAGTTGACCGATGGTGGCCAGCTTGTCCTGCTGGAGAATCTGGGTCTGCATCTCACGAAGGTGTTCTTCGGCCTGCTTGCTGTCGGTGATATCGGCAACTACACCTGTCCAGAGAATCTCTCCGGTGCCTAGTTTTCGTGGTACGGATTCAAAGCGGACCCAGATGATGTTTTGATCATTACCAATTCGCCCTTCCCATTTGAAGGGGGTGAGATTTTCAAGTGCCTGGGCATTCTTTTCTATAAAATCAGCACGGTCAGCCGGATATACCAAGTCAGGCAAAATGCCGGGATTATCCTTGAATGCCTGGGGGGTAACGCCAAGGATGTGGCAAAAACGGTCCGTTGCCATATCGACCGAATAATGGGAATCAAACACTTCACGCCAGCCGAGTGCATCACTGTCTACCATTGGGCTGACCCGCAGGCGGTACATACCGGCAGGCTGTGTGTCTATCAGATCCTTGTAAAGGGCTTTTTCTTCTATCAATATAGCTTCAATACGCTTGAGTTCAGAGATATCGCGCACTATATGGACCGCACTGACAAATTCATCCAGATCCGATAATACCGGATTAACAGTAATTTCCAGCCATCGACCATCATGCTGGATAATCGTTGTTTCCGAATGAAGTGAACATTTCGCTTTAACCATCGGGCAATCCGGAATGGGGGCATCAGCGCCATGAAACAACATCCAGCAGGGTTTATTGAGGATGTCCGCAAACTCGCGCTGCAACAAGGTACATGTAGCCTTGTTGCAGCGTATGACCCTCTGATCGGCATCTATAAGCGAAATACTGTCTTGTATCGCGTCAAAGGTGCTTTGCCACTCATGACCGGCGCGCAATATCCGTTCTTCAAGCTTGAGACGGGCCGCAATCTTCCATAATCCTTCCATCATCAGCGTCAATTGCAGCAGGTCATTCTGATCATACGGGGTTGCCTTGTTGGCCACCCCGACAACCGCCATGATCTTGTCATTGTCAAACACCGGAATACTCAGGAAACGGGTTAGATGCACATGTCCTTCCGGATACCCTTTTTTCAGATCCGATGGTGCTGAATAGTCATTGATCATGATCGGTCGCCTCTGCCGGACAACTTCTCCCCAGAGACCGGTTTTTTCCAGCTGGTAGATTGTCTGAGGTTCGACAACCCGGCAGGCGGCCATGACATCCTTTGACCAGGTATTCAGTACGAACTGTTGCTCTTCCTCATTGTAATGGTAAATGTAGCCGATGCTGCTTTCGGTCAGCGCAACAACCTTGTCGAGGGTAAAATCCAGCAATTCCTGTACATTCTCGGCATGATACTGGCTAACCTCCTGCATCAGCTCCAGTCGTGCATAATTACGCTTCAGCTCCTTTTCAGCAGCAGAGGTCTTCTGCCAGTTACGATACGACTGCCATACCAGCAAAACCGCCATAACCAGAAAGAGTCCCAGAAAACTTGCGACCACGATCAGTTCTTGCCGAGCATCTGCCAGCACATCATCAAGCGCAAGACCGACATCGACGTATAAGGGATAGGAAGTGATCCGGTTATAGGCGTGGATACGCTCTATGCCATCAATCGGACTGATTGCGCTATAGGAACCTGTCTCAGTTTTCCCCTGACTGAGAAGTGTACTCCATGCTTCAGGAATTTGTATGGAACCTATAGCCTCTTCAGTTTTTTGATTTTCTGCTTTTGAATAGCGGGTGATAAGTGTGAGATCATCTCTCCGGAAACTGACCGAGCCATGTGCGCCGGCAGGTATATTCCTGAACAGTTCAATGACATTCTTTAAAGGCAGTACGGCATAGGCAATACCGCCAAATGATCCGTCGTCCAGGGTTATGCGGCGGGCACAGGTAATGACCCATTTTCTGCTGATCTTGCCGATAAGCGGCCTCGAGACCACCATGCCGCTAACAGGGTGGTCGCGCAGATGTATGAAATAATCGCGGTCAGCAATACTGACCGGCACGATGGAATTGTGGCCGCTGCCGATGGCGACAATGCCGGCTGCATTTGTGATCCACAGGCTGTCCAAATCCGGAATCAGCTTAAACTGGCGTTCGATAAATCTCCCTAGATCCTCTGCCCGTTTTTCTCCCATGTGGTGTTGATGCACTACCTCGTCAACAACATGGAGCAGGGTAAGATCTGTTTTCTGAAGTATTGCGCCGATATTCTGCTGAACAATTTTTGCCAGTACCCGGCTTTTATTTTCAGCCTGCTGCAATGTAAGCCTGCGGGTATGCAGCAGTTGAAACAGGCTGAGCGACCCGACAACAATCGTTATTAGGACTAGTCCGATAACCAGGCGTTTCATGGGAGAAGCCGGTCCGGCAAGCAGATGTTCCTGCTCCGGTTGCGGTATTAAAGTGGAGTGGTTACCCATGTACTGTTTCCCCTTCCAGTACTATCCATGCAAAAAATGATGACTTATTCTTTCCCAGGGAGCGTATTATTTTCATTTTTGGTCCGGTTGTTTAACGATGTTCAGGTTATCAAGGACCTTCCTGACCCTGGCAGCCAGATCAACCGGGGTAAATGGTTTCGTCATTAACTCGGTACCCTCCTCAAGCGCTAAATCACCCTGAAACTGTTCTTCGTTATAACCACTGATAAACAATGCCCGGCATTCGGGTTTTATCTGTTTTATCTCATTATACGCTTTCAGACCGCTTTTCCTCGGCATCTGTACATCGAGGATCAATAATTTGATGTCATCTTGACAGGCTGCGAACTTTTCAACGGCGTCAACGCCATCCGTTGCCATTATGACTTCATAACCCATCTCTGAAAGCATCTCGTTAAATAACTTCAGTAAAACGGGGTCATCATCGGCAATAAGGATCGTTTCAGCACCACCCTGTAAAACCGCGGGAAACTCCGGGGCGGATCTGATTGAAGCCCGTTGCTCAATCAACGGGAAATACAGGTCAAATGTCGTTAACTGACCAGGTGTGGATGAAACACAGATATAACCATTATGCTGGGAAATAATGCCATATACGACCGACAGGCCGAGTCCGGTGCCCTTGCCAACATCCTTGGTGGTGAAAAACGGTTCGAATATCTTCTCAACTGTTTCTTCATCCATCCCTTGCCCGTTGTCAGTCAAGGAAACATGCGCATATTTCCCGATTGGGATGGAGCAGAAAGGGGTCAATAACGGCTCATACAGCACTGTGCATTGGGTACGGATATCCAGTTCTCCGCCATTGGGCATGGCATCACGGGCATTGGACATCAGATTCATGAATACCTGTGTCAGCAAACCCTGATCAGCATTGATAAAGAGCGGGACGACATCCAGGTTCTCACTGATTATGATGTCATCACCCATGATCCGGCTGAAACTTTTCAGGGTCGTGTGAACAAGAATATTTACATCCAGGTTTTTCAGAGAAACATGCTGTTTGCGGCTGAAGGCAAGCAAACCTTTGGTAAGAACAGCGGCGCGCTCCGCAGCAGTCAAAATCTGGTCAAGGTCATGCATACGGGTGGAGTCGGGTTCGAGCCCCTTGGCCATGACCTGGCCATATCCAAGGATCACCGAGAGTATGTTATTGAATTCATGGGCTATCCCCCCAGCCAGATGCCCGATTGACTCCATTTTCTGGGCATGCATCAATTGTTCTTCGAGCGATTTGCTCTCGGTCAGATCATTGATAGTTTCTAGGACATGGGTCATTTTCCCATTGCGGTCATATATGGGAGCTGTTTCAATAAGTAAATAGCGATCCTTGCCATCTATCCGGGCAAACCATCCTTCTACTTTGTAGCCGTTCAGATTGTGCGTTGACCTTGAAACATTGGTGTAACGCATGGGCAAGCTGGTAAAATCACCGTCAAGAACAACATCCGCCAAAGTCGGCAGTTTTTTTTCATAAAACGCCTTCCAGTGATTATCGCTGCCAATCATGTCTGCCCGGGAAAATCCGGTTAATTTTTCACACGCCTTGTTCCAGACCTGCACACGATGGTCACTGTCCAGCACAAACATCGCTATAGTGGAGTTGCGGACCAGGCTGTCGGTAAAATTCCGGTGCTCCTTCAACGCTAATTCAGCTTGTTTTCTTTCGGTTATGTCACGCGCTATATGGATGATGCCCTTGCGCTCACCTTCACGACCTATGCGTGGGTATGCCTTCAATTCAAGATATTTGCCAAGGTGCTCCTCAAAAAATTCACCGCACGAAGGTTGGCCGCTTATCATGGTTTGGCATGTGGGACATTCCGGCAGCGGATAGTCGAGCCCATGATATGTTTTGTAGCATTTTTGAGTGATTAAAGTACTTAGTGGCGTTAGCAGCAAATCTTCCGAGGCCTTGTTTGCCAGGATAATGTTGTAATCGTTGTCAAGAATGGTAATGGAGTCATTTATTGACTGGAAGGTGTCTTCCCAATCCTGCCGGAATTGATCATGCAGCTCCTCCAGCCTTTTGAATTCGGCCGACTCGGCAATCAGTTTCAGCTCCACCTCTTTGCGTGCCGTAATGTCGGTCGCAATATGGATAACCTTGTCCAGGCTGCCGTCCGCATTCAATATTGGTGTACAGGAAACAAGGAATATTCCGTCCAGTGCCTCCACCTCCATATCGGTTGTCTCCAAAACGCCGGATTTCAGCATTTTTTCCATTGGGCAGCCGAAAGGCGCCCCGCAGCTGGAGCGGTGAAACACCTCAAAACAGTGCTTTCCGACTATTTCATCAAGCGGCATTCCGGTAAGGTGAATACTGGCGCTATTGGCCGCGATAATACGGTGATCACGATCAAGGATTATGGCGGGATTATCGATAGCGTTAAAGATCGTATGCCACTGAATATTATGATCATTCTCGCATGTTGCTGAACCGGCATTTCTTTTATCTTCATATTTCATAGACAGTTTCCTTCGTGTTTTTTGCCATTTTATTGTCTGGTCAGGAAGTTTGTACCTGTGGTAGGCCTTTAATCGGCAACTTCACGGTAAATATGGTACCTTTTCCAACTTCACTTTCTACATTTATCTCGCCGCCATGCTTTCTGATAATGTCGTAGCTTATGGATAGACCCAGTCCAGTGCCTTTACCAACTTCCTTGGTGGTAAAAAACGGCTCAAAAATACGCTGCCGGATTTCTTCCGGTATGCCGCACCCCGAGTCAGCCACCGAAACATAGACATTTAGGTCATTGCTCCAGGTTCGGACGGTGATAATACCCTGTCTGCCTTCCATTGAATGGGCAGCGTTGATCAGCAGATTCAGGAATACCTGATTCAATTGTTGGGGGAAACAGGTGATATTGGGAATATCGCCGAATTCACGATTCAGTTCAGCCACATACTTGATCTCGTTCCAGGCGATGCTTATGGTACTGTTCAGCGCTTCATTGATATCAACGACCGAAACCTCGGCACAATCAATCCGCGAGAAACTTTTCAGATTTTGTACAATACTTTTAACCCGTTCAGCGCCTTCCTCCGACTCTTCAATCAAGTTCAGCGAGTCGGAGAGAATATGGTCAATCTTCAATAGGTTGCGCATATCTGAAACCTGCTTGTTTGTCTCGATGTTCGTGTTGTTGGTAATATTTTCACTGAGATGTTCTATAAAATCGGCGAGACGGCCGGTATATTTTTTGAGGGTTGCAAGATTACTGTTTATGAATCCCATGGGATTGTTTATTTCGTGGGCTACTCCTGCCGCCAGCTGACCTATGGAGGCCATCTTTTCCGATTGGAGGATTTGTAACTGCAAAGCGGTCAGGGAATTCAGTGCCGTATCCAGACGATCCCTGGATACGAGCGTGACCGCAAGCTGTTCGGCCGTATCGTTAAGGGCCATGGCCAGTTGCCGGGTTTCCTGGCTCCCTTCCAGCGGCGCCCTCAGGGAAAGGTCCTCTTTCAGCTTTACCGAAAATTCGGAAAGCCTGTTAAGCGGCCTGGAAATTCTCAATGCTATGACTATGTTGATTATCACAAGCAACGCAATTAACCCGATTGTGCCTACAAGCAGCTGATGGCGCAACTGAACAAGGGATCTCTCTATTACTGTTTTGTACAGGCCACTCCCCACAACCCAGTTCCAGGGAGCGAATAATTTTACATAAGATGTTTTTTCCACCGGGTCACTGACACCAGGTTCAGGCCACAGGTAATCGACATACCCCCCACCGTTCTCCTTACAAACCCTGACAAACTCCATGAACAGGAGCTTTCCGTTTAAGTCCTTGAAGTTTCTCAAATCCTTCCCGTCCAAATCAGTCTGGATCGGGTGCATGAGCATTGTCGGCGTCAGATCGTTTACCCAGAAATAGCCTGTACCGCGGTAACGAATTTTTTTAAGACGATCCAGCGCAAGCCGCTGTGCCTCCATTTCATCAAATTCGCCTCTTCTGTATCTGTTGTAGTAATCATTTATAAGAGAGTGAGCTGAATCAACCAGGTTTTCCACATGAATCTTTTCGTTCTTCAGCAGTTCCCGCTCATAAAGCGGGCTAAGATAGAAGTATATCCCGCAGACAACGACTATGATCATTACAAGACAGATTCCCATCAGTTGAATAAGGATTGGAAACCCGCGTCTGAAATGATTTGACAACTGCATCACTTGCGCCTCCCTGGCCGGAAAATCCTGTTTATGCGAAGGTAATAACATTTCAGCGCATCAAATGTGTTGCTCTTCCTGATCATTCGGACCTTCCACCGGCAGCCTTACGATAAAGGTTGTCCCCTGCCCAACCTCACTTTCCACACTGATCTCTCCGCCATGCTTGCGAATAATCTCGTAGCTGATGGAAAGGCCCAAACCGGTTCCCTTGCCGACTTCCTTGGTGGTAAAGAACGGCTCGAAAATACGTTGCCGGATTTCATCCGGGATGCCGCAACCGGTGTCGGAAACCGACACAAAGACGCATTCATCCTCGCTCCAGGTGCGTACGGCTATGGTCCCCTGGTTTTCACCCATTGCATGGGCCGCATTGACCAGCAGATTGAGGAAGACCTGGTTAAGCTGCTGGGGAAAACAGAGGATTTCGGGAATATCTCCGAATTCGCGATTAAGCGCGGCCACATATTTTATCTCATTCCAGGCAATGTTTATTGTGGTTTCCAGCGATTCATTAAGGTTGATAAGCCCTTTTACCGACTGATCAACCCGGGAAAAGCTTTTCAGGTCCTGCACGATGCGACGCACCCTTCCGGCGCCATCCTGGCTCTCTTCAATCAGCTGGCGGGCATCATCCATGATGTATTCGATCTTTAACCGCTTCCTCATGTCATGCATACGGCTCGCCTCAACAGTGTCACCGCAGGCTGCCACAGCCTGCTCTCCTGCTGTAATATACTCTGAAAGCCGGTCTACATATTTATTCAGCGTACCAAGGTTGCTGGAGATGAATCCCATGGGGTTGTTGATCTCGTGGGCCACCCCTGCAGCCAGTTGGCCGATGGATGCCATCTTTTCCTGCTGGAAGATCTGCAACTGGGCCTCCTTCAACTCGGCATAGGCCTTTTGCAGTTCCTGGCCTGCCAAACGCAGCTCGGTGGTGTCGTTTATGGAAACAACAAAGCCGGTATGCGCGCCATCTTCCTGGATTTCGAAAATGTTCAGATCGTAGCTTCTGCCGGAGCGTTCATGGAATACCTCGCCGCTGGTTCCGTTAAAGGCAACGAAAGTAAATCCCGCATCCGTGAGCAATCTGCGCCAATCTTCCCCGACCAGTTCTTCAGCAGTTTTCCCGGACATTTCCGCCAGCAGCCTGTTGTAACGTCTTACTTGGTGTTTGTTATCGGTTAGAATAACGAAATCACGCAGATGATCCAGTGTATTCTCCCACTCATATTTAGCCTGTTCTACCTGGCTGAAAACCTGTTTGAGCTCGGCATGCTTGCTCTCCAGTTCCTGGCGATAACGGGACAGGCTTGCTTCCGTTTCCTTGCGTCCGGTAATGTCCTCCTTTACCGCCAGATAACCGGTAATACCCCCATCTTTATCAAACAAGGGAGAGATAGAGGCAAACTCCCAGTACAGCGAACCATCCTTGCGCACGTTGTGAAACTCGCCGCGCCATTCCTTCCCGGAGGAGATGGTCTTCCACAGTTCGGCATATCCCTCAGCCGACATGGTGCCGGACTTAAGTACCCGTGTGTGTTGGCCGATTGCCTCCTCGGCTGTGTATCCGGTGGTCTGGCAGAACTTGGGGTTAACGTATTCAATAACGCCGTCCAGATTTGTAATAACAATGGTCGCCGGACTCTGTTCCAAAGCTCTGGACATTTTACGGACCTGATCGTCCATTCTTAGTTGATCGGTAATATCGACAAAAGCGCCGACAATACCGGCCAATGAACCATCCGAATGGGAAAATGGCGCCTTGCTGACAAGCACACTCCTTTTTTCACCATCATCACGTATCAGATCGGTTTCGTATTGGACACTTCTGCAGGAGTTGATAATATCCTGGTCCTTCTGAATACTTTGTTCGGCGTAGTCTTCATGCATGATATCCTGGAGTTTCCTGCCGATAATCTCTTCTTCCGTTTTGTTGAAGAATTGCTTGAATGCCGCATTGCATCCCAGATATATACCTTCGATATTTTTGTAATATACCGGGTTGGGAATGGCGTTCATGATCTCCCGAAGGAAAAGACTGTGCGTAGCGGACTCTTCCTGGGCGAGTTTTCTGTCCGTAATGTCTTCAAGCGTCTCAACGGCTGCTATGATCTCGTTATCGCTGTTTATTATCGGTGCTGCTTCAAAGAAAATATAGCGGCGCTTGCCGCCCAGATTCTCATACCACCCCCTCGGCTTGGAGAGAATCGGCTTGAAATAATGATGATGAATGATGTGAGTAAAACTCATCCACGCGATCAAGGGAGTGATCTATCACCAGGTCGGCAAGTACCGGACGTACCGTATTATAAAAGGGTGTCCATTGACGGTTGGTGCCGATCATCTGACAAGAACTGAAACCGGTCAGTCCGGCAAGGGCGTTATTCCAGAAGATGATTTTGTGATGTCGATCTATGACGAACATTGGGGCAGCGGAATTCTGGATAATGCCGCTGAAAAAATCCCTTTCATCCTTAAGCATCTGCCTGGCATTCTGCGCGTCGTGCATGGAGGCATTGAAGGCGTTGGCAAGACGTTCGATTTCATCGCCGGTGGGCATTTCGATCGGCTGCCACTGCTGTTTTCCGGCACCGAATGAGTCGATATGATCGGACAATTGGAGTAAAGGAAGGATAACACGGCGTGTGACATACCAGAGTACGATCAAAGAGACCGTTATGCCGAGGACTGATATGACAATGGAGTTCAAGGCAAGCGTAAATTGATGGGAAAGAATATTATTATTGAGGAGATTCTGAAAGTAGAAGAATTGAACTGCAAAAACTATGATCATCAACAACGTGACTGCAGCCAAAATCGTCAATGCAATTTTTGTTTTGACGCTCATGTGAAACATCTTGGTATGGGGTCTTAACAATTAATACCTCCATGACGAGACTTTTCGCTACCAGTATTGTTGTCATCCAATCTATTGAACAGAACTGTTTTAGTGTTCAATACTATCACAGGATCATCTTAATAGAAATTTCAAAATAAACACTGTTTTACCCGGATAGCAAACAAAAAAGGAGCGGATAAAAGACCCGCTCCTGACATACCTGCTTTATGACTACACCTGATTCAGTACCTGATATATATCTAGTTAAAAAGTTCTTTTTCTTCCTGTGAAAACATCCGGTCAAGGTCGAGAAGCACCAGCAGTCTCTCCGACAGGTTGATCACGCCGGCGATGCAGTCCTGATCGATTCCTCCGCCCGCAACTGACGGCGAAGGCTGGATCTCGGTTCCGGAGATACGGATGACCTCGGATACGGAGTCAACGATGAAACCCATCAACTCACCACCGATATCCATGATCATGATTCGGGTATGGCTGTTGTTCTCGGCCTCCATCAATCCGAACTTCTTGCGCATGGAGACGATCGGGATGACCTTGCCGCGCAGGTTGATGATCCCTTCCACGTAATGGGGGGTATTGGGCATATGGGTGATGGTGTTCATGCGGATGATCTCGCGAACCTTGAGGACCTCCACTCCGTACTCTTCCTGATCGAGATTGAAGCTTACCAACTGGATCAACTCGTCATGCCTTGAGCTGTCGTCTAATTTTACCAGTGCATTTGCTGACATGGATGGCTCCTTATAAGGGTCTGGACTGCCTTATCAATTAACTTGGCAATTTTACGTATAAAGAAGGCTACCGCTGGTGTCAAGCCATTTTCTTTAACAATTTAAAGCCATTAATTACACTTAACCCGTTAGTACAAGGGATATGCACCTATCAATAAATTCCATGCAGCGGCCCGCCCGGCGCAGCAAGCTCATCCACCCTCTTCACAACCATGGGGTCATCCTCCAGCATCGGGGCATGAAACGTTTTGACACGGGCATCAATAACCAGGGGCCCTTCGCACCCCCAATGCCTGCCGCGTGTTCCGGCCCTTATTCCGTAGATATCCGTGGCCGGGTTGGAGCGGGTGAAGGTCACCCAGAGGAAATTATTCAGCGTGCCCGCAACGAAACTGCTGTCGTCACAGATCACGATCAACGGGAAGCCGTTGAAGCAGTCCCGCTCCCCGTAAAAACGGCAGAAATCCTCAATAAGCGGATCGCACTCCCCACGCTCCTGCCGGGACGGAGGCCCCTGTATGGCCAACACCCCTGGCTGGCAGATATCAGCCCCGCCAAAGCCGGACGGAAATTCGAGGCCGACAGGCGCCTGTACCGAAAGTATGTGACGAACAGGCCCGGCAGCGGCGATAACGACCTTGGAACCTTCATTGAGGCCGGCGCCGCTGTAGTCCAGCGTGTCGATGGTGGTGGCGGTCTGGAAGTGGACCCCACTGCGCCAGTCGGCCCGCTCCAGGACGTGCCCCAGGAAGTCGGCGATATCGTGGGTGTGCAGGCCGGGAGCATCCTCCTGGGCAGCGATGAACAGGTACTTGGCCAGGGAGAGTTGCCCCTGGCCAAGAATGGCATTGGCGACCGTCAGCAGTTCCTGCGGCTGCCGCTGTGCGGCATAAGGCACATAACGTTCGCTGGCAATGGCCAGAAGCAGCGGATGCACACCGGCCGCATCCACGGCATGCACCTCCTTGACTCCGGCTACCACGGTCGGGATCAGCGGACCGGTAAGTTCATGGATAAAGGCCCCGAAACTGGTATCCTCCTGGGGTGGTCGCCCCACGGTAGTAAAGGGCCAGATGGCGTCCTTGCGGTGGTAAACCGCTTCGACCTGGATGTAGGGGAAATCATGGGCCAGGCTGTAGTAGCCTAGATGGTCGCCAAATGGACCTTCCGGCAGGGTGAGTTTGGGATGGACCACGCCGCAGATGCAGAAATCCGCCTCAGCGCTGACCGGTAGTTGTCCCGCTACCCGTGTCATGGGGATACGATGCCCTCCCAGCAGACCGGCAAAGGAAAGCTCCGGCATCCCCTCCGGCAGCGGCATGACTGCTGCCACGGTCATGGCGGGCGCACCGCCGACAAAAACGTTCACCCGCAGCAGGTCGCCACGGGCTATGGCCTCGGCATGATGGGCGCCGATCCCGCGGTGAATCTGGTAGTGCAGGCCCGCCTGCGTGTCTGCCTCGTAACGATTGCCGGAAATCTGCACCCGGTACATCCCCAGATTGGATTTACCGAAACCTGGCTGCGCCGGACTTTCCGAGTACACCTGGGGCAGGGTGATGAAAGCGCCGCCGTCCATCGGCCAGGAAACGATCTGCGGCAAACGGGAAAGGGTCGTGCGACACTCCAGCACCGGAGCATCCTGAATACTTGCAGGAAGGAGATGCAAAGCGGAAAAAGGCGCTTTCATAGCGTCCAGAGGGTGTTTCAGCGCTGCAAAGGGATTTATCTTCAGATCCACCAGGCGCCGGATATCATCCAGGGTATCACGAAAGATGAACCGGGTCCGGTCCAGGGTGCCGAACAGGTTGCCCAGCAAAGGAAAAGTGCAGTTGACCGGATTTGTGAAAAGCAGCGCCGGTCCGCCAGCCTGATAAACCCTGCGTTGTATGGCGCCGATTTCCAGCCGGGGATCGAGCGGAGCCGTTATCCGCAGCAGCTTCCCCTGACGTTCAAGATCAACAACGCACTCCTGAAGATTACGATAGCCCATCAGACCCCCGCCCTGCGCAGTTTGTTAAGAATCGCCTCGGTCTGGCGCATCTTGTCACGGGCAGCAAGGATCTCCTCGCGCGCCGTTGCGGACTGGAGGCGCTCCAGCCCCTGTTGCAGCAGATTTTCCGCCTCCGCCAGACTTCCGGCCTTGTGTCGCAAACGTGCCAGGGCGATCAGGTATTTTACCGAATTCGGATCATGCTCTTCGGCATTCTTCAGATCAGCCTCAGCCTCGGCGTCCTTGTTGTCCTTCAAAGATTCTTTCGACCTCAGGAAATATACATGGGCAAGGGCCTCGCGCACCTCTTTTCGCACATTTTCATCATCAATTTCCTTCAATGTTCCAGCCAGAAACACGATGGCACTGTCCAGATCCTTTGTGCGCAGGTGAGCCGTCATGACGGCGGCGATGACATCCCGGTTCTGCGGCTGCAAATCATAGGCCTTCCGGAAGGATTCCAGGGCTGCCGGATACTCTTCACGCGCCAGGGCCGCCTTGCCTGTTTTGAATAATGAATGGACACGATGCCCGGTAAAGATGGCACGTACCCCCTCATCCCTGACGGCATCGATCCGCTCATCGTAGAGCTTGTTGAATTCATCGAAACGCCCGAGCTTGACATAGGCATTGGCCAGCCCGGTGATATAAGGTGCGAGCAGGGCCTGATTGCCGACCGCTGCAGGCTCGGCCAGCGCCAGCGCCTTCTCGTAGAGCGGCAGTGCGGTGTCGTATTGTCCGGCGCGGGCCAGGCTGAATGCCTCGGAACGCACCAACTGGGCATCAAAGAGACCAGTCAGAAGCTTGAGATGTGCCTCGGCTGCCTTGCCGTCGCTGGTGCGGCTCATGGTTATTTTTGCAAGATCGAAGTTGCAATCGTCCACATCAGGTTCAATATGGCGATCACGCAGTTCTGCCAGCAGGTCATTGGCGTTGCTGGAGATACTGAGTTGATGTCCGGTCGCCTTGAAGGTATCGTAATAAGGATAACTCACCGCCAGCACCGAGCTGGCGTTGCCGGAAAATCTGCCGGTTGTGATCCTCAGTCCCCAGAAATATCCGCTGACAACACCTCCCTCGTCCTGGCGGATAACCAGCGAAACGGTATGTCTGCCTGTGAGACCGGCACAGGACTTGCCTGATACACTGACAACATCCATCGTGCCGGTGTAGAGCCCCACCCCGGCGGAACCGATACCAGGCAGGAGCGCGCAGAAAAACAACGCATATAAAATGATTGGGAAAGGTCGCATAAACAGCCTCGTATAAATGAACGCTTGACCGGTAAAGGTTATCATTGTACTCAAACAAATACAATCAAGGTTTACAACGGAGCCGGGATGCCCCGAATAACCCTCTTCAAAAAAATAATGGCGGTAACCCTGCTGCTCTCGCTGCTGCCGCTCTTGGCATCATCGCTGATCCTCATGTCCAATCTCGAATCGGTCAATTCCCGCCTGACGACAGAGATCGCCGACACCTCGGATATACAAGCCGCCGAGTCGCTTCAGATGAGGGCCCATCATGTGGCCGAGACAATTGCCGATTTTCTGCGTCAGTGCGAGGGTGACCTGCTCTTTCTCACCAGCACCCCCATGAATAAGCAGACCCTGAGCAACTTCTACATCACACGCCGCAGCGAGGTCTGGAAAAGGTTCGGTACGAATGAAGATATCCGGGTATTACTTCCGCTCTACCGTTCAATCGCCTTCATCGACAGCAGCGGCAAGGAACGTCTTGTCATCCGTGATGGCCAGTTTTTAGCGGCTTCCGAGTTGCGCAATGTCGCCATACCCGCCAACACTGAATTCAAGAGTGAAGATTACTTCAGCCGGATCAGAAAAATGCGGTACGGCGAGATCTACGTCTCCCACCTGACCGGCTTCCACGTTTCCAAACAGGAGCAGTTGCTCGGGGCATCAGATCCGGAAAGCACCTCCATGGGTGCAACCTACGACGGCGTGATCCGCTTCGGCTCGCCACAGTATGACGACCAGGGCCACTTCAGCGGCATGGTGGTTATCTCACTCGACCACCGCCACCTGATGGAGTTCACGCAGCACATCGATCCAGGACGCAACTTTTCCACTGTGTTCCCATCCTATAAAAGCGGTAATTACGCTTTCTTGTTCGATGACGAGGGCTGGATCATAACCCATCCCAAATACTGGGACATACGCGGGCTGGACCGCACCGGCAAGCCGGTGCCTGCCTATAATGCAGGTTCCAGCGCGGCTGATATCGAGGCGGGACTGATTCCCTTCAATCTAGACCAGGCTGGCTTTATACATCCGAACTACCCTGTTGCAGCGTCCGAGGTAAGGAAGGGCAAAATCGGCTACGTGGACACCACTAACGTCGGCGGAGCAAAAAAAATCATGTCGTTTGCGCCGATCCCCTATGACACCGGCGACTACAGCAGATACGGCATATTCGGCGGAGTAACCATCGGCTTCCAGGTAGACCAGTTTCACGATGCCGCCCGCAAAGGAAGCCGCTTTATTAATCGCGAACTCCGCGAACACCGCCGGGTCAGCGCCCTGATCATCCTGTTTACCGCGTTATTGGCCGGTTTTTCGGCCTGGGCGTTATCGCGCGGCATAACGCACCCCCTGCACCAGTTGATCGACGGAACCCGACGTCTGGCCGAGGGTGATACGTTGAGCAGGGTCAGCGTTTCCTCAAAGGATGAGCTGGGCGAATTGGCCAACACCTTCAACTTCATGTCCAATGAGCTGGAGATTCGCAAAACCAGCCTGCTCTCCACCATGGATGAACTCAGGCGCTCACGTCTTGAAATCCTGGATGAACGCAATTTCAAGGAAAGCATTCTGGAAAGTATTTCCAGCGCCATCGTCACCTTTTCGCCCAAGGGACTGCTCACCTCGATCAACGCCACCGGCAGACATTTCCTAGGAAACCGCATCAGCGTTGACATGCATTACCAGGATGTCTTCAAGGAATGGGAATACATGGCGCAACGCACCGAACAGGCTCTGCTCTATCGCAGAGGATACGGCCGCCACCCGCTGCAGCTTGATCGAAGCGACGGCATGACCTATTTCGAGGTCGGATTTTATCCCATCGGCAGGGACGCCGAACAAGGGTTGACAGTGACCATGCGCAACGAAACTGAAAAGGAGAAGTTGCGTGAAGAGATGTTGCGGCTCGATCGTCTGGCTTCGCTGGGCAAACTATCAGCCGGCATTGCCCACGAGGTGCGCAACCCTCTGACAGGAATCTCGCTTCTTCTGGACGACCTGCACGACAAGGCCGCGCTTGCGGTTGACGATCAGGAGATGATCAAGAAAGCACTGTCCGAGATTGAGCGGGTGGAACGACTGATCAGCGCCCTGCTGAGCTATTCAGCTCCGGTCAGGGTCGAGTTCAGGACCTGCGACCTGAACATGATAGTCAATGACACCGCCCTGCTCATGAGACGCCAGTGTGAGCGACAGAAGGTGCAAATCATTCTGGATGTTACGGAGATACCCAGTTTCCGTTTCGACCCGGAGAAGATCAAACAGGCACTGCTCAATATCACCAAAAACGCCCTGGAAGCCATGCAGGAGGGTGGTGAAATACGTTTTATCACCAGGGCTGATGCTGATCATGTTTTTCTGGCTATCCATAACAACGGTCCAGGCATACGAGAGGAAGACCTTCCATTGATATTCGAACCTTTCTTCACCCGCAAGGGAGCCGGAACCGGACTGGGGCTCTCCATCACCCAGCGTATTATCGAGGAGCACCACGGCCAGATCCGCGTGGAGAGTTCTCCAGTGTCGGGAACTGTGTTTACGTTGGAATTACCGCTGACCACGACAACTAAAGGATAATCATGGAAAAAATTCTGATCATAGACGACGAAGCCTTTATCTGCGAGAACGTGGAGCGGATCCTCTCCGACGAGGGGTATCAGGTCTGCTCGGCCGCCTCAGGGAGCGAGGCGCGGGAAGTGGTGCTGGCAAATGATGTCGATCTGGCACTGCTTGACCTTAACCTTGGCACGGAGAACGGCATTGATGTGCTCAAGACGCTGAAGGAGATCGACCCCGACCTGCTGGTGATCATCATCACCGGCTACGGTTCAGTGGAGAGCGCCGTGGATGCACTAAAGCTCGGTGCCTTCCACTACATGAAAAAACCGTTTAAAGCCGATGCGTTGAGGGTTATTGTCAAACTGGCTCTCCAGACACAGACGCTCAAGCGTGAGGTGCGCAACCTGAAACGCGCCGACGGCTTTCTGACGGGTAATTTCCCCATGATCGGCACCAGTCGGGCCTTCGGCGAGGTTATTGCCCAGGTGCGCGAAATCGCCCGCATCCCTTCCACCGTGCTGATCACCGGCGAATCCGGCACCGGTAAAGAGCTGGTGGCCCGCGCCATCCACAACCTGTCGGACCGCAAGGAAGCAGCTTTTGTGGGTATCAACTGCGCTTCCCTGCCGGCCAGCCTGCTGGAAAGCGAACTGTTCGGCCATGAAAAAGGGGCCTTTACCAACGCAATTAACCGCAAACCCGGGCTGTTCGAGGAAGCGGACAAAGGGACGATCTTCCTGGACGAGATCGGCGAGATGGACATGACCATGCAGGCCAAGCTGCTGCGTGTGCTGGAGGAGCGTACCATCCGCCGCGTGGGTGGACTCAAGGACATTGCCATTGATGTGCGGGTAATCGCTGCCACCAACCGCAACCTGCAGGAAAGAATCAGCCAGGGCACCTTCCGGGAAGACCTCTTTTACCGGCTCAATGTCTTTCCAATCCACATACCGCCGCTGCGTGAGCGTCGCGAGGATATCTCCGGCCTGGCAGCCTATTTCCTGGACAGCTTCAGCAGCGCCTTTGGCAGGGACTTTCACGGGCTGTCATCCGAAGCGGCCGAACTAATGGAGCAGTATGCCTGGCCCGGCAATATCCGGGAACTCAGAAACGTCATCGAACGGATCTGCATCATGCAGCACGGCCCGACCCTGCTGTCCGAGCACCTGCCGCCGGAGATTCGCGGCGTTACCATAACCTCGTTGACCGCCAGGGGAACTGCCGGGTCAAAGCCCCCTTTCCTTCCTGTTGACAAGGGACTGGAGGAGGCCGTGATCGACTTTGAAAAGGCGATCATCAGCCAGGCCCTGGAAAAAACCAGGGGAAATGTCCTGCAGACTGCAACCATACTGAAGATCCCGCGCGGCACCCTGCGCTACAAGATGGATAAGTACGGACTATAGTCACTTGCGACCTGAGCCTTTACACTAGGAGAGCAAAACGTACCGTAAGACATTACTCAAAAAGCTTTTTTGGGTTGTTACCTGTCACACTAATAGGAGGTACATTATGCGCTACGTACTGCTGATGTTAGGATTATTTCTGGGTACACTCTTCACAGGCGTTAATGACTGTACGGCTGCTGCCGCAAAACTGGAGAAGGCCACCTTTGCCGGCGGCTGTTTCTGGTGTATGGAGGCGCCTTTCGACAAGCTTGGCGGGGTCGTTTCGGTCACCTCCGGCTACACCGGGGGCAGCGTCAGAAACCCCACCTATGAACAGGTTTCAGCAGGGGGCACCGGCCATGCAGAGGCGGTGCAGATCGTCTACGACCCGGCCAGGATCTCCTACAGCAAGCTGCTGAGCGTTTTCTGGGTCAACATCGATCCCACCGTCAGAGACCGTCAGTTCTGTGACATCGGCAATCAGTACCGCTCCGGAATTTTCTATCACAGCGCGGAACAGCAACGGGCTGCACTCCAATCAAAGGCTGGTCTTGACAAGACAAAAACCTTCAGGGAACCGATTGTCACCGAGATTGTCGCAGCTACCGAATTCTATCCGGCAGAGGAATACCACCAGCATTACTACAAGAAAAACCCGCTCCGCTACAAATACTATCGCAACGGATGCGGGCGCGACAGGCGTCTGAAGGAGCTGTGGGGAAATCCGGTGAAACATTGACGAAACCCGGCATTGCAGCAGAGGATGCAGCACCCCGTGAAGGTCAGATCCGGATCGGGACAATGGCCTACAGGCGGGCCAATCTCGCCCTGTTTTGCGCCGGGTTTGTAACATTCATCACGCTCTACGACCTGCAGCCTTTATTGCCTCTGTTTGCAAGGGAGTTCGGCGTATCACCGGCCGTGGCCAGCCTGCCGCTATCATTTTCCACGATTGCCCTGGCAGTGGGCATGCTGATCGCGGGCACTCTTTCCGAAACTCTCGGACGCAGAGCGGTCATGACGACAGCGTTGTTTTTAACCTCTATCCTGGCGGTACTCACCTTTTTCAGCCAATCCTTCGAATACCTGCTGGCCCTGCGACTGGCGCAGGGCATTGCGCTGGCAGGTGTTCCCTCGGTGGCCATGGCCTATCTGGGTGAAGAGATGGATGCGAATGCCATCGGCAACGCCATGGGGCTTTATATCAGCGGTAATGCTTTGGGAGGAATGTCGGGGCGTATCGGTTCGGCGCTGTTATGCGAGCATGTCCAGTGGCAAACAGCAATAGCGATCGTCGGCCTGTTAAGCCTGATACTCAGCACGGTGTTCCTGAGAAGTCTGCCCCCCTCGACCAACTTTCAGCAACGGCCGTTCCGGATACGCTATCTGTTCACCTCGCTGTACCAGCATCTGCATGAGCCGGGACTGCTCTGTCTGTACGGCTTGGCTTTCCTGTCCATGGGCGGTTTTGTTTCTCTGTACAACTACATTGGTTTCCGTTTGCTGTCGCCCCCCTACAACCTCGGGCAATTCCAGGTCAGTCTGATCTTCCTGGTCTACCTGCTGGGCTCCTTCAGCTCGGGCGTTGCCGGCAGGCTGATCCATCGTTTTGGCCGCCCTTTCATGATTCGCCTGACCCTGAGTGTGATGCTGGCCGGCACGCTGGTCACCCTGGCCGGTTCGCTGCCGATGATTGTGCTCGGAGTCGGCATCTTCACCTGCGGCTTTTTCAGCGTCCATGCCATTGCATCAAGCTGGGTCGGTCGCCGCGCCCGGACAGCCAAGGCTCAGGCTTCATCACTGTATCTGTTTTGCTATTATCTTGGCTCAAGCATTTCCGGGACAATAGGTGGACTGTTCTGGATGCATTACGGCTGGAACGGCGTGGCCGCCATGATAGCCCTGTTGATTATTGCAGCGTTCGGGGTGGCCCTGCTGTTGCTGCGGCTGCCGGTTGTGGAGTGAATTTTTATCAAAGCTCAAAGGAAAACGGAAACGATGCCTGAAAAACACGATATTAAACCGGAACAATCCATTGAACTGTTGAAAGAGCTGCACATCCTGACCCGAGACGGTAAACTGAACCAGGACAGCCGCCGCAAACTCAAACAGGTCAACCACCTTTACCAGTTTATTGAGCCGCTGCTGCAACAGGTCCAACAGGATCACCCTGATATCACCCTGGTCGATCATGGCGCGGGCAAATCCTATCTGGGTTTCATCCTTTACGACCTGTTCTTCAAGGGGCAGGACAACGGGTCCCGAATCTACGGCATTGAAACCAGGGATGAACTTGTGGCAAAATCCCGTGATCTGGCAAAAAGGCTTGATTTTCCCGGCATGACCTTCCTCAACCTGTCCGTGGCGGATGCCATCGAATCACCTGCATTGCCGGCAACAGTCGACGTGGTAACCGCACTGCACGCCTGTGACACCGCCACCGACGACGCCATTCATTTCGCCCTGAAGAAACAGGCCAGATTCATCGTGCTGGTGCCCTGCTGCCAGGCCGAGATTGCCGCGGTACTGCGAAAAAACAAGGGAAAGACACTGGCCCAAAACGCCATGACCGAGATCTGGCGGCACCCGCTGCACACCAGGGAGTTCGGCAGCATGGTCACCAATGTGCTCCGCTGCCTGCAGCTGGAGGCGCACGGCTACCAGGTCAATGTTACTGAGCTTGTCGGGTGGGAACATTCCATGAAGAATGAGCTGATCATCGCCGTCTACAAGGACCTGCCGCGTCAACGGCCAACGGATCGACTGCATGAAGTGCTGCGAGAGCTTGGGCTGGAAGAAATGAACTCTCGTTTCTTTACATCACCCTGAATCCGTGATGCCGAAACGCCGAAGCGCGCGGAATGCCGGTGTTGGCCGTCGTTTACGCCGAAACAAGCCTGTTATTCAGGGTGCCCTCCGCCGAACAGTGCCTTTTTCAGTGCAAGCCAAAACATAAGGCGTTCCGGGCAAGTGAAGGCGTGAAGACATCACGAATTCAGGATCACCATAACACCCACCACATCCCCTTCTGCCAGCCACCACTGGCGGTTTTCCGCCACTTTTAATGGCCGGTTTCAGCCACTACCGTCATATTCCGCCAAAACCATCGCTATCACTGCCATAAATAAAACAGCATTTCAGCTGTTTACACTATCAGCATCAATTGGCATCTCCGTTGCATTAAAACACATCAGCATCTCGCAAAGTGCCTATTTCTGTTTTTAAAACATGACGTATCACAAACCAAAGGAGGATCACCGATGAAACTGAATGCATGTCTGAAAAGCCTTGTCATTGGAGCATTTGCACTGGCTCTGCCGATGTCCGCACTGGCCGCACCCGCACCGATCGTGATCAAGTTCAGCCACGTTGTAGCCGTCAACACCCCCAAAGGGCAGGCGGCGGAGTATTTCAAAAAATTGGCCGAAGAACGCACCAAGGGAGCCGTCAAGGTCGAGGTCTATCCCAACAGCCAGCTTTACAAAGACAAGGAAGAGATGGAAGCGCTGCAGATGGGATCCGTTCAGATGCTGGCCCCCTCGCTGGCGAAATTCGGTCCACTCGGCTTGAAAGAGTTTGAGGTTTTCGATCTGCCGTTCATATTTGATGACCGCGCTGAACTGCATAAGGTCACTCAGGGACCGGTAGGGGCCAAACTGCTCAAAAAACTGGAGACCAAGGGCCTCATGGGGCTGGCTTATTGGGATAACGGCTTCAAGGTCATGAGCGCCAACAAGCCTCTCAAGAATGTTGATGACTTCAAGGGACAGAAGATGCGCATCCAGTCTTCCAAGGTGCTCGACGCCCAGATGCGCTCTGTTGGCGCCATCCCCCAGGTAATGGCCTTCTCCGAGGTCTACCAGGCGCTGCAGACGGGTGTCGTCGACGGCACCGAGAACCCGCACTCCAACCTCTATACGCAAAAGATGCACGAGGTGCAGAAACACATGACGCTGTCCGAGCACGGCTACCTCGGGTACGCCGTCCTGGTCAACAAGAAGTTCTGGATGGGACTGCCGGCCGATATTCGCGCCGCTCTGGAAAGCTCCATGAAGGACGCCACCGTCTTTGCCAATAGTGTTGCCAAGAAGGATAACGACGA
>JBGSQD010000156.1:0-15210 GCA_041738275.1 Geobacterales bacterium
ACCCCCTCCCGTCAAGGGAGGGGGGATTTTCTGTAGCAATTGTTCTGTAAGTTATGCAAAGTCTGTGTTTATAAGCATTCAACGTGTATTTTCAACTGCGAAAGTTGAGATAATAATAAGTGAGAACAGAATAGGCCCGTCCGCGTACATGCGCAGACGGGCCTATTCTGTTTTGGGTCAGGTGGTGATTTCCGCACAGGTGAAGCGTCGACAGATATCCGGGCGTTGTTCGTAGATACTGCAGCGTCCCTGCACCAGAAATTCACAGCCGTAGTCAATCTCCAGCCGGTGTGCCCCGTAAAGCGAGATCTGCAGGCGGCAGGCACCCAGGGCCCTGAGTTGTTCGTACTCCTCCCAGGAGATTTCAATGGCGGCAAATGAGCTGCAGCATGCGCCACCGCAGGTTATACAGCGTTCGCTGCCATCCTCGGGATGGTCGAGCAGGATTCCGTGGAGTTTCGTCTTCTGGCGGTAGGGGAAGGGCATGGTACCCTCCTGATTCCTGGTTTCAATTTATAAACGACAGGAGCCGGTATGGAGTCTGATTTGTAGCAGATGTATTGTCCTTGGCAAGTATTATTTTGATTGTGCAATCAATGGACGCATCGCACGTATAAAGTCCATACGTAGTGATGCTGTCCTGTTAATTAATGAGTAATAGTCTGAATCAAGCAGCAAGTGGTTGCAATCCGCAAGAATACTGATAAAATCGCGGCGGTGCTGTTTTTTGTCGTCTATTAAGGAGACAACCATGTCAGCCACTCCATCAAGCAACAGTGTAATATCCTATGAATTCAGCATCCCCCTCCTTCTTTTCCTGATCTCCACCTGTCTGACCACCTCCATGGTCCCAAACAACACCTTCCTGCTTCGGAACCACCCCTTCGTCATTATGGCCGCCGTGGTTGCGGTTGTCCAGTTGTTGCTTAAACTCAGCAAGATCGGTCCAATGGTGCAGACATTATGAAATACCTTCTTTCGTTGTCGATCAGAACTCAAATGATAATCCTGATCGTGGTGATGTCGCTGGCACCCTTGGGGATAATCGTCTATTCAGCACTGGAAGAGCTCAAACATGACAAACATAATGCTTGGCTGACTGCAGAACGATTGTGCAATGAGGTCGGTAATCAGCAGAATGTCCTGTTGTCCGGAGCTGAACAGTTGATGAACAGCCTTGCCTACATTCCCAGTATCCAGAATCGGGATGCAGGTGGTGCCAGTAAACTTTTTTCAGATCTGCTCAGGAAAAATCCCCAAATATCGAATATCGCCATTTTGGATACCACAGGCCTGATTTGGGCGTCGGGAGTACCTTTGAGCGGCATCACCATGGGTAATGACCGCAGATTTTTCCAGAATGCGATTGCAACAGGAAATTTCTCATCAGGAGAATATACCGTCGGCAGAATCCTGAAAAAGTCTTCCATTCAGTTCGGTTACCCCATCAGGGACAATTCCGGGAAGATTCGCTTTGTTGCAATAGTCGCCTTTGCCCTTGATTCATACAATCAACTGCTCAGGATGAGTAAAATGCCTGATAACACATCACTCGTGCTGATTGATCATAAGGGAGCTATTCTCTTTGATGCAACAGCCCCTGAATTCATCGGCAAAATGGACAAGCCGGAGATCTTCAGGAAGATGTCCGAAGGGGCTGACAAAGGAAATTTTGAAACTACCGGTAATACCGGAAAAAATAGATATTTCTCCTACCAGAAAATACGCATGGACAGCGAACAAACGCCTTACATGTATGTGCGTACCGGCATCCTGAAGAATTCTGTTTCACAAAAGATCCGGAAGGATCTCCTGCTCAATGTCGGCGCAATGATATCAATTATGCTTCTGATAATCGGCTTGGCCATGTACCTGAGCAAACGGTTCATAGTGGACAAAATCATCGCGCTGCAAAATGCTGCGCAACAAGTCGGCAAGGGTAATCTCGGGGTTCAGGTCGCTGATTGTGTTTCCGGCGCCGAACTCGGTGAACTGGGGAATGCGTTTGATGAGATGTCGCTCAGGCTGGCTGAAACCTTCCGCAAACGCAGACAGATTGAGGAATCGCTGCGGGTGAGTGAGGCTCGCTACCGAAACTTCTTTGACAAAAACAAGTCCGTAATGCTTGTTGTCGACCCGGAAATCGGCCGCATTGTAGACGCCAATCCAGCTGCCTGCTCCTATTATGGATGGTCTAGGGAAGAATTGATCAGCAAGGAGATTTATGAGATCAATACATTCAGCCAGGAGGATGTCGTTGCGGAGATGGCACTGGCGAAAAATCAGAACCGGGATCATTTTTTCTTCAGGCACCGCAGGGCTGACGGAACGATCCGGGACGTTGAGGTTTACTCGGGGCCAGTACAGACCAACGATAAGACACTTCTGTTGTCAATCGTCCATGACATCACCGAGCGCAAGGAGGCGGAAAAGGCCCTGACACATTCTCATGACTTGATGCGCTACATCATCGAGCATAACCGATGCGCCATCGCGGTCCATGACAGAGAACTGAAATATGTTTATGTGAGCCAGCGCTATCTTCAGGATTATAGAGTCAAAGAACAGGATGTAATCGGAAAACATCATTATGATGTGTTTCCTGATCTGCCCCGGAAGTGGAGAGAGGTGCATCAGAAGGCGCTGGCCGGGGAGATCTCGAGCGCGGAAGATGATCCATATGTGCGGGAAGACGGCGCCATGGACTGGACCCGCTGGGAATGCCGACCGTGGTATGAGGCCGATGGTTCGATAGGCGGGATCATCATCTACACGGAGGTCATCACCGAGCGCAAACGTGCAGAGGAAGATTTACGTCAGGCCAAAGCAGCCGCCGAAGCGGCCAATGTTGCCAAGAGCCAGTTTCTGGCCAACATGAGCCATGAAATCTGCACCCCCATGAACGGCGTTATCGGCCTGATCGATCTGTTGCTGGTTACGGAACTGACAGAGGAACAGCGCAGGTATGCCGAGCTGGCCAGGCAGTCCGGCAGAAATATGGTGCATCTGATCAGCGATATCCTCGAATTTTCCAAGATTGAAGCGCATAAGATTGAGCTTGAAACACGGGATTTTGATCTGCTGGCAGAGACAAACGCCACCATCAAACTGCTTTCGCTCCGGGCACAGGAAAAAGGGGTGTTGCTGGTATCTCTGATTAATCCTGATGTGCCTCTGTTGTTGAAGGGGGATGCGGGACGCTTGCGCCAGATCATCACCAACCTGATCGGCAATGCCATCAAGTTTACGGCCAAGGGCTCGATCTCGCTCCATATCAGCAAAGATGCAGAGGATGAGTACTGTTCCACCCTCCGGTTTCTGGTGCGCGACAGCGGCATCGGCATTGCGCCGGAAAAGCTGGAGTCCATATTCGAGCCCTTCACCCAGGCGGACGGTTCCACCACCCGTAAATACGGCGGCACCGGGCTGGGGTTGACGATCTCGCGTCAGCTTGCAGAGCTGATGGGTGGGACTGTCGGTGTTGAAAGTGTGGAGGGGGACGGATCGACGTTCTGGTTTACGGTCGTGCTGGGAAAACAGGAAGAGTCAGGGCCGGATCAGAGTAATTATCCTGTTACGGCCGAACAGATCGAATCGCCACTGCCAAAGATGGCAACCGCCCACAGCACCAGACTGCTCCTGGCCGAGGATGATTCGACCAATCAAATGGTGACACAGTCAATCCTTGTGAAATACGGGTACCAGGTGGATGTGGCCGGCAATGGCGACGAAGTGCTCTGGTTGCTGGAGCAAAACGACTACGCCCTGGTGCTGATGGACTGCATGATGCCGGTAATGAACGGCTATGACGCGACGGCGGTCATCCGAGATCCAAATTCGTCAGTCAGAAACCACGCCATACCGGTGATTGCCCTCACGGCCAACGCCATGCGGGAAGATCGGGACAGTTGCCTTGCTGCCGGAATGGATGATTACCTGAGCAAACCGCTTGATGTTAATGACTTGCTGGCAGTGATCGAAAAATGGACGACATCTTTGTCCATGCTTGGGACTGGCTCAGGCTTTGATTCTGTTTACGGCATCGGTCCGGAAACGATCGCAGGTGGAGAGAAAGAGGCTGGCTGTTCCACCAGTGCTGTTTTTGATCTGGACGAGTTTGTCGACCGAAGCCTGGGAGATATGGATGTGTCCCGTGACGTGGCTGCTGTTTTTATCGAAAGTGCCACGAAATGTATAGAGTCAATCCACACTGCACAGGCCGCAAGTGATGCTAACGCACTTCGCCGGTCGGCACATAAACTGAAAGGTTCGGCAGCTAATCTGTCATTGCCGTTATTGTCTGAAATTGCTGGTATGATTGAAGCTGATGCTGAGACCGGTGCTTTTGATAAAGCCGGACAACTTCTGCCGGAATTGGAGTTGCGCTTTGAGCAGGCGCAATATGTTTTGAAGGAGATGCTTTTTGCACCGCAAGGAAAGGCAGACCAATGAAAGTTCTGATGGTCGAAGATGATGCTTCGTCACGCCTGATGTTGAGGCGATCGCGACGCTTGACCCATCGAGGTTGACACGTATGGCAGAAAACAGAATCGGAGAATTGCTGATCAACAACAACCTTATCAGCAAGGAACAGTTCGACCAGGCACTGGAGATGCAGCAACTCACTCCGGAGCAACCTATCGGCCAGATATTGTGCCAGCTCGGTTTCTTAAAGAGCAAGGACCTGGAATATGTTCTTGATCACAACATGAAGCGACGCAAGCTGGGGGAAATTCTGGTGTCGCTGAATCTGATAGACGAGGAGCGCCTGAAGAATGCACTAAAGGCAAGCAAGGACGAGAAGATTCCACTCGGCAGGGCACTGATCAGGCAGCATTTGCTTGAGGAAGAGCAGCTGGCCCGCGCCTTAGCCCTTCAGCATGACCTGACGTTCGTCAGTCTGGCCGGCGTGCGGTTCGATCCCGAACTGTCCAACTTCGTCAATGCCACCTTTGCCCAGCGTCTTCGTATCGTGCCTATCAGGAACAGAGATGGGAAACTGACCATTGCCATGGCCTATCCTATCCCAAGAGACGAACTTGCACAGCTGGAAAACTGGTGCAAGATGCCCATTATCCCGGTCATTGCAAAAGAAAGCGATATCATCATTGCGCAGCAGAAAATCTTTAAAATTACCGGGATACCCGAGCATGCGAAGCTGCATCTGGAGATTACCGAAGACCAGGATCGAGATGCCGTCAAGTCTAAATACATCAATAATTTTATCAGTGCGGATGTGGATTACCTCACCAAGCGGATCATTACCACCGGCATTAAGGACGGAACCAGTGATATCCACCTGGAGTCAACCGAGAACGGCATGATTGTTCGCTACCGTATGGATGGCATATTGCAGAGTATAGATCTGGGAGCCGATGATCCGCTGGTCAGTGCTAATGCCCGCCAGATTATATCCAAGATAAAGATTCTCTGCGATATGGATATTGCCGAGCGCCGCCGCCCCCAGGACAGCAGTTTCAAGATGAAGGTCTCCAAGGAGGGGAAGGTACGCAGCGTTGATTTCCGGGTGTCAACGGTGCCGACACAGTTCGGCGAGAATATGGTCATACGCATTCTGGACAAGCGAAGCGGCACCATCACTCTGGAGGGTTTGGGCTACTCTCCCGAAGACATAGCGACTCTTTACCGGGCGCTTGACAAACCGACCGGCATCTTCCTCGTTACCGGCCCCACAGGTTCCGGCAAGTCATCGACCCTGTATGCCCTGCTTGCGCACATCAATACCCCCGGCGTCAAGACCCTTACGATCGAAGATCCGATAGAATACTGCATAGAGGGGATCACCCAGACAGAGATCAACGAGGTAATCGGCAATACCTTTGCCCGCCTGCTGCGTGCCTTCCTGCGCCAAGACCCGGACAATATCATGGTCGGCGAGATCCGTGATCTGGAAACCGCCACCATATCCATGCGTGCCGCACTGACCGGCCATACCGTACTATCTACCCTGCATACCAACGATGCCACCAGCGCCGTGACACGACTGATCGATATGGGGGTTGACCCGAGCCTGATCTCCGCCACCCTGCGCTGCGTCCTGGCCCAGAGATTGGTGCGCTCCATCTGCAGCAGCTGCAAGGTCCCATATTCCCCTCCTAAAAAACTCCTTGAAGAGTTCGGCATTCCTCCCGCAAGCAACATGGGGTTTTTCCAGGGCAAGGGGTGTCCGGCTTGTCATTACACCGGTTTCAGCGGGCGTCTGCCGATTGTCGAGCTCTGGATTCCCACCCGCGAGGAATTGCTGCTGTTCAGTCGCCGCCCCGACAACCTTTCCCTTCGGAATGTTGTCTTTTCAACCCCTGACCGATTGACCATGATCGATACCGGTTTCCGTCGCGTTCATGCCGGTGAGACAACCCTCGAAGAACTTCTGCGAACGGTGCCATACGAACAGATTGAGGCGGGGCGGGAAAGTATCAAGAAGATGTTTTCCGCGACCAAGCCGCTGAATGTGAAATAACATAAGGTTTTCAGTCAACACGGAAGCTGACAAGTTTATTGGGATCAGGAGGGGCCATGCCCGCAAAAATCGAAATCATTCAGGCCGATATCACGACCCTGGCCCTGGACGCCATTGTCAATGCCGCCAACAATACCCTTCTGGGAGGAGGCGGAGTGGACGGCGCCATCCACCGTGCCGCCGGTCCTGAACTTGTGCAGGAGTGCGCCGGTCTGGGGGGGTGCGATACCGGAGACGCCAAGATCACCAAAGGCTACAACCTTCCGGCACGGCACGTTATTCACACCGTGGGGCCGGTCTGGCACGGCGGCGGCAAAGGCGAGCCGCAACTGCTGGAACGTGCCTATAAACGCTGCTTCGAGATCGCTCATGAGCATGGTCTGACAAGTATCGCCTTTCCCGCCATCAGCGCCGGCGTCTACGGCTACCCCATGCGAGAGGCGGCAGTCATCGCCCTAGCAGCGGCGCAGGCCGCCATGGCAGCCTATCCCGAGCTGGAGCGGATCATCTTTGTCCAGTTCAGCGCCGGAGCCCAACAGGTTTACCGGGAAGTGGCCGCCAACTGTGGTGTCATTTCCGGGTGATCCGATTTCGGTACTCAATTTAATGTCATGACCTGCCGATAAAGATAACAGAGGTCTTGCCAGATGCGAATCAGCGATATCATAAAACTGCCGACATCCGTGGCTCCAGCACATCCGCAGGTTGTCACCGCCAGTGCAAAAACAGCGCAACAACTGGATACCCTGGAAATATCAGAGGTTGCCCAGCAAAAGATCGGGCAATTGCAGCAGGGAAATGAAGCGCTGCTTCAGGCGGTCAGGCAATCCCGGCTGGCGGTGCGCACTGCCGCTCTGGAGCGGGCCGGCTATGCCAAGGAATATCTGAAAATACTGGCACGCATGTCGCCTTCCGGCGACCGTGGCGCTGCCGTCGAAGCTGCCCGCATGGCCCGCGAGATCAAAGCCGCGACCGCCGAATTCAGAAGCAGTTTCTCCGGTGGAGAAGAAACCGCTGCATCAGTCCGAGCCGAGATTGCCGCTTTTGCCGGCGTTGCCGGAGATACGCTCAAGATTGCCCGGGGACTGGTCGAAGGTTACCTGATGAAACGGCAGCAGAAACAACAGGGTGACAACGGGCTGGAGAAAGAAATCAGCTCTGCTGTTACGATACTGCAAGAAATGGTTACCCGCGCAATGGTTCCGGCATAATCCCGGCAGTGCAACTAAATTACAGCAGTTCTCCAAACAACTCATGGCAGTTTAACACTCCTTGAACCAGTGTGTCACTCCGCCTTTGAACCTCATCGCCACCATAAATCAAGCCGGTAACAACGGTATGAGAAACACCAATTACTTTTCTGAACTGGCGCAACCCTTTAAAGTAGTCAGGATTAATGGTGGCTCCAGCCTTGATTTCGATTGCCGCCAGACTTCTTCCCTGCTCTGAAATTAGGTCAACCTCGTTGCCGTTACTATCCCTGAAAAAAAACAGATTGCTCCGCTTCCCTTGGTTATATCGATATTTGAGAGCTTCCATTACTACCATGTTTTCAAAAAGGTTCCCTCGAAGCGGGTCACGGTTCACCTGGTTTTCGGTTTCCAGCCCCAGAAGATAACTTGCCAGACCGACATCATAAAAATAGAGCTTCGGTGATTTTATAAGCCGTTTGGAAATATTTGTGTGCCACGGGTGTAATATATGAACTATATAGCTTGCTTCGAGAAGTGTGAGCCACGAACGGGCGCAGGCATGTGAAATTCCTACATCATTGCCAAGACTTTGAAGATTGAGAAGTTGCCCGACCCTGCCGGCGCACACCCTGACAAAACGTTCGAATTGCGACAGGTCTTTAACCGCCATTAATTGACGCAAATCCCGTTCTACATACGTCTCAAAATAGTCGCCCATTACCTGAGTAGGATCAAGTTTTTGGTCATGTATACGTGGATAGAATCCGTTTAAAATTGTACTGTCAATGTTTGCAGGTGTGGAGTTGCTGCATAATTCGGACATTGAAAGAGGTAGCAGTTTTAAAAGAGCGGTGCGACCAGCCAGCGACTGGCTGATGGTGTTCATCACTTCAAACTGCTGACTGCCGGTTAGTATGTATTGTCCGGGAATTTTTCTTTCATCCACAATTGTCTGGATGTAAGAGAGAAGCGTCGGCACGCGTTGTATTTCGTCGAGGATGGCGCCATTTGGATATGCCGCCAAAAACCCCCGTGGGTCATCGTTGGCAAAGCTTCGCACATCAGGGGCTTCGAGATTTACATACCCATATTCAGGGAAAACCTTTTTACATAAGGTGGTTTTCCCGCTTTGGCGTGGTCCGGTAAGGGTGACCACCGGATAGCTTTCCGCAAGTTGTCGGAGTATCGGTTCGATTGTTCTTTGTATCATAACCATAGACTACCATTTTTTATGCAATATGAAACTATTAAATTCAAATTACATAAAATATAATACTAAGCCGCTAGCTCGTAAAGTCGCAGGGAAAACAAAAATCAAAAACAACTACACTACTGCCTCGCTTGCCGACAGCCACCTTTTCATGCTACAACCTTCCCCATGCTGCAACTTATCAATCTATCCAAAGACTTCGCCGGTAATCCGCTCTTCACCAATATCTCCTGGCACCTGAAAAAGGGTGAACGGGTGGCGCTGGTCGGTGAGAACGGTGCCGGAAAATCCACCCTGATGAAGATCATTGCCGGCCTGGCCGAGCCGTCCGACGGCGAGATCCAGTTTGCCCGCGGCGCCCGGGCCGCCTATCTGCCCCAGGACGGCATCGTCACCTCCGGTTGCCTGTTGTTCCACGAAGCGCGTTCCGCCTTTGGCGAGCTGCTGGCCATGGAGGAGGAGCTGCATCGTATCGGACAGAGTCTGGAAAATAGCTCCTCCGACGGGGCGCGGCAAGCAGCGCCCGATGGCTCCGTGCCTGATCTGGGAGAGCCAGACAGGGCAGAGCAAGCGCTGCCCCTACAGTCACATGATGAATTGCTGCACCGCTATGGCGAGTTGCAGGAACAGTTCCGTCATCAAGGCGGCTACACCATGGAGTCCGAGATCGGCACGGTGCTGAAGGGTCTCGGTTTCAGCCAGGACGACTGGTATCGCGATTGCGGCGAATTCTCCGGCGGCTGGCAGATGCGCATCGCCCTGGCGCGACTGCTGCTGCAGCGGCCCGATGTGCTGCTGCTGGACGAACCCACCAATCATCTGGACATTGAGGCGCGCAACTGGCTGGAGGAGTACCTCTGTTCCTATCCCGGCTCGGTGATCCTGGTCTCCCATGACCGCTTCTTCATGGACCAGGTCTGCAGCCGCATTGCCGAGGTCTGGAACCATGCCATCTCGGATTACCATTGCAGTTATTCGCGTTATCTGGTCCAGCGCGAAGAACGGGTTTCGGCCCTGCGGGAGGCCAAGCGGATTCAGGATGAAGAGGTGGAGAAGACCGAGGATTTCATCCGCCGCTTCCGCTACCAGGCCAACAAGGCCTCGCTGGTCCAGTCGCGCATCAAGCAACTGGAGAAGGTCGAACGCATCGTCATCCCGCCGGAGCGCAAGCGGATCCGCTTCCACTTCCCGGATGCCCCCAAGAGCGGCAAGATCGTCATGGAGCTTAAAGGGCTGACCAAGGCCTACGACAGCCACACCGTGCTGAACCGCATTGATTTCACGGCTGAAAAAGGGGAACGCATCGCCCTGGTCGGGCATAACGGCGCCGGTAAAACAACGTTGATGTCCGTGCTGGCCGGAACATCTATTCAGGGTGGCGAGCGGATCGTCGGCCATAATGTGGTCATGGATTACTTTGCCCAGGACCAGGCCAATGTGCTGGATGTCAGCCGCAGCGCCTGGGACGAGCTGTACGCCGACGCTCCCTACGACATGGTGCCGAGGCTGCGGGACATCCTGGGCGCCTTTCTGTTCTCCGGCGACGACATCAACAAAAAGGTCGGCGTCCTGTCCGGCGGCGAGCGCAATCGTCTGGCCCTGGCCAAGATGCTGCTGCGCCCCTCCAACCTGCTGCTGATGGACGAGCCGACCAATCACCTGGACCTGTTCAGCAAGGAGGTTCTGCTGGATGCCCTCAAGACCTTTGACGGCACAGTGGTTTTTGTTTCCCACGATCGTTATTTCGTCAACGGCCTGGCCACCCGCATCGTGGAGGTGGAAGCGGGCGGACTGACCAATTATTACGGCGATTACGAATATTATCTGGAGAAGAAGGAAAAGGACGATGTAGGGGCAACCCTGCGTGGTTGCTCCGTAAAGGGCGGCCACACAGGGTTGCCCCTACAGGCTGATGGCGGTGAAATTGCCCGGACAAAGACATCTTCACCGTCGGCGTTGCCGGAGTTGCCCAAGGAGGAGCGCAAGAAAGGGCGCGAGGAGGAGAAGCTGCGCAAGCGGGAGGAACAGTCCCGCCAGAAAAAGATGGGGGAGATCGAGGCTGAGATCAACCGCACGGAGAAAGAGATCGCCCGGTTGGAGGAAGAGATGAACGCACTGGGATTTTTTGACGACCCGGAGCGCGGCAAAGATGGCGGCGAGCGCCATGCAACCCTGAATATGCAGCTTGAACAATTATATGCTGAATGGGAAGGATTATCAGGGTAAAGCTTGCAGATGCCTGCTGTCAATCGGCACTCTTCATATCAGCCCTTGATTTAACTTCAACAAGGAGACCATTTCATGAATCATGACTCCGTGCATAGCCCGGATCAACGGATCGGGCAGCTCTTAATTGAATCGGGCATCATTTCACAGGAGAAGCTGAACCTCGCCTTGAAGCACCAGAGTCATTGCGGAGAGAGGATCGGCTCTGTTCTGCTGCGGCTGGGATATCTGAATACCGAAACTCTTCTGGAGTTCCTTCGCAAACACTTCGGCACCCCTTCCATCGACCTCTACAGAGTCAACATAACACCATCAGTATTGAACAGCCTCACTTTTGAGCAGATGAAACTGCTGAAGGCGCTTCCGATCATCCCGTCAACCAAGGGCCTTTTCGTTGCCATGGCTGATCCTAACAATATCAAGGCGATCAATGAACTGGAGTTTATTCTTGGCAAGAAAGTCGAACCGGTTGCTGTCCCGCATGTTCAAATGGATGCGGTTTTTAGATACCTGGAGAAAAGAGGGGGACAGCTAAAAACCACACTCTCTGGTGAAGACGTCGAAAATGAACAATCCGAGGGGGTCATGCAAGGCGCCCTTGAACTGGAAAAACTGATTTCCCTGCTGATCGAAAAAAACGCCTCCGACCTTTTGATTTCAGCCGGTGTTCCGCCATGTCTGAAGCTCAACAACGAGATTGTGCGCTTGCCAGGACTCGACCTGACTCCCGACGAGGTGGAGCAAAGCGCCAAAGAGCTGATGACCGGCCCGCAATGGCAGGAGTTTCAAGAAAAAGGGGAGCTGGATTTTGGTCTTTCCAGCCCCGCGGCCGGCCGTTTTCGGATCAATGCATACCGTCAACGAGGTTCAATTTCACTCGCCATCCGCAACATCGTCGAAAATATTCCTACACTTGCCGCCTGCGGGCTGCCGGCCTGGCTTGAAGAATTTGTCATGCACCCCCAGGGGCTGATCCTGATCACCGGCCCTACCGGGCATGGCAAAAGCACAACCCTTGCAGCACTGATCAACCTGATAAACACAAAACGCAAGTGCAACATTATTACAATCGAAGATCCGATCGAATTCCTGCACAAGCATAAACTGAGCAACATAAATCAACGGGAAGTCGGTCGGGATACACCCTCATTCCATGAAGGACTGAGCCACATTTTCCGTCAGGCCCCGGATGTGATCATGATCGGAGAAATGCGCGATCCGGAAAGCTTTGAAATTGCGGTTCAGGCAGCGGAAACGGGGCATCTGGTGATCAGCACTATGCACGCCAATTCCTCCACTACAGCTATTGAACGGATCATTGAGATTTTCCCGCCAGAAAAGCAGCAGCAGATAAGAATACAACTTGCGGAGGTTTTTCTGCTGGTACTCAATCAGCGTCTGATTCCCAGAATGAATGGTGCCGGGAGAGTCCTGGCCTATGAAAAGCTTACCAACACCCCCCGAATCAGGAATATTATCAGGGAGTCGAAAACTCACAATATCAGATCCCTCTTTCAACATTCAGCGGCCCAGGAATATCAGCCGATGGATATTTCGCTGAACAAATTGGTCAGCAGTGGAGAAATTTCCCTTGAAGAAGGTCACAAGTACTGCGAGAAGCCTTCCTCTTTAAGGGAGGCGCCGTCAAAACGCACATAGATGTATAAGAATGCCAGGCAATTAATTCTAGACAGGAAAGGTATGCTCATGGCCACACGTATCGAAAAAGACACCCTGGGTGAGATGGAGGTTCCTGCCGAGGTCTACTATGGTGCGCAGACCGCGCGCGCCTTGCACAACTTCCCCATTTCGGGACTCAAGCCGCACCCGGCCTTTGTCTGGGCCGTGGTGATTATCAAGAAATGCGCTGCCAAGGCCAATATGGCGACCGGACGGCTGAACATGGAGATCGGCGACGCTATTGTTGCGGCTGCAGATGAGGTGCTGTCCGGCAGCTTTGCGGATCAGTTTGTGGTGGACCCCTTCCAGGCCGGGGCAGGCACCTCCCACAACATGAACGTCAATGAGGTGCTGGCCAACCGCGCCCTGGAACTGCTGGGGCGCGAGAAGGGCGACTTCTCAACCCTGCACCCGAACGATCACGTCAACATGGCCCAGTCTACCAATGATCTCATCCCGACCGCTATCCGCCTGGCTGCGCTGGAGATGCTCGATCCGTTGCTGGAGGCGCTGGAGGTGCTGGAACATGCCCTGGCTGCCAAGGCGAGCGAGTTCGACCACATCCTCAAGTCCGGACGCACCCATCTGCAGGATGCCGTGCCGATCCGGCTGGGGCAGGAGTTCGGTGCCTACAGCGCTGCCATCCGCAAGAACCGCGAAGGCCTGGAGTCGTGTATCCCGGCCCTGCTGGAACTGGGCATCGGCGGCACGGCCGTGGGGACCGGCCTGAATGCCGAACCGGCCTATATCAAAACGATTATGGAGGAATTGTCCGTAGCGACCGGTTTTCCGGTCACCCCAAGCGCCGACCTGTTCGAGGCCATGCAGAACATGGATCCCTTCCTGGCGCTATCCTCGGCCCTGCGGCGCACCGCTGTAAATCTGGGGCGAATTGCCAACGACCTGCGCCTGCTGTCATCAGGCCCCCGCACCGGACTGGATGAGCTCCGCCTCCCCGCCGTTCAGCCTGGCTCCTCGATCATGCCGGGCAAGATCAACCCATCCATGGCCGAGATGACCAATATGGTCTGTTTTCAGATCATGGGGTGCGACCAGGCAATCATGCTGGCGGCCCAGGCCGGCCAGCTGGAGTTGAACGTGATGATGCCGCTCATCGCCTATAACCTGACGTTTTCACTGGGATTGTTCAAGAATTGCGTGCAGAAATTCACCGAGTCATGTATTATTAATATAGTAGCTAATGAAGAGCGCTGCCGTCGGTATCTGGAAGACTCACTTGGTCTGGTGACGGTCCTGGCCCCCTCCATCGGTTACAACGCCGCGGCCGAGGTGGCCAAGGAATCCGTTGCCACTGGCCGCTCCATCCGCGAGATTGTTCTGAGCCGGGGTCTGATGCCGGAAGCGGAGCTGGAAGAGGCCATGCGGCCGGAGCATCTGACCGAGCCGGGTCTGCCGTTGAATGAAAAATAGTCATGCGTCACGGAGTCTTCCGCGATTTGTGAATTAACAACACAACTTACTAAAGGAGAAGGATCATGAAAGAGGAAGTACTGAGGGTTCTTGAGATGGTGCGTCCCGGCCTGCAGGCCGATGGCGGTGATGTTGAGCTGGTTGAGGTAACCGAGGACGGCATTGTCAAGGTCAGGTTGAAAGGTGCTTGCGGAAGCTGTCCAATGTCCACCATGACTCTCAAGATGGGTATTGAGCGTGCCATGAAAGAGCAGATCCCTGGCGTTAAGGAAGTTGTCCAGGTCTAATTGCGTTCAAACAAAACCCTGCTTCATATCGTCCAGGTTGTTGTCGCAAGACAGCAACGTCAAAGCCCACGGAATTTCTTCCGTGGGCTTTACCTTATAGTTACAGACAGCGGCAGGTTATCATGTTGCCCGGTAATATTCACCAGTCTCGAACGGATCATGTCCAAGAACATCATCTGATCTTGATGAACTCCTGATATCCTGCTTCAAACGCATTATCGCCTCCAGTGCCGTGAGGATAAGAGAGCCGGTGTGTGAATTCTTGTTTTCTTGATAGGCACGCTCCAGGGCGTTTATCGCTGTGTCTGCGTACAGGTGCGGATCGGGATATGAACCGGGCATTTTTCCCTCCATTTTTGATGATAATAAAATCTTTTTACCTCACAATAAAAATTTAATCAATCGGTTTCCTGCATTTTTAATCACCCATGCCCCGGGAAACGGTTTTCATGGGATCTTTTTTCCCGCCTCCGTGTTTGGCATAACATCCCGCTGGACAGAGCTTCATTCCCTCTGCTAAAATGGCCAGTTCATGAAAATCAAACGCCTCGAAATATCAGGATTTAAATCCTTTGCCGATCGTGTTGTTTTGGACTTTCAGCAGGGGGTGACCGGTGTGGTCGGTCCCAACGGCTGCGGTAAATCCAATATCGTGGATGCCATCCGCTGGTGCATGGGGGAGCAGTCGGCCAAGAACCTGCG
>JBGSQD010000211.1:0-12594 GCA_041738275.1 Geobacterales bacterium
ACTTGTTGGTCAGCACCGAACCCTGCGCCTCCATAACTGCCTCGGATACAAAGTTTTCTGAAGCGATCAGCTCCAGGTTGTACTCCTGCCGCTCTGTTTCGTGACGGATTGATGAAGCGATTTCAGGGTCAAACTGGGAAAGGATAGACATGATATCTCCTTAAAAAATAGAAATTCCGTACTCTGGTTTGCACAAATACGAAACGGGACTTTATTCAAGTCCCGCTCGATTAATCATACTGCAACACACCTATTTACAATACTTTTTCTCGATTTCAGAGATCATGTCCAGCCGCCCCTGGTGACGTCCGCCTTCAAAGGAAGCATCCAGCCAGGCACCAACGAGGTCACATGCCTTCTGTTCGTCCAGGACGCGTCCCCCCAGAACAAGAATGTTGGCATTGTTGTGTTCCTTTGCCATTCGGGCCATAAAGACATCCGTTACCAGCGCTGCCCGTATTCCGGGAACCTTGTTTGCAGCAACAGACATACCGATACCGGTGCCGCAGATGAGAATACCGCTTTCGACTGTGCCGCCGGCCACTGCCTCGGCAACCTTTAGACCAAAAGCAGGATAATCGACCGAAGCATCCGTGTCAGTACCGGCATCAGAAAACTGGATTCCCCGGCGCGTAAGATAACTCTTCAGGGCTGTCTTAAGGTTTAGTCCGCCATGATCACTGCCAATGACAATCATTACATTCTCCAGGCTAAATCTTCTTGAACAATAAGGTAGCGTTGGTGCCGCCAAAACCAAAGGAGTTGCTCATGGCGTACTCAATCTTTGCATCGCGTGCCGTGTTGGGAACATAATCAAGATCACATTCCGGGTCCGGTTCAACATAGTTGATTGTCGGCGGAACAACACCCTTATCCATGGCAAGGCAGCAGAAGACCGCTTCTATGCCGCCGGCGGCACCCAACAGATGGCCGGTCATGGATTTGGTCGATGAAACCATCAATTTATTGGCGTGATCGCCAAAAACCGTCTTGATGGCCATGGTTTCATACAGATCGTTGAAATGTGTTGAAGTCCCATGGGCATTGATATAGGTGATCTGCTCGGGATTGACCCCGCCGCCTTTGAGAGCCATCTTCATACAGCGGGCAGCGCCCTCACCGCCCGGAGCCGGCATGGTCAGGTGATAGGCGTCGCCGCTCATGCCATAACCAACAACCTCGGCATAAATCTTGGCGCCACGTTTTTTGGCTGCCTCATATTCTTCGAGCACAACAATACCGGCCCCCTCGCCCAGGACAAAACCATCACGGTTCTTCTCAAAGGGCCGCGAAGCGGTTTCCGGACTGTCATTGCGGCTTGAGAGCGCCTTCATGACAGAAAATCCGCCAATTCCCAGAGGCGTTACCGTGGATTCAGTTCCGCCGGCGATCATGGCATCGGCATCACCACGCTTGATGATATGATAGGCATCCCCAATGGAATGAGTCGCCGTGGCGCAAGCAGAAACAGATGATATATTGGGTCCCTTGGCGCCATATTTGATCGAAATGTGGCCAGGGGCCAGGTTGATAATCAGCATGGGGATAAAGAAGGGGGAGATCTTTTTATAGCCGCCTTCCTGCAACGCTACATGATATTTTTCAATGGCAGGCAGGCCGCCAAGTCCGGCACCTACAAGCACCCCTACCCGTTCGGCGTTTTCTTCGTTAATGACCAGTCCCGAGTCTTCCATGGCAAAATGTGCGGCACCCATGGCGTACTGGATAAAGAGATCCATCTTCTTGACCTCTTTTTTGTCAATAAAATCTTCGGGATCAAATCCCGAGACCTCACCGGCAATCTTGACAGGCATATCGGATGCATCAAAACGTGTAATCAGACCAATGCCTGATTTACCATTAATCAGCGCGTCCCAGTTGGTGGCGTTACCTGTCCCGAGGGGAGATACGGCGCCCACTCCTGTAACTACAACTCTTCTCATGATATGTGGCTCCAAGGTTTTGAATTACGTTTGTACGTTAAAAAGCATGTTTCATTTTTGACACAATGATTCCCTTTGTCTGTGCAGACAAAAGGCAGAAAATGAAAGAGGGGAGAAACTCCCCTCTTTCATTCAATGGATCAATGTTCCTAGCTGTGCTCAGTGATGTACTCGATAGCGTCATTCACCGACTGGATTTTTTCGGCATCTTCGTCGGGAATTTCGATATCAAACTCTTCTTCGAGAGCCATAACCAGCTCCACCGTATCCAGAGAGTCTGCGCCAAGATCATCCATGAAGGAAGCTTCAGGCACAACCAGAGACTCTTCTACACCAAGCTGTTCAGCTACGATTTCTTTAACCCGTTTTGCAATATCAGACATCTTTCACCTCCGTTTGTTGTAAACCTGATCTAGGTTTTATTTTTCTGTTTTATTGGCACAGATTACTTAACAATGAATTTGTTAAAAGTCAAAACATAATTTTAGCTTACATATACATGCCGCCGTTGACAGCCAGCACCTGCCCGGTAATATATGCAGAATTGTCTGAAGCAAGGAAAAGTACGGCATTGGCGATGTCATCGGCACTACCCAGGCGCTCCATGGGAATCTGGGCGGCAAGCTCCTGACGAGCCTTTTCAGGAAGTGCTTCTGTCATATCCGTGGCAATAAATCCTGGGGCAACAGCATTAGCTGTTACATTGCGGCGTGCCAGTTCGCGAGCGACCGATTTTGTGAGACCGATCAGGCCGGCCTTACTGGCACAGTAGTTTGCCTGGCCTGCGTTGCCCATCTGGCCAACGATAGATGCAATGTTGATGATCCGACCATAGCGCTGCTTGGACATCACCTTCGAAGCAGCACGAGTGCAGACAAAAGCGCCTTTGAGATTTACATTGAGGACGGCATCCCATTCTTCGTCTTTCATGCGCATGAGCAGGCCGTCACGTGTGATGCCGGCATTATTGACGAGAATGTCCACCCTTCCGAATTTTTCTGCAGCCGCTGCCACCAGGCGCTCGGCATCCTCTGTTACGGCAACATTGCACTGAACCGCCAAGCCTTCGGTTCCACCCTTGGCAAGTTCGGCAACCAGCGCCTCACAACCTTCCAGGCTGATATCCGCAGCGACGATCTTTGCTCCGCCGGCTGCAAGGGCAAGCGCTATGCTGCGGCCGATACCGCGCGATGCTCCGGTTACAACGGCGACTCTATCTTTTACCATGGTTCGCACCCCTTTCTGACAATTTATCCCTAATTATTGTAACGACTTGATTCCGCTCAGATCTTCGACATTGGCCAATGTAACGTCTTTTGTGATCCTTTTAACAAGTCCGGTCAGAACCTTGCCCGGACCGATCTCCACGTACCTGTTCACCCCGAGGGAAGTCATCGCCTGAACCGACTGTTCCCAGAGGACCGGCGAACAGACCTGAGCCACCAGAAGCTGCTGCACCCTGGCGCTATCCTGATTCGGCTCTGCTTCCACGTTGGAGACGACCGGAGACATCATTGTACCATAGGGAAGCGCTGCAACAACCTCCGCCAGCTTATCTGCAGCCGGTTTCATGAGTGCGCAGTGGAATGGGGCGCTGACCGTAAGAAGCATGGCTTTTCTGAATCCCCTGGCTTTGGCAATCTCTATGGCACGGTTGACTGCTCCGCTATGACCGGCAATCACAATCTGTCCCGGCGAGTTGAAGTTAGCCGGTGAAACCACTTCACCTTGAGCAGCCTCGAGGCAGATCTCCTCAAGAACCTCTTTATCAATACTCAGCATGGCTGCCATGGCTCCGACTCCAACCGGCACGGCCTCCTGCATGAAGGTGCCACGAGCCCGAACCGTTTTAACCGCATCAGTAAAGGTCATAGCGCCGGAACAGACCAGTGCCGAGTACTCTCCCAGGGAATGTCCGGCCAGATAATCGGCCTTCAGGCCGGTTTCCTGCTCCAGGACGCGCAATACTGCAATACTGGCGGTAAGAATGGCGGGCTGGGTATTGGCGGTCAGCTTCAATTCATCCTCGCTGCCTGTAAAGCAGATATGGGAGAGTTTGATGCCAAGGGCGTCATCGGCTTCCTCAAACACCTGGCGCGCAACCGGAAAGGCGTCAGCCAGCTCTTTGCCCATACCGGAATACTGTGAACCCTGCCCTGGAAAGATAAATGCGGTTTTGGTCATGAAATATGTCCTCGTGATGTATGATTAATAAAAACCGTAACGACTACCAGCGCATCAATGCTGAAGCATAGGTAAATCCTCCGCCAAAAGCATCCAGCAATACAATATCCCCTGGCATGATGCGGCCTGCCCGGTTGGCTTCGTCAAGGGCTATGGGAATTGAAGCTGACGAGGTATTACCGTAATTGTGGAGATTTACGAAAACCTTGTCTTCAGTCAGTCCCAGACGTTTGGCCGTTGCATCAATAATGCGCTTGTTGGCCTGGTGAGGGATGAAGAGCGAGATATCGGACGGGGACATGGCATTGGCGCTCAGGGAGGCACAGGCAGCCTCCTCCATCGCTCTCACGGCATGTTTGAACACATCATTGCCTTCCATCCTGATATAGAACAGCTGTTCATCGATAGTATGCTTGCTGGTGGCAGGATTCCTGCTCCCGCTGCCGGTCTGGTAAAGCGTTTTCCAGAATGAACCGTCGCTGAATATATGGGTGGAAAGGATGCCGTTATCGTTTTCCGAGGCCTCAACAACCGCGGCACCGGCGCCGTCACCAAACAGGATACAGGTATTGCGATCAGACCAGTCAACTATGCGTGACAACACCTCAGCACCGATTACAAGCGCCTTCTTTGCTATCCCGGAACGGATGTATTTTTCAGCGATGGAAAGGCCATAAACAAAGCCTGAACAGGCGGCTGAAATGTCAAAGGCCGCAGCCTTGAAAGCGCCGATTTCGTTTTGGATAATACAGGCTGTGGAAGGAAGGGGAAAATCCGGCGTAACAGTGCCAAGGATGATCAGATCAAGTTCTTCGGCACTGATACCAGCCATCTCCATGGCACGTCGTGAGGCCTCAACTGCGAAGGTAGAGGTAAACTCACCTTCAGCGGCAATGCGGCGCTGTTTGATACCGGTTCTGGAGGTGATCCATTCGTCATTGGTATCAACCATCTGTTCCAGATCGGCGTTGGTGAGAATTTTATCCGGCAGAGAGGAGCCGGTACCGACTATCCTGGCCCTCAGCATGGCATCTCCATTAGTAAGTTAGAAAATATTTTCTGCGGATTTTTGCAGGAATATTTTCGTAAACGCACTATCCCTTGTGGATTAGTAAGTTAGTATTTATTTTCTGAGCCGTTTGCAGAAAATAAATACGTATACGCACTGTACAGATTATCAGGATTACGCAGCATCCTGAGTTTTCTGGGTTTCTCGTTGCGTATATACGGAAGAATTTTCCGACAATTTTTCGGAAACATGCTCTGTTACACCACTTTTGGCGTATTCATGAGCAAAGCGAATGGCATTCTTAATAGCCTTTACGTTGGAACCGCCGTGGCAGATCATGCCGACTCCATTAATCCCAAGCAAAGGAGCTCCGCCGTATTCGGCGTAGTCAACTATCTTCTTGAAACGACTGAACGCACCACGAACAAAGAGACCACCAAGTTTCGAAACCCAGCTCTTCATAATCTCTTTCTTCAACATCTGGCCGGCAGCATCCGCAAGACCTTCCGACAGCTTGAGCACAACATTCCCGACAAAACCATCACAGACAACGACCTCAACTGTTCCCTTGAAGATGTCGCGCCCTTCCACATACCCGGCATAGTTGATGGATGTTTCCCTCAGGATGGCGTTGGTTTCGCGGGTAAGTTCATTCCCCTTTGAATCCTCTTCACCATTGGAGAGAAGTCCCACAGCCGGGTTGGCAATTCCCATTGCATAGCGCGCATAAACCTCTCCCATGATAGCAAACTGGACAAGGTGCACCGGCTTGCAGTCCACGTTGCCGCCAACATCAAGGACAAGGGTTTTACCCTTGAGGGTTGGGAATATCTGGGCTATGGCGGGTCGTTCGATATCTTTGATGCGCTTCAGCACAAACATGCCGGCTGCCATGGTGGCACCGGAATTGCCGGCACTGACCGCAGCACAGGCCTTGCCGTCCTTTACCAGCTCAAAGGCAAGACGCACCGAAGAATTACGCTTTTTGCGCACTGCATCCGAAGCGGAATCATTCATTCCAACTACTTCGCTCGCATGAAAGATATCAATGTCGAGGCCTTTACAATTGTGCAGCGCAAGCTCAGCTTCAAGACGTACGCGATCGCCCACCAGCGTAACAGGAATACCAAACTCACGACTGGCGGCAACGGCTCCCCCAACCTCAACGGTCGGTGCGTTGTCGCCACCCATAGCATCAACAGCGACTCTCATCGGTCCGGATAATGACACAAAGAGCCTGATGTTATTGAGCTTTGGAAAGGTCTATGACTTCTTTGCCTTTGTAAGTGCCGCATGTCGGACAGACCCGGTGGGGCAGCTTGGGGGATTTGCACTGTGGGCAAACGGAAATGGACTGGGTTGTAAGGAAGTCATGCGCCCGTCTCATGTTTTTGCGTGATTTGGATGTCTTTTTCTTAGGTACTGCCATGTCTATTCTCCTTTTTTCTGTGTACCGGCGCGCGCCGTCACCATGTTGTTATCTGGATACCTTGAAACCTTTGAGAGCACTGAATTTAAAACTGGTCTGTTCACTTGAACAGCTGCATGTTGCGTGGTTCAGATCAATACCACATACCGGGCACAACCCCTTGCATGCTTCGTTGCAGAGCGGTTTGATTGGAATCTCCATGGCTACCTGCTCTTCGATCTCATGGGTGAGATCGATCTCATTGCCGATGTAGGTCGCCGAGATAAGATCCTGATCATTCAGCTCTGTTTCCTCCTCCTGGTCAATTTCCAGAGAGGTTCCCTTGTTGTAGATAATTGTGAACGTTGAATCGATACCTGCATCGTAAGTCGTAATGCAACGTGAGCAGACAAACTTGACCTGTGTGCTCACCCGACCGGAAACCCGAAGGTGGCCATATTCTCTTATCGCAGTAATATCACCCAGGACCGGACCGGTAAAGGTGCATTCACCTTCTGACTGCATCCTTGAAAGCACAGGGAAAGACCCGGCCGGCTCCTCGATATGCTTTGGAAATGGTTTTTCCTGAATATGGTCAACAACTATCTTCATTAAGTCCGTCCGCTAAATCTGTTAACGCGATAAAATTCAAAGCAAGCAAGTATATTGAATGCATTGCATTTGTCAAGACATTAGTAAGTTAGAAATTATTTGCTGAGGTTTTTCCAGCGAAAAATTTCGTTAACGCACTTATCCTGACTTGTCAGGGCTAGTAAGTTAGAAATTATTTGCTGAGGTTTTTCCAGCTAATAATTTCGTCAACGCACTATCCTGTTTATCAAGGATTACGATGATACTGATCTTCTCCTGCCGTAAGATTCCAGCATGTCTGACAGTGATGTCCGCAGATCTCTCGGCACCATCCCCCATGAAAATCGCCAACCCCAGTTGTCGCTGGCTGTCCCGGGAATATTCATACGGGCCTCGGTCGGCAGACCAAGCAGATCCTGAAAGGGAATTATCACCGTATTTGATACGGACATGAGGGCAATCCTGATCATATCCGTGACAATCTGTTCCCCGTCTGTGCCGAGATAATCCAGAACCATCCGTTTTTTTGCAGGGGATAATGCATCGAACCAACCCAGAGTCGTATCATTATCATGGGTTCCGGTGTAGACAACACAGTTTTTAACATGATTGTGAGGCAAGTAAGGGTTTGCCGGGCCGGAATCAAAGGCGAACTGCAGAATCTTCATGCCGGGATAGCCGCAGTGATCGCGCAGCGCCTCCACCTCGGGAGTTATAGCCCCCAGATCCTCGGCGAAGATGGGGAGTTTCCCCAGAGCGGCACTCACGGCATCAAAAAAATGTTTCCCCGGGCCCTTGACCCACTTTCCTCTGGCGGCTGTCCGCTCTCCGGCCGGGACGTGCCAGGCAGACTCAAAGCCAAGAAAATGGTCGATACGAGCACAGTCGAACAGATCAAATATCTGCTGAAAGCGCTTGATCCACCAGGTATATCCCCGCTGCTCCAGAATATCCCAGTTGTAGAGAGGATTACCCCACAGCTGGCCAGTTTTGCTGAAATAATCAGGTGGGACACCTGCCACAACAGTTGAACTTCCTTTACCATCCAGCAGGAAGAGATCGCGGTTGCACCAGACATCGGCCGAATCATAGGCAACAAAGATAGGCAGGTCACCGATGATGGCAACGCCATGAGTAGCGGCGTATTCTCTCAGTGATCGCCACTGGCGGTGAAATTGCCATTGCAGATATTTCTGTACCCCGATTTCAGGCCCCAGGTCAACCGACGCCTTTTCATACGTCCCGCACGTCAGCAGGGCCACATCCGCCGGCCAGCGATGCCAACTCTTCCCCTTATGCTTACGTTTCAATGCCATGAAGAGGGCATAGTCGTGCAGCCAGCCTGCGGTATCGCAGAAATGCCAGAACTCCTCCATGCGTGCTGTTCTGCCGGCAGCAAAGAAGGCAGCTGCTGCCTGATGAAGCACGTTCAGCTTGGCATCGGTCACCTCTCCAAAATCAACGCGCTGCCCATCCACATCTCCATGGCTGTATTCGACCGGCAGATCACCTTCCCGTACGAGCTGTTCCAGATCGATCAGCAAAGGGTTGCCTGCAAAGGCGGAAAAGGCAGAATAAGGCGAATTGCCGCAGGCTGGCGGAGTAAGAGGCAAAACCTGCCAGAAAGACATGCCCATTCCTGCCAGCAGATCAATAAATCGCCTGGCATCATCTCCCAGTGTGCCGATCCCCTCGGCACCAGGAAGCGACGTGGGGTGTAACAGCACACCGCAACTGCGTCTGTTCAGCATTCATCCCTCCCCGAGTTTCCTAGACAACTAATCTTTAGAAGTATCATAAATCATCAGATTAAAGGAATAAATATCATATTGATACTCAAACGTGATCATCTTTCCGCCAAAGCCAGCCTTAGCCCCAGTGACGCAAAGACGCCGGCGGTCAGCCAGTCAAAATACTTGGCTATGCGCGGCCGTGACAGGATAAAGCTACCGATGAATCCTGAAAAATAGCCGATCAGGCAGAAGATAACGATGGCCTGCACCATGAAAATGAATCCCAGCAGCAGCATCTGTAGTGCAAAATGGTTTGTGTGCGGAGTAACAAACTGCGGCAAAAATGCCAGGAAAAACATGGCAACCTTTGGATTGAGCACATTCATGACAAAACCCCGCTTAAACAAGGCAACAGAACACCTGTCATCAGCAGCGGCGAGTTTTACCGTGGAACGCTCCTTCAGAGTCCTGTAAGCAAGGTAGAGCAGATATAACGCACCGGCATACTTGACGACATTGAAGGCAATAACCGACGAATAAAACACCGCCGAGATGCCGAAAGCAGCGGCAGCGGTGTGAACGCTGATTCCGCTGCACATGCCAAGAGCAGTAATAATAGCAGGTTTTCTCCCGCGGGCAATTCCCTGGGTCAGAACAAATATGTTGTCAGGACCAGGCGCCAGGGTGAGGGCTACTGATGCGCCCAGGAAGTAAAACAGCGTGGTTGTTGTCATTCAGATTCCTTTCTGTCAGTTGCTATTCCTGCACCCATACCGACACCTTGCCTCCCAGGCAGCGGAACTCTCCCCAGCCATGCTCGTTGGTATGCACCGGTTCATGGATATGTTCCGTAAGGTCATAAAATGCCGTGAAGGGCCTGCCGACCTTCATCCACTTGAAACCATCCCAGCCGTTACTCATGATAACCGCCATGGCCTTGGGGTGACCCACATCACCCAGACGTGTCCAACCGATGGTATTGGGGAAATCAAAATAATCATATTGGGCGCCGTAGCCATAGTGTCGGCGGGCATGGATAAATTTGTCAATCAACCAGCGGTGGGAAGGCATGGATATGTGGTAGGTATTGTTGTCCCTGCCTTTGTCGTCATACTCGGCACCATAATAATCAGCGTGGAAGACGCAGGGATAGCCATCCCGGCGCAGAAGGATCAGGGCATAGGCCAGCGGCTTGAACCACGGCTCCACCACCGATTCCAGAGCCTGCAGCGGTTGGGAGTCGTGGTTGTCCACGAAGGTCACGGCATGTGTCGGGCGAACCTGGGTAAGGGTACCATCCAGGATGCGGCGCAGGTCGTAGCTGCTGCCGGCGCGGCCGGCCTGATAAAAGTTGAAATGCAGCGGCACATCGAAGACCGTCATCCGCCCACCCAGGTCATCGATATACCAAAGCAGAGCAGCCAGATTATTGGCCCAGTATTCACCCACCATGAACAGCTCCCGGCCGGCATGCCTTTCCATGGCATCGTGCCATTCCGGAAAAAACCAGGCAGAGATATGTTTAATAGCATCCAGCCGGAACCCGTCGGCGCCGGTGGTATCCAGGTACCACTTGCCCCAGCGGGTAATCTCCTCGCGCACCTCAGGGCTCTGGAAATCAAGGTCGCACCCCATCAGATAGGCAAAGTTGCCGAACTCCAGGGAAACCTCATCGTCGAAGCGCTTTCCCTCTATCAGGTAGACCGTGTCATGTTCATTAGGGTTGAACTCATCATAGTCCACTGCATCAAAGTGGTGCCAGTGCCACTGGAAATCCGAATATTTACCGGCGCGACCAGGGAAGGAAAAGCTGGTGAAGCATTTGATCTGTCGGGGTGTACCCATTGAATTCAGGCGGTCGCTACGGCGAAATGGTGTTGCCGTGCAGAGTTCGGACTCATCAGCGCCCATGCGGTGATTGAGGACCGTGTCCGCATATACCTGTACCCCGACCTTTTTGAGCGCTGCCATGGCAGCCAGGTACTGCTTCTTTGTTCCGTACTTGGTGCGGATGGAACCCTTCTGGTCAAATTCTCCCAGATCGTACATGTCGTAGACGCCGTACCCCACATCTACCCCCCCGCCGATACCCTTGTAGGCCGGCGGCAACCAGAGAGCTGTAATGCCGGCTTCTGCAAGCTCCGCTGCCCTGCCGGCAACATCGTCCCACAAGGTACCATCTGCAGAGATGTACCAATGAAAATACTGCATCATTACACCATTTATATCAGACATGGTTTTCTCCTTGGCAGGATAAAAAACAATTTCTGCAGTTATCAGCCCGTATCTGAAGTTGCCTGCATAGGCCACAACTATTGCGTTGCCGGATCAATTTTCATAAGGGGGGAGCGCCCACCTCTCTTTTGTGACATATTTATTTCTGAAGTCAAAATCAATTGCGGCGGAATCTCCTGAGCTCCAAATATTTTCACTAATTGCTCCAGCCCTTCCGATATGCTAATCAGTTTTTTGTCAGGAAGCGCTTCCAGACCTATTACCAGTAACCCCTGAGCCACTTCCGGGGATTGCCTGACCATTTCATTTCCTTGAATTGTAAGAACAATTTCAACGACACGCCTGTCCTTGGTGGATCTTTTCCGCTCAACCAGTCCTCTTGATTCAAGTCTGTCAATAATGCCCACAACCGTGGCCGGGTGCAAATACATCTTTCTGGCCAAATCCGAGACCTTGATCGGAGCGCATTCCGCAATAACCTTGATCGCCCAGAGCTGCGGTCCGGTCAGACCGGTCTCGTGCTCGGCTCTTTTTGATTGTTCGTTAACTACCTGAATCACTCGGCGCAAATTGTCTATAATGTTGGAGACTATTGTTCGTGTTGACATCAGATTTCCCCTCTCATGTGTGTACCCAAATATGGTTTTAAATCAATTTTCCAGACCTCGATACAGACTGTATTGTGCATTGATATAGCATAAATACTAGTGTTTTTGCCATATCTTAAAATTAATATACCAGCCGGAACAAAATCAACTTGCGCGAAAAATAAAAAACTGTTATGAATTATTTTAGTTTGAATACAAAAGATTTTTATATGAATTTTTTGTAGATAAGCAATATCCGATAAAATCATTTAAATGGAGTTACTTATGAGTGAGGGGGATTCCATTTACACTGTTCAAATTGTCAACAAGGCATTTGAAATACTTGAGATTCTTTCAGAACGACTGATTCAAGCTGACCTTCCATATCTGGCGGACAAGGTTGGCATGACCAGAAATAAAACATATCGGCTTCTGAAAACACATTTTTAATTGAAGGTGCTGCGTTGATCTCGAAAAAATTAGGATATATGCCGGCCTGACAAGTTGATTTGTTGAATTTAGTGAAAGGAGGTTATGCAAGAGGAAACATATTTTTTAACTAATTACGAAAGGAGTAATCTCATGGCAGAGAAACAGTATGATTGGGCGGCAATCGCCAAAAACCCGAAGTTCGTTGAGCTGCATCACAAAAAAACAGCATTCCTTTTTGGCTGGTGGATCTTTTCCAGCGCTTATTACTTCCTGCTCCCCATCGGAGCAGCCTATGCACCAGGTCTGTTCAAGATCAAGATCATCGGTGTCATCAACTTCGGCTACGTCTTCGCCCTTTCCCAGTTTTTTGTCTCCTGGGCATTGGCCCTGTATTATGCCCACGTTGCCAACAAGGACTTTGACCGTCTGACCAGGGAACTGATCGACGAACTTCATCTCTAGTAAAGGAGGA
>JBGSQD010000212.1:0-13609 GCA_041738275.1 Geobacterales bacterium
TCCTCCTTTACTAGAGATGAAGTTCGTCGATCAGTTCCCTGGTCAGACGGTCAAAGTCCTTGTTGGCAACGTGGGCATAATACAGGGCCAATGCCCAGGAGACAAAAAACTGGGAAAGGGCGAAGACGTAGCCGAAGTTGAGAACACCTATTACCTTGATCTTGAACAGACCGGGTGCATAGGCTGCCCCGATGGGGAGCAGGAAGTAATAAGCTGTTGAAAAGATCCACCAGCCAAATAGAAATGCGGTTTTTTTGTGATGCAGTTCAACGAACTTCGGGTTTCTGGCGATTGCCGCCCAATCATACTGTTTCTCTGCCATGAGATTTTTCCTTTCTTTGAGTGTGATATTTTTCCCTACTCTCCTTTCCTAAGATATCTAACCTTAAAGAGGCATATAGCCAAACTTCTCTGAGGCAAGGGCAGCCCCTTCAATCAGTGATGGAATGATCTCTTTTTCTATACGTTCTTTTAGTAATCTGAACGACGGCCCGATCATGGTGATTGCGCCGATAACATGGCCGGCATAATCCTTAACAGCCACGGCTACACTGATGACACCCTCGCCCAGACCTCCCGAGTCAATTGAAACTCCACCGTTGGACCTTATCTCAAACAGTTCGGAGACCAGGAGTTCCGGGTTGGAAATTTTTTTTGATTTACTCCGCTTCTTGTTTACCAACCATTCAATTGATTCTGTTGATTCGAGTGCTTTCATGACTTTACCGGCAGCATTGGTGAAAAACGGGACTGTTTTCCCTATGAGAGGCATTGCTTTTATCTGCTGGTCGCAATCAGCCATGTCCAGAAACAAAACATCGTCACCCTTGATAACTGCCATGTACACAGCTTCATCATGTTTTTTTGCCAGGTTTTCGATTACAGAATGTGCGAGACAAATGACATTTGAATTTCTAACCAGTTTTTGGGCTAGACAAAACGCATTAATTCCAAGCTGGTAAGTGCCGCATGCCTTGTTTTGCTCAACCAGACCGCTGTCACACAGTGTAGCCAGCAAACGAAAGGCCTTGTTTTTCGACATGGGAACTTTTGTTGTTATCATTTGAAGAGTTATATCATTGGGGCTTTCAGCCAAATACGCCAATACTTCGAATGCATTTCGTACCGTCAGAAGCGTATAAACACCTTTTTCCCGTGCCATGGCGGGCATCTCCGTTTAATTAGAAACCATATATATTGTTAATTTAAATATATGTGTTTGTTATATTTTGCGACACAAACTAATTATGTTTATAACAACTTTATATTTCAACATCAATAGAAATTTGTAGACAACACACTAATTTACAAGTAATGTTGTATTTACAGTATGTTGCATAGTACAATTCAGTGTTATGACAGATGATTTGTCAATAAAGGGCTTTATAAATTAGTTTTAAGGGGGCATTTTTGATTAAATCTAAGGCCGTAATGGTCGCCGGGATAATCGATGACATTCGACGTGTATTTCAGGTACTGGCGGAACAGTCCAGAAAGGTTGAGCGTGAAACCGGACTGACCGCGTCTCAACTTTGGGTGGTCAAGATGCTTGATGGAGCATCACCCATGAAGGTTACCGAGTTGGCGCGCCGCATGTATTTACATCCAGCAACAATGGTAGGTCTTTTGGATCGGCTTGAATTAAAGGGATTAGTGCAGCGTACTCGATCTGACAAGGACAGGCGTGTGGTTCATATCATCATTACCGATCAAGGGCGGGATTTGGTAAGAAATGCGCCAGAGGTCGCGCAGGGGCTTTTAGTAAAAGGTTTGGAGCCTCTTACAGATAAAAAAGTGAAAGTGATTTCCGATGGGTTCGAACAGATAGTAAAAATATTGGGGGTTCAGGAAGAGCCTCCGAAACTTATCCATTCATCCGATGTCAATCTGCCAAGACGGAGAAGAAAACCAGCAATATGATTCCTCCTTAAAGAGATCCGGCGTCGGGAATATCCGGCATGGAAAGCGGAAAAGCCGTCGTAAAGACGGCTTTTCCTGTATATCCTCAACCTGGTTTTGGGAAGAAACTACTTTCTGACCACCGCACGACGCTGCATGCGTCCGCCCATGGATGCCATCTGGTGTTTCTGAATGGCCGCCACGCTTTCCAGATGAAACTGGAACCACATATCGCCGAAATTTCGCATCTTCATCTTCTTGCCCTGGTTCAGGTTTTCAAGATTTTCCTTGAGAGGGCCATCACTGGGCAGCTTTTTCAATCCCTTCTCGATAACCGTCTTGGCCTTGGTGGTTTCCCCGGTCTCATTCAGACAATAGGCATACAGATTCCAGAGCAGAGACTCCTTGGGACTCCCTGTGATCGCCTTGTCGAAGGTGGCAATCATCTTGTCCTTTTTCTGGCGTTTCATGTAGCAGATGCCCAACATTGCCATGGCCGCCCAATTTTTGAAGAATGATTTTTCCAGGTACGGAAAGGCATTGGAAAAATCGCGCTTCATGTAGTAGATCATGCCGATCTGGGAGTTGAGATGGCCCTCCACATAGATCTGCCACTTTCCGTACTTCTCCAGGGCATCCTTCAACTCACGGATGGCCTTCTCGAAACGCTGTCCCTGCAGATCCTTGCCGGCCGTATCGATTGCAACCATGACCTTCTTCATGGTGATGCGCGAAAAGAGAATGAAGACTCCGGTAAAGATCACCATGGCGATCATAACCGATCCCCACCAGACCAGCTTGAAACCGAAGAGCAGGATCAGGAGTACAGCCAAGGCCGCCCCTGCTGAGATTAGAAGGTTATACATCGGTACATCCTTTCATTGAATCATTGATTTGCTTGCGGGATGCTCGGCAGGTCTCAACTCTTGTCCCCGGAAGGAACCATCGCCCCGTTCTTTTCGGTGAATTTGGCGATTATGATGCGGCGGCCGGCCTTGAGGGCCATCTTGCTTTTCAGTTTATTCCAGGAAGAAAGCAGCTTGGCAGACACATTGAAACGCTTGGATAGCGCCTCCAGAGTGTCCCCCTTTTTGACCGTGTAATACTTGGCATAGCCGCCCTTTGTCTGCGGCGACTTACTGGCGGTACGCCCTTCATGGCTGAAATCGACCGTCTGCCGGATCGGAACGGTCAGGGTCTTGCCGGCAATGCGGCTTTTCTTGGAAAGTCCGTTCAATTCGGACAACGTAACAGGCGAAATGCCGAAACGGCGGGCGACGGACTTGAGGGAATCCTTCTTGCGTGCCTGATAGCGGGTATAAAGAACCTTCTCCGTGAAGCGCTGATCCTCGCTGATCTTGACGTATTCCGCCTCAAACAGCTGTTTCGTTCCCTTGGGAACCTTCAGCTCATAATCAGGGTAGTTGGGAGGAGTACACCAGTGGCGAAGATCCGGGTTCAACTCCCTGATAGTTTCGTAGGTGGTGCCTGTCAGTTTAGCCACCAGCTCCAGATCGGTACGGGACGGGATCTTGACCATCTCAAACTCGATGGGGGGCAGGTAGGCCACATCTGAAAATCCGTAACGGGCCGGCTCCTTGGCAATGATGGCGGCAGCCAGCAACTTCGGTACGTACTCCTTTGTTTCGCGCTTGAGATACGAGCCGCGGGAAAGCTCCCAGAAGTCGCTGGTATTATACATGTTGATGGCACGCAGGATCTTGTTTTCCCCTGCGTTGTAGCCGGCAGCAGCCAGATACCAGTCGCCTTTGAACATGCCGTAGAGTTCCTTTAGATAAAGGGCAGCTGCGGTCGTCGCCTTGACCGGGTCCTTGCGCTCGTCAATCCATTGATCTATCCGCAGGGAATAGCGTCGCCCGGTATCGGATATGAACTGCCACGGCCCCACGGCATTGGCCCAGGAACGGGCGTTCATATGAAAGCCGCTCTCGATCATGGCCACATAAACCAGATCTTCCGGCATCCCTTCGCGTCTTAGGATCTCCTTCATCATGGGAATGTAGCGGGAGGATCGGGAAAGCCAGCGGGAAAAGGACTGTTTGCCTCGGGTCTGAAAGTAGTACAGGAAGTATTCTACCTTGCTGTTGAGAGCAAGGGGGATATCGGAAAGGGGCAGGTCCACATCAGGCAGCGTCAATTCACCCGCCTCATCGGTTTTTGCTCTGAGCTCCTCCAGGGTAAAGAGTACCCCTGCCTTGCCGGACTGTTCCTCCTCGGTCAAAGGCTCGTCAGCGGAGATCAGCTCAGGCTGTCCGGCCGCGGCAATAACCGGAGCGGTAGGCTGAGTCAACTCGTACAGGAGCGAGTGGGCCGGTTCCGCTGCACCCGCGGGCAGGGCAAGCAACAGAACCGCTATGGCAATAAGAACAGATCTCATATTACATCCCGATGACAAAGTTTTGAAACTATAGAGGAGTTCCGATGAAATGTCAATCGCAGGGGAAACCATTACAGCACGGGCGTTTTCTCAGAATCGTCATTGTTGCTGCCGGTTCCGGACTGAATCCGGAGTGACATTTCACCCTGAAGAAACCATACAATCTCCATCCCGGCAAGTACAATCACCCAACTGGCAAATATCCAGACCATGAAGACAGGCAGCAGCGCCATGGTACCGTAAATTGCATTGTAACGGGAAACTCCAATCTGAAAATGGATATAGCCCCACTGTGCAAGCTGCCAGACCGTGCCGGCCAGCAGCCCCCCTGCCAGTGCGCTCCCCACCCTGACCCGCGTATTGGGCATAAACAGGTAGAGGCACACCAGGGCGATCCAGATACTCAGGTAGGGAACCGTGCGGAACAGCAGCAACAGCAGGTGGCCAAACCCGGGCAGATGGAAGAACCATTGTACCACACCCTGGTGCTGGAGTGTTGTGGTGATCGTGACGGTCAGTGCAATCAGGATCGGAACGCCAAAGATCACTACCAGGTAGTCCCGCAGCTTGTGATGAACCTTTTTACCCCTCTTCAGGCCCCAGATCTGGTTGAAGGCATCCTCCACATTATCCAGGGTGGCCATGACCGACACCAAAAGGGTCACAAGGCCGACCACTCCCAGCGAACCCACGTCGGTGTTGCTGATATAATCCAGGATGCGGGTAATCACCTCGTGCGAACCGGCGGTAACATTGGAAAGGACCATGGGCGCAAGGACGTTATGCATGTTCAGGGCCTTGAGGATGGCAAAGAGGATCGCCAAAAACGGCACGACAGAGAGCATGCTGGAGAAGGCCAGCGCCGAGGCGTAAATCAGGCAGCGGTCAGCCAGGAATTTCTCGACCAGCATCCTGCAGATATTCCATATCTTGTGGTACCTCTCCGAGACGAGCATCCTTACCTCACAAAAAAAGCCCACCGTAGTGGGCTTTTTTTGGAATCTGACCCTGATAAACAGGATGGTGCGTTAGCAAAATTGCCACGCAGATGAACTACTGTGCCGAGAAACGTTCCTTTTCCTTTTGCATGGCCTCTTTACCGGCCTCGATGGCTGAAGCAAGAATGGACTTTTTCTCAACCACCGTCTCCCGCCCTTCCTCGATTACCGTCTTGAGCTTATCCTGGGCATCTTTGGCATATTCCTTGATCTTGTCGACAGCGTCCTCGGTCAGGTCGGCAATTGTATCGCGCATTTCCCTGCCGCTCTTGGGAGCATACAACAGTGCCATCCCTGCGCCGACAGCCGCACCAGCCACAAACGACACCAGTACTGTTCCAGCGGATATTCCTCTTTCATCGGACATGGTCAATTTCCTCCTCGTTTTTTGAGATAGCTTTCAATAACGTATTTCCCTGCAACCTTGGCCCCGGATATCCAGACCGTGGTGGTAGTGAGGATGTTGGCAACGGTCCTTACCGTGCGATTGATGGCTTGCAGATTGCAGCCGGTTTCACCCAGTGCCGACATGAATTCTGTTACACCATCCGTGTGTTCGGCAATCCCGCCACTTACAGTCTTCAGCTCTGCCAGCACCTCTGTCAGCTCCTGAATGGTCGGCTTCAGCTCTTTCTGAAGCATGTCTGACAATGAGGCAACTGACTCTGCCGTCCGTTTAACGGACAGAATGGTTGGGATCAGTGTCATCACCAGGACGCAAAACGCAACAGCAACGATAATCATCACAATTCCAGCAAGGGTCATATCTACTCTCCGTTTGTCAGTTCTTGCCTTTTATGAACGCAGATCAAGTATAGAGCAAAAAGGAAAAAATTCAATTGATAAACTTGAACTACGGGGAAGAGCCGGGGTTGCAGCTAAAACCAGGAATCAGGACCCTGAGAGAGTAAAGTAGAATACGGCGCCTTCACCGACGGCAGCTTCAGCCCAGATCCTGCCATGGTGACAGTTAATGATCTTTTGGGCTATTGACAGCCCAATCCCGGACCCCTCAAAATCCTGGCTGGCATGCAAACGCGCAAATGCCGTGAATATCCTCTGCGCATTGTCAGAATCAAAACCAACACCGTTGTCGCGCACAAAACAGACCAACGCACCATCTTTTGTGACCTGACCAAACTCTATGGTGGCCTGTTCCTTGGTACGGGTGTATTTCCATGAATTGCCGAGCAGATTTTCCAGAAGTATCATGACCAGCTGCATAGATCCTGTTACATTAATATCCGGCTGACAGATAAAGTTAACCTTCCGATCCGGTTCACGCTGGATCAGCGCATTCATTATCTGGCCGGCAATCTTGCTGGCGTCAAGTCTTTCCATAACCACTTCTGTGTGCGATACACGCGACAACAGCATTATATCGTCAATCAACTGGGTCAGGCGAAGACCGGCGTACTGTATCTTTTGCAGGCACTGGGTGGAAGACTCGTCCAAAGGCTGCTCAGACTCCTTGAGCATAATCTCGGCATAACAATTGATGGCGGTTATCGGATTTCGCAGATCATGAGAGACCATGTAACTGAATGACTCTATCTCGCTGTTGGCTGTTTCGAGTTGTGCTACCTGCTGCTCAAGGCGGGCATTGAGGATCGCATTTTCGTTGTATGACTGCTGCAGGCGCTCTGTCATATGGTCCAGGGAAGCCGCCAGCTTGCCCAGTTCGTCAGTGGTTTGCGGATTCAAGCGGTTATCCAGATTGCCGGTCCCGATACTCTCGATCCCGGACTGCAGTTGCGAAATTGATGTGGAAAGCATCTTCATCAACCTGAAAACAAGCGCCGTGATCAGCAAAGCGACAAGAATTACGACTGCAAGTGCCTGCCATACTGCTGATTTAGCGGTGCTTATCAAGTCATTGCTGACACGATTGATTTCCTGCTTGCTGTCGGCCTTCGCCACAGACACTGCCGGCATCACCTGTTTGTCCAAAAGAATCTGCAAATGATTTTTTACGAGCGCTATTGCTTCACCGCCATTACCGGCCTGCTTGATTTTAACGATGTTATCCATCAGGCTTTGCACCTGCTTGTAGCTGCTGACCACCGACTGCAGCAGGAGCGCGCCTTCGTTGACATCCTTTCTTTCAAGCTGAATTTTTCTGTTAACCGATTCAGCCCACTTGGCAAGAGCATCTTCTGCTTGAATACCGGTGCGGGAAATCTTAGCCAGATGATCCGCTTCTCCTGACTGCAGATAGTTCATCATCTCTTTCAGCTGTTTGTTAAGATTGTCCGACATTCTGATAACAGCAACAAAATAATCGATTGCTATATGGGCACGCTCCATCTGCTCCGAACTGGTCATGACGAGCCAGGGGATCACCCCCATGGACAACAGCAGATTATGATAGGCCCAATGAACCTCTTCGATGCCGTCCTCTAAAACACCATCAATGGCTGCCAGGATGGCATCATCCGATGGCAAGGCTAAATGACCGTGTTTCCAATCAAGCCCTTTCATGTCGCGTTTTCGGTCAATTACCGCCCTGGTCTCTTTCCTCCATTCGTCATATTGATTTTCAATGTTTTCCAGGCTCGCCAGGTCCTCTTTTTCTCCAGGCAGGCCCAACAGCTTCTGTTCCAGGATGGCGCGTTTCCATTCTTGAAAACCGAGGTCGGCGTTGGTACTGTGGATTTCGAACTCCTGCCGGGCAGCTGCAGACTCCGTTACCATAAAATCAGCGGCAACCTTCCTTTGACTGGAAATAATTGTGCTGGTTTTGGCGATACCCTCCAGATAGTTGAGGGCCGGGACAACAAACTGCGCCTTGTTTCGGAGAGAATAAGCGCTCCAGAGCAGAAAGCTTGCAGCCACGGCTGCCACGCAGCCGACAATGATGATGATTGTGATGAGTTTTTTCTGTATGCTCATGATCTGCCTGGTTCCGCAGGTTGGCGAAGACAGCCACCATAACTTTATGTAATTATAACTGGTTGTTTAATATAATAAAATTTTATGATTTATAGCACGCAAGTCAAACGTCACGCAACTGTTAAAAATATAATGGTTTTTTACTCATTGCCAAGACTAATCTTTCTGCTGATACTGCGGTTATTGAGAAAATCCGCACGGCGGAGACAGGTCGTCAGACCTGTTTGGCGCAACCGAATGAGCCTTTATCGCCGGGGGAGTTTAAGGATGGAAATCGGGATAAAGCTTGACATTGCCTGATGCATTATTTAGATAAAGACTCCTTGCCGATGGATAACAAATACGCCGCGATTGAGAGTTGCTGCAATTATGACTGAAAATACGCCACTATACGAGATCATCGCCGGCCGCATAGCCGAACAGGGTCCGATCACCTTTGCCGACTTCATGGAAGCCTGCCTTTACGAGCCTGGTCTGGGCTACTACACCTCGCCGGGCCGCAAGGTCGGGGCTGAGGGTGATTTCTACACCAGCATCACGGTCCATGCCGCCTTTGGCCGGGTCATTGCACGGGAGATCGCCCAGATGTGGCGCAGCATGGGGTCACCAACAGGTTTTTCCCTGGTGGAGTGCGGGGCCGGTCATGGCCGCCTGGCATGCGATATCATGGATTATCTGGCCCAGCAAGAACCGGAGATGTACCGTAACCTAACCCTGACCCTCGTGGAACGGGAACCCTCCCTGGAGGAGGCCCAGGCCGAACTGCTGGCGGGCCATCGGGAGCGGGTAAGCTGGCTGTTGCCGGAGGAGCTTAGCAATGGCTCCTTCACCTTTAGCGGCTGCCTTTACTCCAACGAACTGATCGACGCCCTGCCGGTGCACCGGGTAGTGATGACGGCTGATGCCCTGCAGGAGGTCTACGTTACCATCAAGGATGGGGAATTGGCTGAACAGTTGGGACCGCTGTCAACTCCAGCCATCGGCGATTATCTGGCGCGAATCGGGATCGTGCTTCATCCCGGCCAGCAGGCCGAGATCAACCTGGCGGGTCAGGCATGGCTGGCAACAGCTGCCCGTGCCCTGCAACAGGGATTCGTCCTGACCATCGACTATGGCTATCCGGCAGAGGAGCTGTTTGCGCCAAAACGCAACCGGGGAACATTGCTCTGTTACCACCGTCACCAGGTGGAGGGAAATCCTTACATCCGCCTGGGGGAACAGGACATCACCGCCCATGTGGACTTTACCAGCCTGATGAAGCGCGGCGAGGAGTTTGGCCTGCAACCGGCCTGGCTTGGCGAGCAGTATCGGTTCCTGCTCTCGGCCGGGATTATTGAAGAGATGGAGGACATCGAGCGTTCTGACGTATCCGAAGAAGAAAAGCTTCGCTTGCGTCTGACCCTTAAAAAGCTGATCATGCCCGAAGGGGGCATGGGTGACACCTTCCGGGTGCTGATCCAGTCAAAGGGGGTGGATTCCCCCAGGCTGCTCTGCCAGCGCAGGATTGGAGGTTGAATGCAGGTCTCCAGCGAATCTTATATCCGCGCCATTGTCTTCGACCTGGATGGTACCCTTTATGCTTCGCAGGAATTTGCGGCCACCATCCATAATGAGGCAGTCGTGTACATGGCCGGCCTCAAAGGGGTAAGTACGGAGGAAATGGAAGCTTTGATGGCGGCCACCCGCACCCTCCTGACCGAGGAGAGCGGCACCGTCCAGACCCTGTCCACTGTCTGCACCGAACTGGGCGGCAGTGTCCGCGAACTGCACGCCATTTTTGAGGAGCGGCTGCGTCCCGAGTCCTTCCTGGTACGGGACCAAAGGGTGATCGATCTGCTGGGAAGGCTTGGGAAACGGTTCCGGCTGTATATCTACACCAACAACAACCGTGCCCTGGCAACGAGAATCCTGGAGTATCTCGGCCTGGAGGGTCTGTTCGAGCGCATCTTTGCCATCGATGATGCCTGGCGGGCCAAACCGGACGAGATCATGCTGGAGCAGCTGTTCTCTGTAATGGAGCTGATGCCTGCCCAGGTGCTCTTTGTGGGCGACCGCTATGACATTGACCTGCGGTTGCCGGAGCAGAAGGGATGTCCGGTTTTCCTTACCCAGAACGTAGAGCAGCTGTTGCGGCTGGAGCGGCTGGCAAGCTAATAACACTACCTGAATCCGTGACGCCGGAACGCTGTAACGCGCGGAATGCCGGAGTTGGCCGCCGTATGCACCGGAACAAGCACGTTACGTCAAGTGTCCTCCGTCGAACAGCTCCATTTCTCGGAAAGCGCGAACTTAGGCGTTCCGGGCAAGTGAAGGCGTGAAGACGTCACGGATTCAGGACACTACATACAAGGAGGCATTGACATGAGTGAGAACAAGGAGATGCTCGACGCCATCATGCGCGCCATGGAACTGGAGAAGGATACCTTCGATTTCTATACCAAGGCCGCGCACAAGACCTTCAATCCTGCCGGCAAACGTATATTCAAGTGGCTGGCCAAGACCGAGGAAGAGCACTACATCAAGCTGACCGAGCTGTACAATTCGCTGCATGAAAGCGGCCGCTGGGTATTTTATGGCGGTTCCACCTTCGAGCTGGCTCCGGCCGGCGATGACGAACATCAGGTGAGCTACGACACCGATGACATAGAGGCGCTCAGGATCGCCCAGGACATTGAAAAGCGCGGCATGTCCTATTACGAGGAGTTGATCGCCAAGGTCAGCGACCCGGACGGCAAAGCCATGCTGGAGACGCTGCGCAACGAGGAAATCGAGCACCTGCGTATTGTCAGCGATAAGTTGCAGGAACTGAAAAGCACCTGATCGATGGAGCGAATTATCCTTGACGGCATAGCTCTGTCCCTCGCCTCCCCGGTAACACTGTCGCTGAAATGGGTCGGACAGGAGGAGCTGCTCACCCAGCTGCTGGCAGCCTGGATGGTGATCGACGAGCGCGACATCCCCTTTAACCCCCGCCTGATCGGCAAACCTGGCGTGGGCAAGACCACCCTCGGCTATGCGGCGGCCACGCGCCTTGGCAGGCCGGTCTACCTCTTCCAGGCCACCATGGATACCCGCCCCGAAGACCTGATCATCTCGCCGGTCATCGGCCCGGACAACAAGATCCAATATGCTGCGTCGTCCCTGGTATCGGCCATGCTGACCGGGGGGGTGCTGATCCTCGACGAAGGCAACCGCATGAGCGAAAAGGCCTGGGCCTCCCTGGCGCCGCTCTTGGATGACCGGCGCTACGTGGAATCCATCGTCACCGGCCTGCGTATCCCGGCCGCTCCCGAGTTCCGCATCGTGGTTACCATGAACGAAGATTCCTCCACCTTTGAGGTGCCGGAATACATCCACTCCCGCATTCAGCCACAGATCTACATCGACTTTCCCCAGGCGGACGAAGAGCTGCTCATACTCAAGGAGAACCTTCCCTTCAGCAGCACCCGTATCCTGAAGTATGTGGTGGAATTCCTCCAGCGGGCCCATGCCGCCGACGAAGCCTATTCGGTGCGGGACGGCATCAATATCGCCCGTTACGCGCTCAAGATGATGCATGCCCAGGGCACGGATGCCGTTGAACTGCTCCCCCTGGCCGTGGAACGGGTGCTGGGGGAAGAGGCGCTTGGTTACCTGAAAACACCATAACCTGACCCGGCAAGCCTGAACCCAAAATATTCATGTTTCACGCGACGCCGCAACGCCGCAACGTTTAAAACCTTGAACAAAGATTCGTTTGAGTGCCTTGCGTTGCGTCGTTGCGTCGTTGCGTGAGAAATGTCTTGCTGGACTTTTGCTAATCTATTGTAAAGACTCATTTCGTAAGGGACTATGTATTCCAGGTTTTTGTCGAACTTTGCGCTCTAGCGTAATTAACTGTTACACCGGGTTTAACTATGCCCCACCGCCTGCATCTCGAAACATTCGGCCCCATCCACGCCCTGCCTGTTCTGCACTACCGCATGGAGTTCGCCCACCTGGTGCGACAGGCCATAGGGCAGCTGCAGCCCGACTGTATCGCCATCGAGCTCCCCGCTACGCTGGAAGAGCGTTTCATCCAGGCGGTCCGCCGCCTGCCGCAGATCTCTGTCCTGAACTACACCACGCCTGTTCGCAGCAGCTCCACCAATCCCCCTGCTGAACCAAAAACCATCTACCTGCTGGTGGAACCGGCCGACCCGCTGGTCGAGGCGGCCCGTTGCGCCCTGGAGCAGGCCATTCCGCTTCAATTCATCGATGTGGACCTGGACGATTATCCGGCACAGCACGAAGCCCTGCCCGATTCCTATGCTGTCCAGCGCCTCGGGCTCGGGGCCTACTATCGCGAATATCGTGCGGTTATGGATAGCGCCGCTCCCCATCGGGAAGATCTCCGCCGCGAACAGGGCATGGCGTTTCGTCTCCAGCAGTTGTCGCAACTCCACGGGCGCATTCTCCTGGTATGCGGCATGGCCCATCTGGAAAGGATCAGGACGTTTTTCAGGCAGCCGCAGTCCGAACCGCTGGGCCGGGTGCGGCGCGACAATATACGTCTCTTCAGCCTCCATCCCGACTCCTGCAGCGAGACCATGGGGGAGTTTCCCTTCCTTTCCGCGATCTACGAACTGCGACGCCAAGGTGTGCCGCCGGCGCAGGATCAACCGCAAGCGTCAATGCGGCGACGTTTCCATGCCCTGGAACTTATCCCTGGCGGCAAACAGGACATCCCCGAGTGCGAGACCCTGCGCATTGCGATCGAAGCCAGCGCCCGTCACCTGGGAGGTGACAGCACCATGCCTGACCGTCAGCGCATACATCTGCGCCTGTTCGAGCAGGCGGCCCGGCATTACCGGCAGGAAACCGGGGAGCGGATCCATCACTGGCAGAAACGGGCCTTCTTCCGCTTCTGCCGCAACTACGCGGCCCTTTCCGGCCTGCTGCTGCCCGATCTCTTTCAACTGCTGACAACTGCCCGGAGCTGCGTGGACGACAACTTCGCCCATGCCCTCTGGCGGCTGGCCTGCTGCTATCCCTGGCAGAAGGAGAATGCCGAGATCCCGGTCATCCAGCTGCGGGCCGAGGATCTGTACGACCAGACCCGCCAGATCCGCTTCCGTCCCCGCAAGCCGGGCGGCAAAGGGATGAGCGGCCTGCGCTTTCTGAAGCGGAAACAGGAAAAACGACCAGGCGAATGGCTGGAAGGGTTCGATGACGGTTCGGTCTGTTCCTGGCCGCCGGAAGACCTGATCATCGAAAACTACGGGAATTTCCTCAAGCAGAAAGGTCTGCACCAGCTCTCTGAGGGGGTGACCCGCATCGAGCCGTTCAGCACCTCGCTCATGGATGGTATTGACCTGCGGGAGACCATCCGCAACCTGTCCCACAGCAACGGGCGCATATACGTGCGGGAACAGCTGCGGGTCAAGGGGGGAGTGGGGAGCGT
>JBGSQD010000223.1:0-45530 GCA_041738275.1 Geobacterales bacterium
CCCTCCTTGATAAGGAGGGGTCGGGGGTGGTTACAATGGAGATACCATCATGACTGATGCTTCCTATCCCGATTTCAGCATCCTCCTGGTCGATGACGAGCCGGCCTGGCTCGGTTCGCTGTCCCTGACCCTGGAAACCTGCGGCGGCATCAGCAACATCATGACCTGCAGCGACAGCCGCCAGGTCATGGCGCTTCTCGATGGGGGGCAGATCGGGCTGGTCCTGCTGGACCTGACCATGCCGCACCTGTCCGGGGAAGAGCTTTTGGAGCAGATCGCCGAGCATCATCCCGAGATCCTGGTGATCGTTGTCAGCGGCCTGAACCAGCTGGAGACCGCCGTGCGCTGCATGAAACTGGGAGCTTTCGACTACTGCGTCAAGACCGATGAAGAAGACCGGATCGTGGGAGGGGTGCTCAGGGCGGTCAGGATGGTGGAGATGAAGCGGGACTACCAGGAGATGTCGAATCGTATGGTCTCACGGGAGCTGCGCCATCCCGAGGCCTTCTCAGCCATCGTCACCGCTGACCGGTCGCTGCTGGCGATCTTCTCCTACGTGGAAGCGGTGGCCAAAAGCCCACAGCCGCTGCTGATCACCGGCGAGAGCGGGGTCGGCAAGGAGCTGATCGCCCGGGCCGCCCACACCTTGAGCGGCTGCCGGGGGAAGCTGGTGACGGTCAATGTGGCCGGGCTGGACGATACGGTCTTCAGCGATACCCTCTTCGGCCATGTGCGGGGGGCCTTTACCGGCGCCGAGCAGGCCCGGCGCGGCATGGTGGAGGAAGCTGGCGACGGCACCCTTTTCCTGGACGAGATCGGCGATCTCAGCATCCCGTCCCAGGTCAAACTGCCGCGCCTGCTGCAGGAAGGTGAATACTTTCCGCTCGGCAGCGACCTGCCCAAACGGCTTAAGGCCAGGATCATCGTCGCCACCCATCAAAACCTGCTGGAGAAGGAGCGGGGCGGGACATTTCGGCGCGACCTGTATTACCGCCTGCGCACCCACCAGGTACACCTGCCCCCCTTGCGGGAGCGACAGGGGGATATTCCCCTGCTGCTGGATCATTTCCTGGAGGAGGCGGCTCGCACCCTTGGCAAGAAAAGGCCGACCCCGCCCAAGGGGCTGGCCCAATTCCTGGCCACCTACAGCTTCCCGGGCAATGTCCGGGAACTGAAGGCCATGGCCTACGATGCGGTCAGCGTGCACCGCGACCGGATGCTCTCCATGGACAGCTTTGTCAAGGCGGTGGAACGCTCCCAGCAGGAGAGCGGACCGAGATTGGCTCCCCCCACCAAACAGAACCCCTTTGCCGGGTTCGATGAACTCCCCACCTTCAGCGATGCCGCCGCCTTCCTGGTAATGGAGGCCATGGACCGGGCCGGCGGGAATCAGACTCTGGCCGCGCGCCTTTTGGGCATCTCGCAGCCTGCGCTCTCCAAACGGTTGAAGATGCGGCAGGCTTGAGCTCTTCTGCGGGTGAACTTTTTTGTGGTAAAATATTATCGGAACAAGTTTGGAGATCTCCATGCATACGATAATTTTGGACACAAACAACGGATCACAGGCTTTATCGAATGGCGGACGCAGGGTGACCGCATTCAAACCGCTTGGCGTGGTGATTTTTTTGATTGCATATCTCCTTACTGGCGTCTGTCCAGTCCTGGCAGCGCCATCGGACCTTGACGGTCTGGCGGAATGCGTTGTCAACGTGTTTCAGGAAATTGCGAAAACCCATGCGTGGTCCGGCCGCACGAAAGGATGTACAACGGGCAGGGTCTTTGTCGGGAAGAGGGCGTCTGGCGCCTTTGTTACGACCTGGAAGCTTGTGGAAAGCGACGGAAACTGGGAAAAACTGGCTCTGTCCGCTGCATTGGGCTACCGCGAACTGGCCGACAAAAAGATATTGGAAAAGGCCATCAAGGACGTAAAGAGTCGCACCAGGCGCATCGAGAAGTGTCTGAATTCGATTGAAGAGCGTAACGACCCTGGAGAATGCCGCGACACAGCTCAAAAGGTGTATAGCGTAGGCGATGTTAGCGGCGTTGACATGGAAAGGACCGTCTGGCTCAATGATGACGGCCGCCACGTGGTTTTGAACCTATCCTATGGCAACTCCGCAGCGTCGGACACGGTACCTGCTGACCTTGAGCAGGGGTCGGGTCTTCCCCCCGGGACGCACATAGATTTGAATCTGTGGTTGAATGATAATTAAGGCATACCCTTGGTTTTCCATCAAATAAATGACTCCATGCTCGCTGTTGTCTTTGATCTTCTGATCCATGGCGTCGGAGGTAACCTAGGACTTCTGGGGACAACATTCAATAATTCAAAAGGCGGCCAATCAGCCGCCTTTACTGTATCTGAAGAGAGGCCGCGGGGGTCTCCAGGCTTCTTGGAAGCATGACCCCATGCATCCCAGATTATAAAAAGCTGTTTGACAACAGCTATTAACCTGTTAATATTAGAAAAAAAGTGCATACAGTGGGCTGGCCTGTGCTTGCCGCAAGTTGGTTCTACATTTTCGTTATGCCCGGAGGCCCATTGTGACTCAGGAACCGCGCTCCAGTCTGCTCAACCGCGCCCGGCTGAAAAATATTCTCAAGAAAGCTGCTCTGATTCTGCTTGCTATCGTGCTTGTCTACGGCGGGGTGGCGATGGTTTATGCCACCAAGACCATATACAAGATCCGCAAGAATTATGCGGTCATTCTCGAAACCCTGTCCGGAGAGCGAATCGCAATCACCGAGGTCGGCTGGCACATTCGGCTCCCTATCTTCACCAGACTGGAACTTGAAGTCCCGCTGATGAATCAGGAACTGCACCTGGGGAACAGCAGTGAACCACAGCGGATCATGTCGAAAGGGAATGTCGCTCTCTGGACCAGTGCCATGCTGACCTTCAGGATCCGGGACCTGAACCGGTGGGGGATTGAAAACCGCTCGCCGCAGACACTGTTGCAGACCGAGTTCGACGGGATCGTCAAGGACGTGATGCAGGGTGAAGCAATCAACGCGCTGATCTCCGACCGGGTGCGTATTAAAGAGCAGATTTTCCGGACACTGAAGGATCAGCCGATCAACGAGGGGGGATTGACCCTGGGGCAGAAGTACGGTATCGAAATCATCTCTTTCATTCTCCGGGATACTCGCTACGGCGAAAAACTTGCCGAGGCGAGTGAGGAGAAAAAACGCCGCGAATTGATCGCCGAGGCGGAAAACTACGCGGCCGATCAGGAAGCAAGCCAGACCAGGAAACTCTATGCCGCCTATACCGAATCGATTCAGCAGATGCGCCAGGCGCTCGGAATAAGCAGCGGTAACGAGCCACATCTGTTGAATTTTCTCAACCAGCAGAAGTGGGCGTCGGCTTATCAGAAAAATCAGCAGGGACAAAACACTTTTGTCCTGAACAATTCTGCCTCTGCGGTTCCGGTGACTCTCCCCGCGCCCGCCGCTCTTCAACCTCAAGCTCCGGTGAAACGCGATGCCCCAGATACGAAAAACTAGGACGCCGATCTACGTAAGCCTTTCGGAAACCCGAATCAGTCAGATCGAGAGCCTGGTCAACGGCTGGAGCAATGAAACGCGACGTTTCATCTTGCGCATCCTTCACCAGTACAGGCCAAGCCGTTCGCTGCCGGCGCGTATTCGCAAATGGCTGCACCGGATTTTCAGATCGAAGCAGAGCGAATTCAAGCTCCTGCAGAATCCGAGTCTGCTCAATGACTGGCACCAGCGTTTTGAAGCTGCCGGCTCACAGAATGCTACCGCCGCCTGGAATCATATCCTGTCCAGGGAACTCGACCCCCAGGATCACCAGTACCTGACTTTCCTGCTTGAGAAGGAAACCGTTGACACTTTTGTGCCGAAGTCGGTCCAGGAGTGTTTCGACAGGCTCTATCACGCCTTCATCCTCAAGGAATACAGTGATGACCCGCTGATTCCGCGCGCCCCGCTGGTACTGGTGATCGGCAATTCCGGCAGCGGCAAGAGTGCTACGGTCAAGCAGGCAATCGAGGAAGCATTCTTTTCCTCCGAGGTCAGGCCCGTGCTAGATCTGAACGCCAAGCGGGAAGAGGTGATGGCCGATCAGCCGATCTGGCGCAGTTTGACCGAAGTTGATCCTGAGCTGGCAATCCGCATCGAGCGGCGCCGCAAACGCGCAAGACTGCGATTCATCTCGCGGGTGCCGATTATCCGCTATCTTTTCCGTAACCGGATCAGCCAGGCCCTTTCCAATGTTGATGAAGAAGGTATCCCGGTCGATTATGGAGTAATCACGCCGAACGACTATCAGACCGCCTGGGCCGGGGAGCCTGGCAACTACCTGCGCAAGGCCATGGGTGAAACATGGCAGCTTACGGTTCGTCACCTGGAAGAGGCTCATTCCGCGTTCGGCCGTCCTGACGAACGGAGCAGTATCAAGGGGCAGCAGGCAACCCTGGTCGATACCGCGAACATTATCCTTGATGAGATCGCCTACGGCCGCCGCGACTGCATTGTAATAGCCACCACCGATCAGCCGGAACAGTTCGACCCGGCGATCTACCGACGTTTCGTGGAGAGGGGCCTGATCATTGATGTCAACGAAATCTGGAATGACCCGGCCAACCTGCGCGAGGTGGTCTGCATGGAGCTGCGCCGGAGCAACCATCCGAAGGACCCGCTGGGAGAGCCGCCGCCGCACCTGTCGGAAGAGGAACTCGACATCTCCGTACAGAAACTCTACCCGATCTTTCGCCAGCGCAGTCTGCGTACCACCCCGGCCTATGTCCGGCGGCTGGTTGATTCGCTGATAACCATCAAGGGGCACTTCCGAGCCGAATACCTCGATGACCAGCTACTGATTCGCGACGCTCTCAAGTCGGTGGCACGCAATGCCCATGGTTCGCTTTACAACAAGGTAGTCGGGAAGCTCGACCGCAGCATCGACTGGAAAGAGTATATCGGTACCATCAAGAACGAATTCTCCGAGATGGCCAACAACTCCCTGTTCTACAACATCAACGAAGAAAAAGGGGTTGTCCTGGCCGGTCCGCCAGGTTCGGGTAAAACCTTTCTGGCTCGTGCCTGGCTGGGAAACAACCACGATGTTCAGGATATTTCGGCCAATCTCTCGGATCTGACCGATGTCAACAGCCCTCTCGAAGGGATGATCGCGAATCTGGAACGGATTTACGATATCGCCAAGATGATCTCCCCGGCGCTGGTTTTTTTCGATGAAGGGGACGCCGTTGCCCCGCGCCGCTCGCAGCAGGGTGGAAGCCCCTATGACAAGATCACCAACAAGTTCCTCTCGATCATCGATGGCGAGTCTCCGCTGAACCGGGTATTTACCGTGCTTACCACCAACCGGCTGGACATCATAGACCCGGCGCTGATCCGCTCGAAACGGCTGAAGGTTCTCAACGTTACCGGCCATCTGCGCGACGAGGACCGTTCACGCATTATCGTCCAGGCGCTTGAAGGAATCCCGCTGGCCACCGAACTGACGGTAGAGGAGATTTCCCGCCAGAGTAATTCGATCTGCGAGACCCCGGCGGACTACACTGCCTTTGCAGAAAAGGTCCGCTCCCTGCGCACCACTGAAATGGAGGTTATCCAGAAGCTGCTCAGCAACAACACTGCTGCCAGCGATGAAAAAACCCGTTTTATCCGGTTCAACTACAAGATCCTGCTCGGTCTGCTGGAGGGTATGATGCCGAACAGCCCCCTGACCCAGAAGGCTCATCAGGGTGAGGAGGGGATGCTCGAGCGGCAGGATGAAATATTCGCCTGTTTTTCCGGAATAAAAACCGACAAGGATTTCCCGATTACCCGCTGGCACCTGCAGAATGCCCGCCAGCAGTTAGCATCCAGTCCGCTGCGGAAGGGAAAGCAGCAGCTCGATGAATTTCTGGAGACTGAGCTCTCCATAGAGCCTCAGGTCGGTTTTGTCGTCGGGGTCGGCGCCAACGATACCAGCGGCGTGCTGTTGCCAATCGCTTCGACGCTGGTCTACCGGATGTACCCGGAAAAGATCGTCGTTACCGGGGCGGTCTCGACCAGCTCAGCCCCTGGCGCGGAACTGGATCTGGCGGTACAGATGACTCACCAGAGCTCCCGTGAGGCGCTGACACTGGTCGAAAGCTACCTGCAGTCGCTGCTGCCGCAGGTCAACATGTCTCGGATGCTGGGCGAGTTCCTCGAAGGCTATTCGATTCACCACCAGTTGCTCTCCGCCTCCTATAACGTCGGCGGTCCCTCTGCCGGCTTCGCCTTGGCTATCAATACACTCTCGGTCCTGATCAACCTGCCGGTGCTGAATGATTTCGGTATTACCGGCGCTCCCTGGATCAAAGGTGCGCGCAAGGGAGAGATCGGCGCATCGGTGCTCATCGGCGGCCACCGTAAAAAGACCGAGAAAGTCCTGCAGTATCTGCAACGGATGTACATGCCGGTGCAGAACTACCTTGACATGGAGTCGGAGGTGCTCGACTCCTACCGGTTGCTGGGCAAGGACGTTCTGCCGGTCAACAGTTTCTCTTCACTGGTCCCGGAGGTCTTTTACTTCGGAGAAAAACACCAGCAGCTTTTGCAGAATTTCTTCAAGGGTCGGATTGATATGGAACTCAGGCAGGACACGTATGAGACCCTCCCGCTAGCCAGGGAGGAAAGTGGCAAGCGAGCCGCCGAGCTGCGTGTAATGGCCGAAGAGAAGGTTCGTCAGCGGCTGCTGGCAATTCAGGACCATATGAACAAGCAGGGTTCAAACTACGACAGCATGGATCAAATTTACGCCTCCATAGAAGCAACTTGACGATACTCATCCGCCAGTGATGGGGAACCCATTCTTGTCCCTACTCGTTGTTGCGCATTTCTCAAGGTCACAATATAACCGCCGCAGAGAAGGCGGCGGGTCCAACCCCCATAACCAGGAGTTATAATCATAACCCCCGGCTATATACCCATCCACCCTGAATAAAATCAGCCAGATATAGACATTTTCATTCCTCGTCATAACCCCTGGTTATGAGGGTTTCTTTGTCTGCGTGACCATTTTAGTAAAATATGGTCAGTATAATCAGGCTGTTGCGAATATTTGTCGTGTTGGCATTGTCCATGCTCTTCATAGGGTGACAGCACGCGGTAGATTCGCACAAATCAGCCTCACGGCTGAATAAGGGGGAATGGTTATGGATTACATCATCGCACTTGAATTTCTGGTTATCGTTGCATGCCTGCTGGTTGGCACCCGCTACGGAGGTTTCGGTCTCGGGCTTATCAGCGGCGCCGGTCTCCTCGTCTTTGCTTTTGTCTTCCATCTCGCCCCCGGCAAGCCACCGGTGGATGTATTGCTGACCATCATGGCGGTTCTCGGTTGCGCGTCGGTGCTGCAGACCGCCGGCGGCCTCAACGTTATGATGCGCTTTGCCGAGAAGATATTACGCAGGCATCCCCAGTACATCACCCTGCTCGCCCCCATTACGACCTGGAGCCTTACCGTCATGTGCGGCACCGGCCACGTGGTTTACACGATGTTCCCCATTATCTACGACATCGCCATCAAGGAAGGGGTCCGTCCGGAACGTCCCATGGCGGCGGCATCCGTTGCATCCCAGATGGGGATCTGCGCCTCTCCCGTATCCGTGGCTGTCGTCTCCCTGGTCGCCATCTTGGCAAAATCCGCCCATCCGGTCAGCTTGCTGCAATTGCTGAGCATCGGCATCCCCGCCACGTTCTGCGGTGTAATAATTATGGCACTCTGGAGCCTCAAGCGGGGCAAGGATCTGGAAAATGATCCCCAGTTCCAGGCTAAACTCCAGGATCCGGAGCAGAAGGAATACATTTACGGCGAATCCGCCACCCTGCTGGACAAGGTATTTCCCAAAGAAGCCTACTGGGCCACCTGGATCTTCTTTGCAGCCATCGCCGCCGTGGTTGCCCTCGGCGCCTTCCCCGAACTGCGCCCGGTCTTTGAGGTTGCCGGGAAAACAAAGGCGCTCTCCATGAACCTGGCCATCCAGATCATGATGCTGACCGCCGGGGCGCTTATCGTGGTGTTCTGCAAGGTGCGCACCCAGGAAATCCCAAACGGTACCGTGTTCAAGGCCGGCATGGTTGCCGTCATCTCCATCTTCGGGGTAGCCTGGATGGCCGACACCTTTTTCGAAGCGCATTTCCAGTTATTGAAAGGGGCGCTTTCAGGTATTGTGGCAACCCAACCCTGGAGCTACGCCCTCGTCCTGTTTGTCGTCTCCAAGTTCGTTAACAGCCAGGCCGCGGCCATCGCCGCCATGGCGCCCCTGGGGGTCAGCCTCGGCGTAGACCCGCTGATGATAGTAGCCTTCATTTCCGCCAGCTACGGCTATTTCATCCTCCCCACATATGCCAGCGATCTGGCCTGCATCAACTTCGACCGCTCCGGCACGACGTGCATCGGTAAATACATCCTCAACCACAGCTTCATCATCCCCGGCCTCATCGGCGTCAGCACCGGATGTGGCGTAGGCTATCTCCTCGTGAAGCTGCTCATGTAGGCAGGTCTCCCCTCCTCAGACATGGTGGAGGGCCTTGAGGACACCCAGGATGAAGCGTCCTCAATCTTATGTCAGAACCGATCTGTCCGGTTTCATACAATATAAATAAACAGAAAAGGCGGCCAATTAGCCGCCTTTTCTGTTTATGGCATTGCTTTTCTATCGGCGATCCTAACGGGATCTCGATCGAAACCATGGATTCTGATTCCGGCTGCTAACGTTGACGATAGATATGCGGGAGAGAGACATCAGGGCGGCATCAAATGATGTCGCCCTTTTTGGTCTTTCAGCCTGCATCAACACTCACGGATAACCGGCAATACAGGCAAGCACCCACCAGAATGCAAAGGCCTTGCGGTTGGCCGTAATATGCTGATCATCCATCGATTAATCCGGCATACTATCCCTAGAACTCCCGCCACCATTAAAGCCTATCTTCCCCAACGTTCAAACAGATTGTTTCCTGAGGTATTGTCGGGATTTGAACGAATATATTTTCCTGCACTGACGTGATATCCCGGCACTTCTATCAAATTCATATTCATAAAGCGTACAAGATCCTCGGTTCTGAATTGACGGCCACTTTCAAGATAGAAGTAGATAAACCTGCCAAATAATTTCCCATAATCCGCCCTTGTAATTGTTTCTGTAATGGGCTGGATAAGAATTTGAAGCTTGATAGACAGGGCATTGTCATCAAGTAAAATTTGATCAGGGTAAACCTCAATGGGTATCCCGCCAACAGACAGATTCTCCGTATTGATGGATTCAGCCAATCGATCCATCATGCCGTTAAACATTTTTCCAATCATTTTCTGGCCGATTTCCGGCACTGTATCTTCCACGTAATCCACGGCTGTGTATACTGCCATTCCTAATGGGGGTATTAAAACAGCTAATAGATCCATCCACCAGGGAAGATCGATATCAATATCGATATCTGAACCGTCCAGAATTATTTTTTTAAGCCCGGGCACATGACGGAAATGAAATTTCCCTTTTATCGAACCAGTAGCATCAATCGATGTCTCCGTGATGTTCCCGCTAACTGAAATTGCATTGTCCTGAATCTTTAATGTCAGTTTTGATAGTTCTACTGATGAACTTTGACTTTCTATCCATGTTTGCAGGTCGCCTTTGAATTTATCCACCATGGACTGAAGCATTCCTTCGCCGACATGAATATATATCTCGGATCCGGACGGGACAAAGCTTGGCACCAAACCAACTTGAAGGGATTTATCGGGTAATCCGAAGAAAATTCCTACCGCATCCACCGTGCCGCTTCCTCCATACATATGACGTAACTTAACCGGGTACAAACCATGAGCAGGCAATGGCGTATTATTCACGTCTAATGGATCTGCAAAGTAAACAGCTTCAATGCCACTGATGATCGGTTCAAAGATATCCAACTGAAATTCCTCTATCTTCGCAACGTAGTCCGTCTCTGTAATCAATCTGTTGATTAATGCGTCATTGAAAGGTTCGGATACATTTTTTACACCCAGAAAATCCAGGCCGAGCAATGGCGGCTTTGCCGGATCCGGTTGACGAAGAACAAACTTAAAAATAGCGCTGGCCCAAAAAGGAATCTCAAACAATACATCACTTGTTTTTCCGGCAAAGGTGACTTTGGGCTTTGCTTTCCCCACGATATTTAATAACAGGACCGGTTCTTTATTGGCGCCTTGATTTTCGTATTCCAACGCTGGAGGATCAATATCAAAATCCATGCGGATCTTTGCCTTGATCTTCTCAATGAGGGGTATTTCCTCTTCAATGCTGACGTGCCTTAATTGAACATTTCTCTGATGTAAACTTACAACGACATCGTTAAACAATTTCAGAGACACCCCAAGTGCAAGTTTTGCATTTCCAATTTCCATGATTTTAACCCTCCATTCTTGATATGGTACCTTCTCCAAGGAGCTGAATCGCAACGAAGCTGGATTCCGGAAGATCGCCAGGTTTCCATGGATCCGACTGAAACAGGAAATGAAAAAAGCCGCTCCATCAGCTTACACACTGATCAAGAGGCTCTACGAACCTGCACCCAGACATCTCATCCACCCCTCCAGGACATTACATAAAATATTTCTAACTTACATACACCCCTGCCGGCTGAAGGTCAACGGAACTTAAAGTTTGATTGTAAAAAATCTTGGGGAGTTATTGTTTAGTTGACGAAGTCGGTACTTAAAAGACTGATGGTGTCTGCAGCCTGGTTTTTAATCTCAGTCTCCCTTGAGACACGCCATGAACGAGCGTGCCACCAGCGGGTTGGCGGCGAAGGGTGGCAGGCCTAACCTTTGAACCACCCAACGTCACAACTCCATTGGCTCGCAATCAGGTGATTGTTCCGCAACAGCAAGCACTGTTTCCCGGATAAACACCAGCCAAGCCATGGCATCGTCGAGACGTTGTCGGACCTCGTCGCCGTGGCGCGGCACGTCCCATGCCGACAGTAGCAGTTCAGCCTTACAGGCCCGCATCCGTTCCAGCGATGCCACCGATGCCCGGTAATCGTTGAAGATCGGCATGTCACCCGGCAACGGCACGGCATCGCCGCTGAATAGCACCCGCTCCCGTGCCAGCCACAACGAGACTGAACCGGCCGAATGCCCCGGTGTGTGCAACACATCCAGAGAAAGCCCGTCATCCAGTTCAATGCTGTCGCCTTCCTTCAGCTCCACATCGACCGCAACTGAGCCGCCCACCAGCAGCTGAAAACCAGGGACCGGACGCTCCCGCTCCTGCAGGGCAACATCTTCGATCCAGCTCCGTTCAACACCATGGGCGGCTATTCGGCAGCCGCAAGCTTCGCGAAGCGCCAGCGCCGCACCGATATGGTCCGGGTGCGCGTCATGTTGGTGGCCGGAGACTGCTGAAATGCTGCTACATCAGAATTCGTGTCAGGAAATAGTTGGCCACCAGAATCAGTATGAAGGAGAGCACCACCGAGCGGGTTGTGGAGAGGCCGATCCCGCGCGCGCCGCCGGATGTTTTGAGTCCGACGTAACAGCAAATCATGGCGATGATCCCGCCGAAGACGAAGGCTTTGATCAGCCCGTCAAAGATCTCCTCAAATTTGAGGGCCTGCCGCAGAGAGTCGGTGTAGGTGCTGTAGGAGATGAACAGCCGCGGATGGAGATGGCTGATGATCGCGCCGCCAACCATGCCGACGCAGTCGGCGTAGATCGTCAGCACCGGAACGCAGATCAGCGCCGCGATCAAGCGGGGCATGACCAGGTAGCGCACCGGGTCGATGTCCAGGGTCTGGAGCGCATCGATCTCCTCATAGACCTTCATGACGCCGATCTCTGCCGCCATGGCGCTGCCCGCCCGTCCAGCCACCAGGAAGCTGGTCATGACCGGCCCCAGTTCGCGCACCATGGAAAGTCCCACAATTCCGCCGATAATGTTCTGGGTGCCGTATTTTGACAGCTCTACGCCGGTTTGCAGGGCTAGTACCATGCCCATGAAAAAGGCCATGACCGATGCCACCGGCAGGGTCTCGTAGCCGATGATGGTCATCTGGGTAAAGATGCTGGTCATATTGTGCGGGGCCTCACGGAAGGAGAGCAGCGTTCGCCACAAAAGGATCAATATCTCGCCCAGGATTCGGAACCCGTACAACAATTTGCGGCCTATGAAATCTAAAAGTGTGGTCACTCGCCCCCCTTGCCGAACGGTATCCATAGAATGCTCAGCGATGTTTTTCCCGCTGAGCTGCTATAACCGAACAGCCCCTTCAGCAGCTTGAAATCGGTCCGCTCCTGCTGCGAGCTCCAGGAAACCAGCGGCGACACCTCCCAGGCCAGTCCATCGCGGCGGTTCTCGTGCCAGTAAAGGTTCCAGAACAGGCTCATGGCGCTGTTACCCTTGTCGTCCCAGCGGGCGATCAGCAGGCGCCAGAGCGGCGCCCAGTTGCGCTCCACTCCATCACTCCAGGTCACCGGTTCCACCAGCGCCGGCATAGTCAGCGTCCGGGTTCCGTACTCGTCCCTCTTCCAGGCATAGAGCGGCCAGAATGTGCTGCGTGCGCGCTCCTTGCCGGCCTGGGGCCATGATTCGTCGGCCCGGCTGAACAGGAAGTAGAACAGATTAGTCTTGTCCTGGCGGAATTGGGTGGAATCAATGGTTTGCTTGCGGTAGACCGGCCACATCACCCAGCGGCTGCTGTTGTCCTTTAGCCGCGACTCGGCATAGAAGGGGAGGTAACGCTCTGTTGAGGAGTCCTTGCCGTTGGCAGTCATCCAGAAAGGCCAGAAAATATCCCGTTCGATGGCGGTGCCGCTGCCGTCCCGCACCACGCCGCAGAAGGGCCAGGGAGCGTAGGTTGCGCTGCGCTGCGGCGATTCCGATGACGAGTACAGCGGCAGCAGGGATATGTTTCTGGTGGGGTTGTCCGTATCCTGGCCAAGATGTTCGCTGATGTAGAAGGGCCACAGGGCGAAACGTTTCTCGTAGACTCCTGCCTTGGCAGCCTGCCCGTAGAGCGGCCAGAACTGAAACCCGCTCTCGTTGTCGCCGCTGACGGTGTTGAACAGTGGGTACAGGTAATTGGTCGAGGTGCTCCCCTTGTTAACGGTACTGCCGTAGAGCGGGAACAGGGTGAAGTGGTATTCATCCCGCCAGAAACGCTCGTAGATATCGCCGTAAAACGGAAAGATAGAGGTGTAGGGTCCGTATTTCTCCGATTGCCCGCTGATGTAGAACGGGAACAGCATTGTCTCCCGCTTTTCTTCGGCTGTCCCTGCCCGGCTGACATGCCTCTGGAAAATCTTGAGGATCTGGGTGTCGGAGTCATTTCCCGACTCGCTGGTGGAGGCAATGGGATAGAGGATGTCGCTATCCTTCGATTCCGGTGTGCTCACGGAAAAAAACAGGGGGCGGACGGCTGTGGTGGTACTGGTGCCGGAGTGTTCGCGTTTGAACAGGGGGCCGAGAATGGAGAGATTGCTGTAACCGGTGGCTGGACTGGTACGGTAATCAAAGAGCGGCCAGAGGGTGACGATCTTTCCGGGAGTACTGTTGTACCCTGCTGTTACGCCGCCCTGGTCGCCGGGTTCAGCTGCGAAGCCGGGCCGGGCAATGATTATTGCCAGAAGCAGTGCCATGGCAAGTCGTGCAGACGTATTTTTCATCAGGTCTCCAGGTTACAGATCAACAAACGTACGGCATTATTCCTTATCAGTACCCGTGAGTCAATTAGTCTATTACGATCGGCCCTGCTCGTTTTACAAAACTATTACAATCTCCAGCCAGTAGTGCTGTTATTGTGTAAAACAGAGTTGTCAGAAGTTGCAGGGAGGAAAGTCAATGACACAGCCATTAAGGATTGGAAAACATACAGTTCGCTACCCGCTTATTCAGGGCGGCATGGGGGTGCGCATATCTGCCGGCCGGCTGGCGGGACATGTTGCCAAATGCGGTGGTGTTGGCCTGGTTGCTGCCCCGGGGATATGCCTCAACAGCCCTTTCTACACCGGTAAAAACTACTTCAAGGCCGACGCCGAGGCGTTTAAGGCAGAACTGCGCAAGGCTTACGAAATCGCCCCTGATGGCATCATCGGTGTCAACGTGATGGTGGCTCTTTCCGATTACGAACAGCTGGTAAAGGCTGCTGTTGACGGTGGCGCCAAGGTGATTGTCTGCGGCGCCGGGTTGCCCCTGAGTTTGCCTGAGTTGACCGCCCACGCGCCGGATGTGGCCCTGGTTCCTATCGTATCCTCTCTGCGCGCTGCCCAGCTCATCGCCAAAAAATGGCACAAATCATTCCATCGCCTTCCCGATGCAGTGGTTGTGGAAGACCCGGACACGGCCGGTGGCCATCTGGGAGAAAAACTGGAGAACATCGGCACCGGTGAGTATGACCAGTATGCGACAGTGAGGCAGGTAAAGGAGCTCTTCCGCACGGAATACGGTGTCGATGTGCCGATTATCGCCGCCGGCGGCATCTGGGACCGGGCAGATCTGGAGCATGCCCTGGCCGAAGGCGCTGACGGCGTACAGATGGCCAGCCGTTTTGTCTGTACGGAAGAATGTGATGCCGAATATGCCTTCAAACAGAAATATATGGACTGCACCCAGGATGAGATCGGCCTGATCATGAGTCCGGCAGGTCTTCCGGGACGTGCCATTCTGTCCAATCAGGACAAGATCCGCCAGTACGACCTGGATCATCATACCCCATGTCGCCTGGGATGTCTGAAGAAGTGTTCCTACAAAGAGACCGGCGAGCGCTTCTGCATTGTCTCATCTCTGGATCGCGCCCAGCGGGGCGATGTGGAAACCGGCCTGGTTTTCTGCGGCACCAATGCCTGGAAGGCCGACCGTATCACCACTGTTCAGGCAATTTTTGATGAGCTGTTTGGAACGGCCTGATAACTAAAACAATGAAAACCGGCTCTCCTTCAATTCCGATTACACGGCGACTGCCATCCGGCAGGATCGTCGGGTAGCGCTGATTATCTTCGCCCACTTAATCCTTCCTTGCAGTTTACCCCGCAACTACCCATACAATACCTCGTTTTATAACAGCTTCCCGGTGACATCTCGCATCCGTAGTGCCCTTTAGCTGCCCAGCCTTGATTGGAGTCATTTCTTGTTAATTCCACTGGTAGAAAATTAATTAGTGATGATATAATGCTGTTTGATCATTATCGCTAATTATTATTAAGGAGGTTTTTCATGGCGACCATCAAGTCCAAGTTGATTATGAATGCGATCATCTCCCTGCTTGTCATTGTAATAATCATTGCCGTGAGCTATGGAGACCTTCGTAAGATTCGCACCATGCAGGAGCAGGCGGCCAAATGCGCAGACGACACCCTGATAATTGCCACGGCAGCAAGGTCGGGGCTATCCTTCTACTGGGGTACCGCACAGATAATAATTACCCGGGACTTCGGAAAGATGGACAAGGAATGGCCAAACTTCAAGGAGCGAAACCTGAAGCGGTTGGAAGATATGGACAAGGCTGTCTCTACCGACGCAGAGAAGGCGCTTGCCCAGGAGACCCGCAACAGCATCAAGGAGATAATCGCCATCTTCGAGAACAAAGTGGTGCCAATCCTTAAGAATTCCCAGGCCGTGACCCCCGAGGTGGTTGCCCTTGAGCGGGAGATGAACAAGCATGTGTCGATAATCCGCGAGGCGACTTTCAAGGGCCTGGACCTGCTGAAGGCCAAGGAAAAGAAAATTGAAGAAGAGTTGCACAAGCAAATAATCCGCACTATATCAAAATCTCTCATAATAGGTTTTGTCGGCATTCTGGTAATGTTCGGCATGACCGGGTTCATCTTCCGCTCCATAATTAAACCGGTATCTGCCATGGTTCTTGTGATGCGGGAGATAGCCAAGGGAGAGGGCGATCTTACCAGCAAGATCGAAATAATCGGCAAAAATGAACTCAGTGAGCTTGGGAGCTACCTGAACGAGTTCATCGACAAGCTGCACGAAATAGTCAAAAACGTCGTGGCAGACAGTATAAAGGTCGTTATCGCCTCAAACAGGGTACATCTCCTCTCAGAGGAGATAACAAAGGAATCCGACGCCCTTGCGAGCCAGGCGACAACGGTTGCTACAGCCAGCGAGGAGATGTCGGCCACTTCTATCGATATTGCCAATAACTGCATGCAGGCCGCGGAGGGAGGATCGGTTGCCTCCAAGGTCGCTGCGGAAGGTTCGACCATCGTACAGGAGACAGTTGCCGGAATGAACCGCATTGCCGAGCGAGTCAGAAGTGCCGCCGGTACAGTGGAAAATCTGGGATCAAGGTCGGATCAGATCGGTGCGATTGTCGGAACCATCCAGGATATCGCTGACCAGACCAACCTGCTGGCACTGAATGCTGCCATAGAAGCTGCCAGGGCCGGCGAACAGGGGCGGGGCTTTGCCGTGGTTGCGGATGAGGTGCGCGCCCTGGCCGAGCGCACCACCAAGGCGACGAGCGAGATCAGCTCCATGATCAGAACCATCCAGAGCGAAACAAAGAATGCCGTTGATTCAATGGAGCAGGGAGTACATGAAGTTGAAAAAGGTTCGAATGATGCAGCCCGTTCAGGTGAGGCCCTGCAAAACATTCTTGACCAGATCAACTCCGTAAATATGCAGGTCAGTCAGATTGCAACCGCGGCAGAAGAGCAGACGGCAACCACCTCCGAGATTTCGGGAAGCATCCATGACATTACGGAAATTGCCCGCAACACCTCGGCCGGTTCTCACAAGTCCGCCGGGGCATCGAATGAGTTGTTGGCCTTGTCCGAAGAACTTATGACAATCCTGGGGAAATTCAGGATCAACGAAGACCTCTCCATGGTTCTGAACAGGGCCAAAAGCGCGCACATGCTTTTCGTAGGCAAGGTAAAGGGGCATCTGGAAGGCTTCAGAAAGGTGGATCCGGATGCGCTGCCAACGCATCTTACCTGTGCATTCGGCAAGTGGTACCAGACTAAAGGGCGCGATGCCTGTGGCAGTTCGACTCATTTCAGAGAGATCGATGCTCCGCACGCCAAGGTCCATGATCTGGGCAAACAGGCAATCATCGCCTTTAATTCCGGTAACAAGGCGCAGGCCTGGAAACTTAGCGATGAGATGTCTGCAACCTCGATTAAGCTGATCGATTTACTGGACAAGCTTGATGGTTAGAATAGCTGGTATTTTACTCGTCATTGATCTATGCGGGGGAACTTTGAAACAGCTCCCCCTCTTTTTTCATCAATCCCCCTGAGTCAAAACTTGATGTCCACAAGATCATCGGATGCTGGTTTATTGTTGACTGTGATCCGCGTCAAATGATATATCAAGAATAGTTGATATAATGAAACCGCAAAAGTAGATATATGCTAGACCTTCTGAAATCCCTTGCCGATCCGAGTCGTCTGCGTCTGACAGCAGTTCTGCTGCGTGGTGAGTTTACCGTGCAGGAGCTGACCCGCATCTTCGGCATGGGGCAATCGCGCATCTCGCGGCACCTGAAGATCCTGGCCGAGGCCGGGGTCCTGATGGTGAAGCGCCAGGGAACCTGGAGTTATTACCGTGTCGGAGACGGCAATGCTTTTTTCAATGCCATTCGTCCGGTATTGGAACTTGAGCTGGAGTCGCTGCCGGAGCGCAGCCAGGACATGAACGCCCTGACTGCGGTACTTGAGGAGCGCCGACAGCGAAGCCGCGAGTTCTTCGACCAGCATGCCCGTCAGTGGGACGATCTGGCGCGGACGTTGCTGCCGGTGCCGGAGTACCGTCAGCGCCTGCTGGAGAAGGTTCCGGAAAAATCAGAGGTGCTGGAGATCGGCATCGGCACCGGTGGATTATTGGCCGAACTGGCGGCCCGGGCGTCTAAGGTGATCGGCGTGGACCATTCCCCGGCCATGCTGGACGAGGCTCGCCGCCGCTTATCGGCTGCCGACCTTGGTAACATCGAACTGCGTCTGGGTGAGATTGCCCACCTGCCGCTCCCGGATAATTCGGTTGATTGCGTGGTAGCCAACATGGTGCTGCACCATGCCGCTGATCCGGTGGCTGTTCTGCAGGAGGTGTGGCGGGTGCTTAAGCCGGGCGGCACGGTGGTGCTGGCCGACCTTGCCCGTCACGAACAGGAATGGGTCAGGGAGCAACTGGCCGACCAGTGGCTTGGATTTGAGGAGGATGAGCTGCGGGGCTGGCTGGCACCCGGTTTCGGATCCATAACGGTTGAGCAGGTCAGTGCAGTAGCGGGACAGGAGAATGTTTTGCTGGTTCGAGGGGTAAAGCCGCATTTGGATAAAAGGCCGCATAGGCCAAACAAAAAAGGAGAATAAACCATGTCACAAGATTTCATAGTAAAGGATATGTCCCTGGCTGCCTGGGGCCGCAAGGAGATGATCATCGCCGAGACCGAGATGCCCGGCCTGATGGCGATTCGTGAGGAATTCGCCAAGACTCAACCACTGAAGGGCGCCCGTATCGCAGGTTCGCTTCATATGACCATCCAGACTGCTATGCTGATCGAGACCCTGACCGCACTAGGGGCCGAGGTACGCTGGGCATCCTGCAATATCTTCTCCACCCAGGACCATGCCGCTGCCGCCATCGCCGCCGCCGGCACCCCGGTCTTTGCCATCAAGGGCGAGACCCTGGGGGAATACTGGGACTACACCCACAAGATCTTTGAATGGCACGATGGCGGCGCTCCCAACATGATCCTGGACGACGGCGGCGACGCCACGCTGCTGCTGCACCTGGGCAGTGATGCCGAGAAGGACGCCTCGGTCATCGCCAATCCCACCTGCGAAGAGGAGCAGTTCCTGTTCGCCGCCATCAAAAAGCGCCTGGTCGAGCAGCCCGGCTGGTATTCCAAGACCGCAGCCTGCATCAAGGGCGTCACCGAGGAGACCACCACCGGCGTGCACCGCCTGTACGAGATGCACAAGAAAGGGACGCTTAAGTTCCCAGCCATCAACGTCAACGACTCGGTCACCAAGTCCAAGTTCGACAACATCTACGGCTGCCGCGAGTCCCTGATGGACGGCATCAAGCGCGCCACCGACGTGATGGTGGCCGGCAAGGTCGCCGTGATCTGCGGTTACGGCGATGTGGGCAAGGGATGCTCCCAGGCCATGCGCGGTCTCCAGGCCCAGGTCTGGGTGACCGAGGTCGATCCGATCTGCGCCCTGCAGGCTGCCATGGAAGGCTACAAGGTCGTTACCATGGAATACGCCGCCGACAAGGCCGACATCTTCGTGACCACCACCGGCAACATCGACGTCATCACCCATGACCACATGAAGGCCATGAAGCACAACGCTATCGTCTGCAACATCGGCCACTTCGACAACGAGATCGAGGTTGCCAAGCTCAAGCAGTACCAGTGGGAGAACATCAAACCACAGGTGGATCACATCATCTTCCCTGACGGCAAGCGCATCATCCTGCTGGCCGAAGGCCGCCTGGTCAACCTGGGCTGCGCCACCGGCCACCCCTCCTACGTCATGTCCTCCTCCTTTGCCAACCAGACCCTGGCCCAGATGGAGATCTTCTGCAACCCTGGCAAATATCCGATCGGCGTCTACACCCTGCCCAAGGAGCTGGACGAAAAGGTGGCCCGTCTGCAACTGAAGACCCTGGGCGCCATGCTGACCGAACTGACCGACGCCCAGGCCGCCTATATCGGTGTGAAAAAGGAAGGGCCGTACAAGGGCGAGTTCTACCGTTATTGATACGGCTTGAATCAAACCGGCATCAATGGCTTTAAACAGAAAAGGGACGGCATCCCGCGATGCCGTCCCTTTTCAATAATTGAAAAAAAGTTCCTTCTATTTCGCTTTTGGCTTTCCAGCTGCTTCCCGGGTCTGGTTATCTTTAACGTCTCCGTCGTGCTTCTCGGCCTGAGCAGCCTTTTCCAGGGCCTGGCGTGAAATGGTCACGGAATCGCTTTTCATCTGAGCTGTTTGCTGTTGGGCCATGGACCCGGCAACAGCGGCAGAGACATTATTGTTTGCATGTGCCAGCGGATTGATATTGGTGGGGTTTGCTATTACGGCATTTGGTGAGAGCTGAGGCAGTGACATGTTTATCTCCTTCTAATGAATCATACTGATTATATCGACATTTTCGGAAAAAACTTAAGCTAAAAGGCACATGTTTTCCTGTATTTTATGCACGAATGATCTTGTGAACATACCTATACCATTTACCGGGCAGGCAGAAAACAACTTCGTTAACTCGCTTATCCTGTATACCGGGTTTGGTATAATTGAGAGGGTGTGTTATACATAAGGCAAAGGATAATAAGGAGAAAAACTATGGGTAAAGAACTGTATATCGGGCATATGTCGTACCAGGCCACAGAGGAAGACCTGCTGAAACTTTTTAGCGTTGTTGGCACGGTAACCTCCGTTCATATCATCACTGATCCGGAATCAGGCAAATCCAAAGGGTGCGGTTATGTGCGGATGGCGACTGAAGCGGAGATGAAAGATGCGGTTGAAACGCTGGACGGCGCTCTCCTGATCGACCGTGTCATCACGGTCAGCGAAGCGCGTCCCCAAAAGCCGAAGGAAGACAAGCCGTCAGGCGCACGGGGCAAGCCTGTTCGCTTTAACAAGGGCAAGAAAATAGCATGATCAGGGCTCGTCTCCTTTTTCGGCGGCAGGGTAGCACAGGTCCGGGGTTTGACTGCGTGTCACGTGCCAGGGGCATGGTCGAGACACTTGTCCGTTGTTTGCTTGTCAGCTCTGTTTTCCTTCTGCCGGCTTGTTCGTCGTCGGCCAAGCTGCCATTGCTTGCTTCAGATGCCGTAATCCTGGCCTTTGGTGATAGTATTACCGCCGGCACAGGCGCCGGGGCGGGTGAGAGTTATCCTGTTGTGCTCGGAAACATTGCCGGTCGCCGGGTAGTCAATGCAGGGGTGCCGGGCGAGATAACCGCCGAGGGACTGGCCAGGCTGCCGGAGGTGCTGGAGCGGGAAAGGCCGGCCCTGCTGATCCTCTGTCATGGCGGTAACGACCTGTTGCGCCACCTTGACCAGCGCCAGGCAGCCGACAATCTGCGGGCCATGATCCGTCTGTCGCGGGAAAGAGGGGTGGCTGTCGTGCTGGTTTCTGTTCCGGCCCCCGACCTCTCGATGTCGCCGCCATTGTTCTATGATGAGGTGGCCAGGGAGCTTGGTGTGCCGTGCGAGCGAAAAGCGCTGACCCGCATCCTGGGCAGGAGGTCGTTGAAGTCGGACTATATTCACCCCAATGCGGCCGGTTACCGGCAGCTGGCCGAGGCTTTGCACGTTCTGCTGAAGAGGAGCGGTGCCCTGTCCTGACAGCAAGCGGCACAGAGACGAAAAAAGGCGACCCGCGGGCCGCCTTTTTTATTTGATTAAATGTACCGGAAGTTCAGCTCCGCTCGGTTGCAGTCACAGGCCTGCGGCGCATGGCCGCCGCTGTCCCGAATATGGCAAGGAAGAGTACTATCCCAAGAACGGCGGGGTATTTTACAGCAAAAACCAGCGGTGTCAGCAGCAGACGCATGAGCGTTCGGAGTATGCCGTGTTGCGCAATGAAATCGGCAACCGGAGGGCTGTAGCGGTAGTAAAGCTCGACAAAGGCCCGGCCCGGAGCATTGGTCAGCAGGCAGGTGTCGCGGAAGTCGCGAAGCACCTGGACCTGGGGGTGGAGATAACTGCCGTAGGCCGCAGTTGCGATGAAACAGCCGCCACCGCCGCCACCACCGGAGGCAGGGGGCGGGGACGGCTCATCGGTAGGCTCGGTAACCATTGCCGGGTTACCGCTCGTGCTGAAGGAAACCTGGTGGTTGTCGATAGCGGTTCTGTTCACTGCCAGCAACACCACTTCGTCGGAAGCAGGATTCAGTACGCCGAATCCGGCAACGGTGTAGCTTCCGTCATTGTTGGCTGATATTTCGGTTGGGGCGCTGTTACCTGTGGTCTTGAAGAGAGCGGTCTGGATGCCGCTGGTTTTCGCCAGGCTTATGTTCAGGGTCGGAACGGTTGCGGAGGGGGTAAATTTGAAGAAGGCAAAAGAGTAGTGTGCCAATACGTTGCTGGAACCGGCGGGAAAAATGCTGAAGGCTGCCGTTGGCACGTAGGGATGGATGCGGCTGATTTCACTGGTATGGCTGGCCCAGTCACGCACATAGACCTGCTTGGCAAAACCGAACAGCTCAGTACCGAGGGAGCTGCTGTAGGCGGGTGTTAACAGCAGGTTATCCAATATCGGTGCCATGGGAATATCGGTGTTGCTGCCGGGAGAGTTCAGGGTTGCCAGTTTTTCCCAGGCTGCCCTTATGACTCCGGGACCATGCTGTTCTGACAGCCAGCGGTTGAATATCCAGCGTCCGTAACCTCCTCCAGTGGTTGTATTCGCCGTGATGTCCAGAGATAGATCGGTGTTGTTGAACCATCCCGGCAAGTAGTTGTACAACTGATTGACATTGTCATAGAGCTCGTCCTCAAACCAGGCAGAGGTTGACTCGGCGTACCAGATATCAAAAAAGAAGTTGTAGCCGTACTGGATAGCGTGGTGATACTCATGGGTCGTAGTTATCTGAAGGCTCTGGGTCGGCGTGTAGGGTCCGCCCGTGGCGTTGGCGAAGAGTGATTCTTTGAAGTCGTTGTCGATCTCCATGTAGCTGGCAAAGGCATTGGCAAAACCGGCGCTCGGGAGCGGTTGGGTGGAGGTGGTCTGGCCGTATAGCCTTAAGGGAGCCAGATCAAGCAGGTAGACATCATAGGGGGCGCCATTGACCGTTGGTGCCGACCGGTAGCCAAGTGAATTATAGGTCGAAAGATTCTGTTCCATTGTGGAGGCCACGGTCTCCACCCAGTCCGGTACACCGTTGGAGTCGGCATCAAGAAGAACCGGGGCGTCGCTGCCGGAATTCGTGTAATGAATCCTGAAATGTCCTCCGGTTGAAGTGAAGGTCAATTCAGTTCCGGACAGAATTGGCGCGGCCACCTGCTTGGCCAGTATCTTTTGGGTGGCGGGCTCCAGTTTGTTCCAGTCACGTTGCAGAGCGTGCTTGAGCGGGGTGCCGCAATGGGCTGGTTCGGCAATTTCGACCGGTTGAAACAGGATTGCCTTTTGCAGCACATTGCCGGTCTGTTCACCAAAAATGCCGAGGTAGTATTCGTCAAGTTGTCCGGCAAAGCCGGGAACAGAGAACATCAGGAGGTAAAGTGCCGTTACTGTCAACCGCATCTGATTTTTCTTCATCAATCAACCATCCTTTTTCCTGCCCGCAGCGGGACAAGCGAGGTTATTCCGCTATCAACCGAGATTTCCGCCGTGAAAGGTTCGCTGCCGATCATATACTTGCCTGCGGCGAGCACGGCCACAAAAAACCCATGCTCATCAGTCTGCACCGTGACAAACGGTTTGCCGCCCGAGGAAATAAGGAGCGGTACACGCGGGCAGGGCACGTATCCGGCACTGCTGCCAAGTTTGCCCCCGGAACTTTGAAAATAGCAGATGCCGGCAATTACGCCGGCATTTTCCGGCAAGGCAATCGGCTCGATGTTAGACGCCCGGTTCAGCAGCACCACCGGTTGTACCTGTTCACGTACGGCAATAAAAGCGCTGCCGTCAAGCGACGGGCCGGTCTGGAAAGCTGTGCCGTCGAAGTGGTAATAGCCCCACACGTCGGTCGGACGCTTTGCGCTAGCCAACGTTGTCGTGCACATTGCTGCACACACAATTATCGCCAGAAGAAGCTTGATGCCTGTGGACATGGAGCCCGCCTTAAATCGAAATAACCGCTTTTTTGCCATTGTGCAGAATTCATAACCGGCAAGTCAAACGGAATTAAATATGTGCTGTCTTTACTTGACAAATCAGCTACATGCCTATAAATTTAATAATTCACAAGTTCATACTTATTCGCCTGCAAAATTATAACAGAAATGAGAGGAGTTTCATCATCATGGCTGAAAAATTCATCTTTACCTCCGAGTCGGTATCCGAAGGTCACCCGGACAAGGTTGCCGACCAGGTTTCCGATGCTATTCTCGATGCGATACTTGCCCAGGACAAACACTCACGCGTAGCCTGTGAAACCCTGGTAACAACCGGCATGGTGGTTATCGCCGGCGAGATCACCACCAACGCGGTGATCAACTATTCTGAAATCGCCCGCAACACCATCAAGGAAATCGGCTACACCGATTCGGAGATGGGTTTTGATGCCGATACCTGTGCCGTACTGGTTTCCATCGACAAGCAGTCACCCGACATCTCGCAAGGTGTCTCGGAAGGCGAAGGACTGCACAAGGAGCAAGGCGCCGGTGACCAGGGTCTCATGTTCGGCTATGCCTGCAACGAAACCCCGGAACTGATGCCGATGCCGATTCAGCTGGCCCATGAACTGGTGGCCAAGCTGGCCGAGGTGCGCAAGTCGGGCAAGCTGAATTTCCTGCGCCCTGACTCGAAATCGCAGGTCTCGGTGGAGTATGTCAACGGCAAGCCGAGCCGTATCGATACGGTTGTCATCTCCACCCAGCATACCCCGGATGTGACCCACAAGCAGATCGAGGAAGGGGTTATCGAAGAGGTGGTCAAGAAGGTCATCCCGGCCGAGCTGCTGGATGCCGACACCCGTTACTTCATCAACCCAACCGGCCGTTTCGTGGTGGGTGGCCCCATGGGCGACTGCGGTCTGACCGGCCGCAAGATCATTGTCGACACCTACGGCGGCATGGGTCGTCACGGCGGCGGCGCCTTCTCCGGCAAAGATCCCTCCAAGGTAGATCGCTCGGCCGCCTACATGGGGCGCTATGTTGCCAAGAACCTTGTGGCGGCTGGCCTGTGTGACCGTTGCGAGGTTCAGGTGGCATATGCCATCGGTGTTGCTCAGCCGGTTTCCGTCATGGTGCATGCCTTTGGCACGGAAAAGGTTTCCGAAGATCGCCTGGCGGAACTGGTACGCGAGGTCTTCGACATGCGTCCCCGCGCCATCATCGAGCAGCTTGACCTGTTGCGGCCGATCTACAAGAAAACCGCCGCCTACGGCCACTTCGGCCGCGAACTTCCCGAGTTCACCTGGGAACGTACCGACAAGGCAGCCCTCCTCAAGGAAAAGGCGGGCATCTAGCGCTCAGCCCCAGGCATCCTGAACAATTAATTGGATGAACAAGGCCGGGGCGGTTACAGATAACCGATCCGGTTTTGTTTTTTGTATCCTGTTCTTTTTGTTGACAATACAGAGTCTGAAAAATTAGTATACAGAACTTTTGCTGGATCAATTTTAATGGGGGAAACATGGCACAGACATACAAGGTAGCGGTACTGCCGGGTGACGGCATCGGACCGGAAGTAATGGCAGAGGCGCTCAAGGTTCTTGACGCCGTAGAGAACAAGTATGGGGTGACCTTTGAGCGGACCCACGCCAATGTGGGCGGAGCCGGCATAGACCTCGAGGGCAAGGCGCTGCCTCAGACAACGGTTGATATCTGCAAGGCGTCTGATGCCATCCTGTTCGGTTCCGTAGGCGGACCCAAGTGGGAAAGCCTGCCGCCGGACGAGCAGCCCGAGCGCGGAGCCCTGCTGCCTTTACGCAAGATCTTCGGCCTGTACGCCAATCTGCGTCCGGCCATCATCTTCCCCTCCCTGACCGGTGCTTCGTCGCTCAAGGAAGAGGTGATAGGTGGTGGTTTCAATATTCTTGTCATCCGTGAACTGACCGGCGGCATCTACTTTTCCCAGCCCAAGGGTATTGAAGGGGTCGGGCGTGAGCGGGTCGGTATTGACACCCTGCGTTACTCCGTACCGGAGATTGAACGCATCACGCATGTTGCCTTTCAGGCTGCCCGCAAGCGGGATAAAAAGGTTTGTTCAATCGATAAAGCCAACGTGCTCTCTTCATCGGTGCTTTGGCGCGAAATTGTTATCGGCATCGCCAAAGAATATCCGGACGTTGAACTGAGCCATATGTACGTCGACAACGCTGCCATGCAGCTGGTGAAATGGCCGAAACAGTTTGACGTTATTCTTGCGGAGAACATGTTTGGCGATATTCTTTCCGATGAGGCAGCCATGCTGACCGGTTCGCTCGGGATGCTCCCATCCGCTTCGCTGGCAGAAGGGACCTTCGGCATGTACGAACCCTCCGGCGGCTCGGCTCCTGACATCGCCGGACAGGGCATTGCCAATCCCATAGCCCAGATTCTCTCGACAGCAATGATGCTCAAGTTCTCTTTCGGGATGCTGGATGCTGCGGATGCCATCGACAAGGCAGTGGAGAAGGTGCTTGATCAGGGGTACAGAACGGCTGATATATTCCAGAACAAGCCCGGCGAAAAGCTTGTAAATACAAAGGAAATTGGTGCGGCAATAATCGCTGCCCTGTAGGCCGCGCCTTTTCCGCAATATCTGCGTAAGTCTTCGGGATTCCTTGTGCGGCGTAGCGTTGCTACGCCTCCGCGCAATCCCTCGACAGCCTTGATCTTGCGAAAAAATCGCAGCCTATTTTGATAAGACAAATCAAACCCATAATGGCTTCTTAAACAATTTACAGAAAAGGAACTATGACTATGAAAGTCGGAATCGTCGGTTGGCGCGGTATGGTTGGCTCGGTTCTCCTCCAGCGCATGGTGGAAGAGAACGATTTTGCACTTGGCTTCGAGCCGGTGTTTTTCTCCACATCACAGGCCGGTCAGCCGGCACCCATGAATGCCGGAACCCTGAAAAGCGCCGATGACATTGCCGAGCTGAAGCAGCTCGATGTGATCATCACCTGCCAGGGTGGCGACTACACCAAGGCTGTTCACCCGGAGCTGCGCAAGCAGGGGTGGAACGGTTACTGGATCGATGCTGCTTCGACGCTGCGCATGGAGCCGAATGCGGTCATCATCCTCGACCCGGTCAATCGCAACGTCATCGATAGCGCCCTGAAAAACGGCCAGAAGGATTTTATCGGCGGCAACTGCACCGTCAGCCTGATGCTGATGGCCCTGGGCGGACTGTTCCGTGCCGGTCTGGTGGAGTGGCTTTCCACGATGACCTACCAGGCAGCTTCCGGCGCCGGCGCTCCCAATATGCGCGAGCTGCTTGCACAGATGGGAGTCCTGAACGGTGTCGTGGCCGAAGAGTTGAAGAATCCGGGTTCGGCCATACTGGAGATCGATCAGAAGGTAACCGCTACCCTGCGTGACGGCTCCATGCCTACCAAGGAGTTCGGTTTCCCTCTGGCCGGCAATGTGCTCCCCTGGATCGACCGCGAAGTTGAAGACGGCCAGAGCCGCGAGGAATGGAAGGGATTTGCCGAGACCAACAAGATCCTCGGCAACACCACACCGATCCCGGTGGACGGCATCTGCGTGCGGGTCGGCGCCATGCGCTGTCACAGCCAGGCCCTGACCATCAAGCTGAACAAGGATCTGCCGATTGAAGAGATCGAGCGGCTGATCGCCAATGACAACGATTGGGTCAAACTGGTGCCAAACACCAAGGCCGATTCCCTGAAAGACCTGACCCCGGCTGCGGTTTCCGGTTCGCTGACCGTGCCCATCGGCCGGGTACGCAAGATGAAGATGGGGCCGCAGTACGTTCAGGCCTTTACCTGCGGCGACCAGCTCCTGTGGGGCGCGGCAGAGCCGTTGCGTAGAATGCTGCGCGTGCTTCTGGAAAAATAACTCCCACCACGGAGACACAGAGACACGGAGTTTATTTAGAGAAAACGCCCCGCATGGGGCGTTTTCTATTTTTAAGAAAGAGCCGCAAAGAGCATTTGGTGAAACAGGAAAATCATGGTCTAATTTTTTGTTAGATTTTCTCAGTGTCTCCGTGACTCCGTGGTAGGTTACTGTATATGAAATCATCAACCATGAAACCTGAACTGCTGGCCCCGGCCGGATCGCTGGAATCCTTCTTTGCCGCCATGGAAAAGGGGGCCGATGCCGTATATGCCGGCCTGAGGGAGTTCTCTGCCCGGGCCCGGGCCAAGAACTTCACCCTGGTCCAGATGGAGCGGATGCTGGCTTATGCCCACGCCCATGACCGGAGGATCTACATCACCCTCAACACCCTGGTCAAGGAGCAGGAACTGCCCCAGCTTGTCGATACCCTGGCAGCACTGGCCGGTATGCGGGTAGACGGGGTGATTGTCCAGGACCTGGCGGTGGCTCGGCTGGTGCGCAATCATTTCCCCAGTATCCCGCTGCACGCCTCGACCCAGATGACGGTTCACAATATACCAGGCGTACAGATGCTGGCCCAGTTGGGTTTTCAACGTGCGGTGCTGGCCCGTGAACTGGCTGTTGACGAGATTGCGACAATCGCCGCGGCCACTCCCGTGGAGATTGAGACCTTCGTTCATGGGGCACTCTGCTTCTCCATCTCGGGACAATGCTTCTTCTCGTCCTACCTGGGAGGCCACAGCGGCAATCGCGGACGCTGCGCCCAGCCCTGCCGCAGACTTTACAGCCACCGGGGCAAGGAGGGTCATTACTTCTCCACCAGCGACCTTTCTGCCATTGATATGCTGCCGGAGCTGATCCATGCCGGGGTAAAATCCCTCAAGATCGAGGGACGCATGAAGTCGGCCGAATATGTCGCCAGTGTGGTAGAGGCCTACCGCAGGGTGCTGGATGCTCCAGAACGAGCGCAGAAAGAGGCGCTGGCGGATGCCAAGGAGCTGCTGAAATACTCCTTCGGCCGCACGCCGACCAAGGGCTTCCTGGCTTCCCAGCATCCGGATGATATCGCCAACCCCTGGCAGAAGGGGGGCACCGGGCGCTTTGTCGGACAGATCAAGGGTATCAAAGGGAATCGCCTGAGCTTCGAGACCCGTGACGCACTCCACGTGGGTGATCGTCTGCGGGCCCAGCCCAAGACTGATATGGCCGGTCAGGCATGGACGGTGCGCGAACTGTTCTGCAACCGCAAAAAGGTCATGGAGGTCCGGGCCGGCAGTGCGGTTGAGGTGGAGACCCCTTTCAGTTTTGCGGTCGGGGATTCGATCTACAAGGTGTCATCGCGGGAGGCCTTCACCATGAGTGACAATGCCTGTCAGCGCCGGCTGGACTCGGTGCAGGGTGACAAATTTCCCTGCCGGCTGCGGGTTGGACTTGAAGATGAAACCTTGCGGATTAACGCCGAAGTACTCGGACAAAACCACACCTTCTCATTTCCGCTCGGCACACTGGAACATGCCCGCAGTACTGACATGCAGGCGGTTCTGCAGGGGCAATTCGCCAAGACCGCTGACGCGCCTTTCCGGCTGGAAGCACTGGAGGCGCCGGATTTCCCACCAGTCTTGATTCCAGCGGCCACATTCAAGGAGTTGCGTCGCCAGTTTTACCAGCATCTGAAGGAAGTCGTCTTTACAGGATTCCGCGAGCGGATCGCCACGGCCCGTACAGCTGCGCTACGTGATGTGGCGGCGCTGCATGCCGCTACAGGGCGCGACAGGGGCAGGTCTACTTCCAGGGAAGCGCTGGCCGTGATCATGGATCTGCCCCGTGACTGGCGCTTTCCGTTCCAACAGGGTGCCGACTGCGTGGTGTTACCGCTCTCCAAGGCTGCCATCCATCAACTGCCGTCAGCTGTCCCCCGCATGCGCGGCTCCGAGGAGCGGATCATCTGGCAACTACCCTTCATGATCTTTGATCGGGATCTGCCGCTGTATCGCGATACCCTGCGGCAACTCTGCGGCGCCGGGTTCCGCCGCTTCGAGGCGGCCAACCTGTCCCATTTTACGCTGCTGCAACGCTTCGAGGGGCTCCATATCTCGACCTGGCACCGTTGTTTTTCCCTCAACAGCCAGGCCCTGGCACAATGGCAGGAGCTTGGCGCCGAGACCGCGACGCTCTACATCGAAGATGACGCCGCTAATCTGGCCGAACTGCTTGCGGCCGACATCGCCATCGAGCGGCGCGTGGTGGTCTACGCACCCCTGCCGGTCATGACCACCAAGATCCGCATCAAGGACGTGCACAGCAATACCCCTCTCCACTCGGACCGGGGAGAAGCTTACACTGTCACGACCCGTGATGGTCTGCAGACCATCTCTGCCGCCATCCCCTTTTCCCTGACTGCCAGGCACAATGAGTTGCGTAACAAGGGGTGCAGCTCGTTTCTGATCGACCTGCGCCAGGCGCCGCGTGAGTCGTGGGGCAATATTATCGCTGCCTACAAAACCGGCCGCGAGATACCAGGCACGACCGAATTCAACTATGCCATGGAGTTGATATGATTCGGGCATTACTGCCAGCCTGCTTCCTGATTGTATTCCTTGCTGCTGACTGCTTTGCCGCCCGCACCATCGAAGGGGTTGTGAGGGCAGTCTACGACGGTGACACTATTCTTCTGGCCACCCGCCAGGAGAGTCGGCTAAAGGTGCGTCTATATGGTATCGATGCCCCTGAAACCGCCAAGCCGGACATACCGGGACAACCCTTTGGTAAAATTGCCAAGCGGACCCTGATGTACAAGGTCATGGGGAGACAGGTGGCGGCCGAGATCATTGATATCGATCAGTTCCAGCGTTCTGTTGCGGTCATCCGCTACGCCGGCAGGGATATCAATCGCGAGATGGTGGCCGAAGGGCTGGCCTGGGCCTACCGGCAGTACCTCCAGGGAGGCTATGTCTCTGAATATATTGGTGCCGAGAATCTGGCCCGCTCAAGAAGGGCCGGTCTGTGGCGCGATGCCAACCCCGCACCCCCCTGGGAGTTCAGGCAGGCCCTTAAAGGCGGTAAACGACACCGGAGGAATTGATTCGGTCTGGGTTTCTACAGTGGCACAGTGGCAGGCAGAATTATTTATGCGGAAAAACAGCTCATGCACAAAAAAAAGAGGCTGATCAGCCTCTTTTTTTTGTGCACTTTTGTGGTCATCTCTTTCAGCGCCGGTATTTTTTGGTAAGTTCCAGTACATGTTTGACGCGTGAAACAACCCGCAACGGCTGGACAGGTTTGGGAATAAAATCGATGAAGCCGAACTCCAGGGCCTTTTGTTCATCCTCACTGGAAGCCTTGGAAGTCAGCATGATAACAGGAATATCTGAGGTCATCGGGTTGCCCTTGATAGCGCGCAGCAGACCATAACCGTCCATCCTCGGCATAACCGAATCGGTAATAATAACACTGGGCCGCTCGGATACAGCCAGCTTGAGGCCTTCCAGACCATCATGGGCAACAAGCACGTTAAAGCCTTCCTTGGACAATGCTACCTGGATAACCGTGGCCACGGTGGTTGAATCTTCCACGACCAGGATCGAAACACATTCATCGCTGCCGATGTCGCTTTTCAGGTAGTTTTTCGAGATGGCGTCAAGGATTTCCTTGCGGGTTGTAATGACAGGAATAATCTGGAAGCCGGTGATCCGGCTAAGCATCTCCATGGTTTCCACATCAAAGGGATCGGTAATTGCCACTGCCAACATGTTGTCTTTCTGCTTAAGGGGAAAGACCAGCTTTTTCATGGCAAAATCAGAAGGGAGCAGGTCGAGCAGTTCCTGCGCGAAACTGTGAGTGATTAAATTCTTTATGGTTTTGAAGTTGAACTGTTTGGCCAGAGCCTCTGCCAGTTCCTCCTCGGTGATAACACCCATCTCCTCGAGTACCATACCAAGTCGTTTTTTCCCACTTTTCTGGCGTTCAAGGGCCCGCTCAAGGGTTTTTTTGCTGATTAATTCAGCTTCGACCAGTATATCTCCCAGATGCTTCATAATACTATTTCCCCATATTCACTTATGCTCAAAGGGTAACTTCTATCACACCGACAATTAATATTACAACAGATATCGGTATCGGATGCAATAACGGATGCTGCAACTGCTCTTGGCAGGTAAGAAGTAATGTCTGCATTTTTTTGCAGAAAATTACTTCGACAACGCACATATCCTGCTAATTAGGAACAGCGCAGAGGGAGCCAACGGTCATGGGTGGGCGTCACCGATCAGATGGTTTCGCATTGATGACTGATTCACATGGCGCCAGATAGCCGATACGGATACCACCCCAGTGCTTTCCGTTGAGTAACAGTGGTAAGGACATGTCGTTGAGGATCTCACCTGTATCGCGACGATAGGTTTGCAGGAGAAAGCCGTCGGTATTCCTGGCACAGCGGATGCCGGTCCGGTCGTTGAAGATCCGCTTGGTACGGTTATTGTTCTTGTCTACTTCCGGATTTCCGGTTAACGGCTTGGTGTAGCGCAGGTTGTGACAGGGAGCATAACCGTTATTATCAATGCAGATGGCATACAGAACCTTGGTGTCCTTAGCGATAATCTGTTCCTGGATAGGCGATATCACCCGGTCAAAGAAGCTGTCGAACTTGGTCGTGAACTTCTGCGGGTCAGTTTTTGGTATCGGAATGTAATTGCGGTCGAACAGCGCCTCCATCGTCAGGCTTCTGTTTGCTGTTGCTTCTTCGATAGCGGCCAGCACCTGCCAATGAATCTCTCTGATATAGCCCTTTACCGTGTCATGATAGTTGCCCACTGAGAACTTGCCCACGGTGCCGTAAATCTGTTCAACCACATCGGAAAACGTGCTGAATGCGTCTGTGGTCGTTTTCATCATGGCGAAATTTTCGTTGGCCGTGAGCGATACCTGATGGATCTTCTGGGAAATCTCCTGGGTAGTGGCGCTCTGCTCTTCCGTGGCGGTAGCAATCTGTTCGATCATTGTTTTCGATTCATGGGCATGTGACCTGATATTCTCCAGTTGCTGCCGGGCCTCCTCTGCCCTGGCCAGACCGGTCTGCACCAAGTCGCTTTCCTTGTTGATCATGGCGGCTGCCTTGCGGCTTTCCTGCTGAATTGAGGCAACGATCCGTTCGATTTCACGAGTAGAATGGGTTGTCTTCTCTGCCAGTATCTTTACCTCGCTTGCCACTACGGCGAATCCTTTGCCGGCTTCGCCCGCCCTGGCGGCTTCTATTGAGGCGTTAAGCGCCAGCAGGTTGGTCTGGTCGGCAATGTCCTCTATCAGTCCCACCATCTCTCCGATCTTGGACGATGATGATTCCAGCTGCCGGATGGTTTCCAGGGTACTGGTCACGCTCTCGCTGATCTGCTGCATGCAGCGGTAGGTTTCCTCAACCACCACCATTCCGTTGTTGGCTGCCGAATCCACATTTGAGGAGAGTGTGGCTGCCCGATGGGTGTTTCCGGCAACGTCGTTGATAGTCATGGTCATTTCTTCGGAGGCAACGGCAACGGAGACCGCCTGCTCTTTTTGATCCTGCGACAACTTCAGAGCACGATCCGTTCCGGCCGCCAGCTCGCAGACACTGGTACCGATAAGGCACGTCTGTTGATACAGGACGGAAATGGTAGTCCGGATCTTGGAGGTGAGCAGGTTGACTTCCTGGCCGAGACGTCCAATCTCGTCGTCGGAGCGAATATGCATGATCTTGGTCAGGTCACCCTCAGCACCGGCCAAGTCACCCAGTTGCTTGTGGAGCTCGGAGATCTGACTGACCACCGTGCGCTGGAAGAAAAAGTAGAGCGCCGCCAGCATGGCAAAGAAGAAAAACGCACCCACCGCCGACATCACTATCATCAGCTTATAGGCGCTCTTGGTCCCCTCTTCCAGTGATGTGGTCAGGATAATACCGCCTAGATACTTCTGTTCTGACTTATGGCAGCTCCGGCAACGCTCCTCGTTTGCAAGGGGCACCGCCAGGCTGAGCATCCGTTTACCGTCCTTTTTCGATGCCAGCTCCTCGATTTTACCGGCACCCAAGGCCTTGCGCATATCATCGCTGGCAGCGCCGCCTTTCGGGTCCTTTGCGTCTGCATTGAAGATTTGTACGCCAACACCCGTCCCCTTTTTCTGAAGATCATCGCAATAGGAGTAAAACTCCTTCATATCGCCCTTCATCATCAAGGTGGTTACGTCGTGGGTTATGGTAGAGGCCAGTTGGCGGGCATTATGGCGCTGCAATTCGAGGGTGGAACTGTATCCCAGGTAGATGGTAATGATGCCCATGCCGGCAAAACCGATAAAGAGAGTACTGCCGATAATTGCAAGCACCTTGCGGGTGAGTTTTGACTTGAACATGGAGTGTTCCTTTTGCAGCGCTACCCATGCGGGTATGCTTGTTTGAATAAATCACCACATTAATGTAAAATGGTACATCAAATTTTAATGTGACGCAATGTCAATATAATTAAAATACTGTTTTACTTGTGCGTTAATGAAAAAAAAACCGGAAGAGCGAATCTTCCGGTTTTGATTAACTTATGTATGGCCCGCAGAATTAGTTCGGATAAACAGAAACCTTTTTACGGTCTTTACCCATGCGCTCGAACTTTACAATGCCTTCAATCAGTGCGAACAGGGTGTAATCCTTGCCGCAACCAACGTTGTTGCCAGGATGAATCTGTGTGCCGCGCTGACGATAAATGATGTTGCCGGCCTTGACGTTTTCGCCGCCGAACTTCTTGCATCCAAGGCGTTGTCCGCCTGAATCCCTGCCGTTACGTGAACTTCCGCCTGCTTTCTTATGTGCCATTTCCTAGTCTCCCCGGAAAAATAGAATTTATGCGCTGATTTTCTCGATCTTGAGTACAGTCCTGAACTGACGGTGGCCACGCAATTTACGCGAGTCCTTACGCCGTTTGGACTTGAATACCAGGATCTTTTTGTCTTTGCCCTGGACAGCAATCTTGGCAGTCACTGTAGCGCCTGCTACAAGAGGTGCACCAACCACAGTCTTCTCGCCGCCAACCATCAACACCTCGGCGAATTCGATGCTGTCGCCCACTTCACCCTCGAGTTTCTCTACCTTGAGGAATTCACCTTCGGCAACCTTGTATTGCTTGCCACCCGTCTTGATAACTGCGTACATATGACATCTCCATCCGCATCATTTTTAAAAGAGTTATGGAATATAGTGAAGTAAGGTAAACATGTCAAGCATAATTTTCATGTCGGTGCTGTCTTGGCTATGTACAGACATGAAGTGAACTGACTATATAGCAAATAATCGGCTATTTGCATATGGAAAATCAGGAAACTCAAAAAAGCAGCTTCTCTAAATCCTGGATCCGTGACGCCTTCACTTGCCCGGAACGCCTTATGTTTTGGCTTTCCCCCTGGCAAAGGTACTGTTCGACGGAGGACACCCTGAATAACAGGCTTGTTCCGGCGTAAACGACGGACAACACTAGCATTCCGCGCGTTTCGGCATCACGGATTCAGGTCAATTCCTCGAACTTTCGTCGTAATGTACCGACGATCCTCCAGAAACGTCCACAGTATTTCCGATGATTGAACCGAATGTATTCTGTCCTCCAGACAGCTTTATTGCAGCAGTCGGTGCATATATGAGCGCATGCAGGTCAGAGTTACCCGTGAGGTTCATGGTTTGGAGCCTCGCGGTTCCGTAGATGATCAGGTTCCCAGGCGCCTTGCTGTTATTGACGACAGCTCCGCCGCTTATATCGAATTTATGGCCATTCTGATAGATCGTTACGCTTCCGGACGCAATGACGATGCTGGAATTGCCGCTGAGCGATAGATTGCCGTCAATATGAATCGTCACCGGACCGTTGAGCGTAAGCGTACTGCCGCCACTAATGGTGATCGATGAGGTCCGGTATTCGCCAGTCGTCAAGGTCTTGGACCCGTGCCCGGTGAGCTTGATAGCCCCGATCGGGACCCCTCCGGCAGGATCGGTCTTGGCTGACATGTCTTTCGCAATTGCCAGGGAGCCACTACCACCGGAAACCGAAGAGATACCGTTCATACATTCGCCAATCACCGGATTGCCACCTTGGCCGACCCACACCTTACCGAAGACCTGTGCTCTGCCGGTCAATTGTATGGCGCATGGTTGCAGGGAGTTGGTCCCAATATCTCCGTTCCTGTATTTGCCCTTAATCCAGCTCGACGGGCTGTTGATGTAACTGTCCGTATAGCTTCCGCCCGTCATGGTGACCTTGGAATTGCCGAATATGGCGGCAGAAAAAATGCCCGTCGAGGTCGAGATGGTATAAACGATCTCTTTGGAGGCCATGGAGACATTGTTCGAGGCATCGGTGGAACTTGCGGTTATGATGTTGCTTCCTGACTTGAGGTCGGTTAGTGATACCTGCCAAGTGATGTCGGTCGGATAGGAAACGACCCCAATGGTTGCCGTAGAGGATGTAATAACGACTACCAGGCCCGATTCCCTGGATCCGCTTACGGTCTGGCTGCAGTTGGTAGTCGGACTCTGCACCGGGTCGATGGTTAACGCCGGCGGGGTAACGTCGTAGATGACGTTGCGCAGAACGCTTGAGCTGTTACCGACCTCATCGGTGGCGGTGACTTTTATGGCGTAGTTCTTCTCCTCAATCATGACGAAGCGCTGCTCGAACCCACCATCCATAACCGCCGGGGTGTAGATCGTGCCATCCATTTCGATGCTGACGCTCACGGCGGTGAAGGTGTCGGCAACAGTGCCTTTAAGTATCAGTACATCACGGTTGGTGCGGATATCCTGGCCCGGTTCGGTGATCGCAAGGGACGGTTTCTGGTCATCGAAGATGACGGTACGTTTCTCCGTACTTTTGTTCGTGGCTTGGTCAATGGCGATAACCTCTATGGTGTTTATACCGTAGACCGGCGCCACGATGGCTTTGAAGGCAAACCCATCCTGTTCGCTCGGCTGAGTTACTCCGTTCAGACGCACCTCCACGGTGGATGTTTCATCGACATTTCCGGTGACGATGATCTCCGGCTTGCCGGTTTTACTGTTATCGGCCGGAGACATGATGTCTATCAGCGGCGTATTTTGGTCAAGGTAGATGGCGCGGTTTTCGCTTGTCCTGTTATTGGCCAAGTCGGTGGCCTTAGCCTCAATGGTGTTTTTACCATATGCAAGTATCAAGGCATGGCTGAAAATACCGTCTGGATTAATGTGTACGGAGGCACCGTTGATCAGTAGTTCCCTCACGCCGACATTGTCGGTGACCATGCCGGAGATGTTCAGAACCTCATTATTGGTATATGAACCGTCAGGCAGGGTGGAGAGACTAAGAAGTGGCGGGATGGTGTCGTTCTGGATGAAAAAGTTTACGGAGACGGGATTACTGAAATTACCGGCCCGATCTGTTCCCCTGAAAGAGGCCGAATGACCACCATTGTCGGCCACGGTCGTACTCCAGGCAGCGGAGTATCTTCCTTTGGAAGGATCTGCGAGCGGGAGCGCTTTCCATGCGCCGTTGTCGATGCTGTATTCAACATTCTCCACACCGGAGGCATCATCGGAGGCCAAAACAGAGACAGTGACATCTTCGGTATAACTTGCCCCTTTCTGTGGCGAATAGATTGTGATCGTCGGCGCCATGCCGTCCTTGACGGCAATGTTGGCCCTGGCGATATTTTGCCAGGTGGTATCGGCTTTGAACATGAGGACTACCTGATATGTCTTGAGTGCCAGCCCGCTTGTGTCGAAGATGATGTTTCCGGGTATGGTACCATTCGCGGGGATGACGGCTGGATGTTCCGAAGAGGCCACTATCGTCCGGGTATCGGGGTCTTGCAGGGATACGCGTATCGACCCTGTTGCTGCGCTGTTACCATGGTTGGTGACGGTATAGGTTGTGTTAAAGCTCCGTCCAGACAGAACTTCGGTGGCATCGACGGTGAGATTTCCTTTCAGAAGAGGTTGCGCCAGGATATTGAATGCCGTTGAGCTGGATGCCAGCACTTGCTCTCCAGCAGAAATGTCTATGTGTGCTGTATAGGTGCCGGCTGGCAACATCCCCGTATTCCAGCTTGACGTGAAGTTGCCGCCCATTGCCGGTAGAAGGTTGGTATAGTTTTTTTCCTCGCTGAAAAGTTGGTTGTTCTGGAGATCAATTATACGCACAACCGCCTTTAGTTGGGGTATTACATAATTAACTCCGTTATTTGCGAAGGCAACGTTAACCCCGACATTCTCGTCGGAACCGTAGAATTGTTTGTCGGTCGTCACCGCACTGCTCGCCTTTATATCCGGCAGGATAATGAACGATGCGGTGTTATCCGCCAGGATGGTTGTACCGGCGATGTCCACTACCGAGGCACGTGCCCTGTAGGACCCGGTAAAGGTTGAACCGGTATTCCAGGTGAATGCCAGTTTTTGATCCAAGCCATAGGGCAGATTCTGGGGCTGGCTGGAGAGCAGTTTGACAAGATTGCCGTCGCTATCCTCGATCATGACTTTCAGGGTTCCAGAGCTTGCCGTGCCGCTATTCAAAAGGCAGACGACTATGGTTGCGTCCTGGTTGACCCCATACTGTGCAGAATTGAGCGAGGTAACAACTGACACCCTCTCCTGATCGGTAATAATCAGATCCTTTGAGGCGTAGTTGTTGGTTTCCAGCACCTCCGGAATAAGGTTGGAGGGATCGGCCACAGCTATGATTGTCCGGGTGCCGATAGTTGTGCCTGCGTTGAAGCGGACAGAGACGCTTCCTTCTCCGTTGGCATCCAGGTGTGGGATGATTTCGGATTTGAGGAGCGTGACATCGTTTGACCCGTCCCAGAGATAAAGCTCGACAGTGGCATTATCCACGGAGTTGTTGGTGGGATTGTGGACATGTGCTGTGACAACAACGTCTTCACCAGGTTTGGGATACGGCGGGAACAGGGTTATGTCGCTGTCAGCAATGACAAGGTCCGGTAAAGATCCCGTGTCGAATACTACTGTGATGACGTCGGAGGGCAGACTTACATTGCCGGAAGTATCGGTTGCCACTGCTACAATCCGATTCTCTCCACTCACAAGCTGGGCATTGGCCAGACTGAATGTCCCCGCCGGGCTGATGCTGTGGACTCCAGATTTATCGGTGAAGATCAACTCCCCGCTTCGCAGCCATTCCATGCCAAACATACCGCTGCTGTTATTTGAAGCAGGCAGCTCACGCTCCTGGCCGTCAGATGGCAGAAAACGTAACTTTTCCGAATCGTCGTGCCAGGTTGCATATGCCAATGTTCTGCCATCGGGTGACCATGTGGCAAAATAACCGTCGGGACCATTATAGGTAAGACGTGATGAGCTGCCATCTGCGGAGTCGAATTGGTAAAACTCACCATTGCCCTCATCACGGTAAGAAACGAAAATCAGCTTTGAACTGTCAGGAGACCACGCTGAGGTCCAACCGTCGGTATTATCATCCAACAGGCTGACACTGCCATCAGCGGTTGATAGCAGATAAAGACTTGAATCCTGGAAAAAGGCGACACGATCCCCGGACGGAGACAGCCTGGGATAATCGGCATTGACGTTTCCGGCCAACAATGTTGGCCCCGTGTTATCCGAACCTGCCTTCCAGATGCCGGTCAATCCGTTGTTATCCTGGCCGACAAAGACAATGGTATTCCCGGTTGGAGACCAGGAGGCGTCCACTTCGGATATTGTTGCTCCGGTCGTTAACAGCCGGGTCTGGGCAAGGTCTCGGTCGTAGAGTGCAAGTCTCAGTCTCCATGAATAATCGTACACCGAAACGAGCAGGAACCTCCCATCGGGCGACCACTGCAGGGTATCCGATGTAAAGTTGTTGAATCCGCTTGCCGGCGAGTAAACCGTCTCGTTGTTTTTCAGATTTTTCAACTGAAGCTGACGGGATGGATCAATATAGGCAAAGATCTGTCCATCTGACGATAGCGCGGCGTTATAAATATTTTGCGCATCAATCGGTATGTCTGTTTGCATATCCTGCATTGAGGCGGCAACGTTTCCCAGCAGGGAGCCATCATCCCTCATAATCTGGACCTGAGCTGCAGGTTCGGCAACTCCGCCCACAACCACCCCGTTTTCTCTTGCAACTAAAGGATTGCCCGGCACTGTCGGCTTTAAGATCATGGGTGGCAGTATTTCCAGGTCACAGGGAACACCTGATGCAATGTTGCTGGGCTCACCTTCATTATTGAAAGCATCCAGCGCCTTAACCCTATAGTAGTAGATCGCTCCGTTGACCAGGCCGTAATCCCGGAAGTTGTTTCGGGATATACTTGTAGCGTTTAACAAGACGTATGGACCTATTTCATCCTGAGAGCGATAAATATGGTAGGTATACTGATTGGTTCCTGGAGATGATTGCCAGACAAGATCCAGCACGCCACCGGTTGGAGGAGATGAAACCGTCAGCAGCAACGGGGCCGGTGGAGCTTCAATAAGGACCGTCGCACTCGCTTCATTGGATGGCTCACTCTCATTGAAAGCCCCGTCATAAGCTGTAATATGGTAGCGATAGGTCCCATTGGGGAGAGATGAATCAGTGTATGTGGTAGTGGAAGTTGAAACGTCACTCAGGTAATCCCAATCCTGTCCATTCTGTTTATATATTATGTAACCAGCCAAATCAGACTCCATATTTGGCGTAGTGCTCCAATCAAGAATGACATCGGACCCATTTACCGTGGCCTGCAGATTTGCCGGGGCCGCGGGCGAAATCACATCTCCCACAATCGCCTCAACCGTGGGAGATGCCTCACTCTCGAAGCCATAATGGTTGACAGCCGACACCTTGTAATTGTAGCGATTGTCAGACAATCCCGTATCGATATATTCAGGCGAAGAGAGCAGGTTGTCCTTAACGAATCTGATTTCACTGATCTTGACATACCTGGAATAGTTCGGATCTGTGGCTGACGATATGGCGATCCTTATCCGGTCCGTGCGATAGGAAGGAGAAATGTCGATCATGTTGTACTGCTGGTCGTTAGCGACCACCTTTTTCAGGGTTATCCATCTATACCCCGACCAGGCCTGAATTTCATAATCCTTACCGGCGTAGTAGAAATACTTTTGGGTTACATCGTCCCAACCTCCAAATTGCCAATCTATCTCGACCCGGTTGATCATTTCAGGCGCCGGCAGCGTCATCTGCCACCAGGCGGGAGAGAACGTGCCGTTGCCGTAAGGTGTACTCCAATTAGTTTCGATATTGTTGTCGATGGCATATTGGGGATCGGAATAATAATCCTGGCAGGAGGCGGAGACCTGCCCTCCATTCAGCGCTACGGCACTGTTTACCTTTTCACCGTCACGGAACACATTATAGCCGATGATATCGGTCTCACTATTGTCATTCCAGGTCAAATTGACCTCGAAACTATTTACGGACGCGGCCAGTCCGGCCGGTGCAAGCGGCGATATGCCATAATCCACCACAGCTGCTTCCGAGGCCTTGCTGATATTGCCTGCCAGGTCAGTAGCAATAGCTGTGAAGCGGTTTTCACCAGGCGCCAAGGTGATCCCTTCCAGCCGGAAGGCCCCTGCTGAATCCGCGGTGATCGTTACCGCTGAAGTATCTCCCGATGGAAGCGTGGTAGTAATCTGTACCGGTGTGCCAGGATCGGCTCCGTTTCCTTCGAGTATCAACGCAGGATTTTTCAGCGGAGTGAATGGTTGAGTAATAATCGGGGCATAGATCCTTGCGGCCGCCTGCTCCGATGCCTTGCTTTCATTACCCGCAAAATCCATGGAGGTAACTTCATACTGATAGTTGCCATCAGGAACAGTGGCATCGACAAACGAAGCAGTCGAAACTGGTACGCTATTAACCTTGGATTTCGTTCCGGAAGTCCAGCGATAGATATTATAGCTGACACCAGCCTCGCTTACTGCAGTCCAAGTCAGGCTGACATCGGCCTTGTTCACCTTTGCGGCAAGGCCGGCAGGTTCATCCGAAGGGGTCAGATCGGTGTAGGTTGCCGTCACGACCTGTGGCACCGGATCGATATTGTTGTGCCGGTCTGTGGCAAGCGACCGTAGCTGGTAATCGCCAACAGGTAGATTGATGCCATTGGGATCGAAATACGCAATATAGGGAGCTTTGTTATACGGTTGCCCCAGATTGGTCCAGGTTGCATCCTGAAGCGATTTATACTGAAACTGCACCGTGGCAATATCGTTGTCCGGTGTTTCAGCGTTAATCGCCAGTTTGCCATCGAATTTTTGACCATTGGTTGGAGCAATGATGGTCATATGTGGCGGATGGGTATCTATGTCCTCTTCCATGGTGTTGGACTGGTCGCTGCTGTTGCCTGCCAGATCCATGGCTATCAGGTAGTAGCTATATTTACCGTCGGGAAGAGCCTTGTCGGTGTACGCTGTTCCGGTCACCAGGTAGGGTTTCAGATTGCCGGCCACAATGCCGGCCACATTGGCAAGTTGGTCATTGCGATACAGGAGATAGCCTGCCAGATCCGATTCTATGTTGGCTTTCCAGGTCAAGGCAACATCAACGCCTGTTGCAATTGAGGTGAGTAGTACCGGTTTCTCGGGCGGCGTATTGTCGATGGTGACTATTGCCTGCGTGGTGGATATGTTGCCGGAGGTATCCTCTCCTTCCAACTTGAGGGTGTATTGGCTCCCCTCCTGATTGATAATTGTATCCCACCGGGACAGGGATCCGAAGGTGGTTGGCAAGGGAGATCGCCTGATTTCACTCCATACGGACGGACTGCTCCCTTGTCCGATATAAATTCGATATTCCTTGAAGTCATCCTGACTGTAGGCCGTTCCCTTGACATCAACCAGATTTGAAATGGTAGAACCATCCTTTGGCGTGGAAATCCGCACTGTCGGCCCGGTCAGGTCTATCTTCAGAGAGATGACGTTGGAGGGTTCGCTTTCGTTTCCGGCGAAGTCAACCGCCTTGACAATGTAGGTGTAGCTGCCTTCCTTGAGAGACGGATCCCGGTAGGATGCATCGGCCAAGAGGGTTGTGTTGAGCTTCTGGTTGTTTCGATAAAGGTTATTCCCGGCCAGATCAGGTTCGCTGTTTTTTGACCAGGCCAGAACCGCATCGATCTTGTTGTCGATCTTGCCCGTAAGTTGCGGAGCAACAGGCGGATGGGTGTCGATCTTGATGCCGATCTTAGTCTCGGATTTATTGCCGGTTTTATCGGTGGCCGACAGCCTGAGGCAGTATCCGCCGTCTGATGGAAGCACCTTCCATGAATCAAAGATGCCGTCCTGAACCGAAGTGTTCAAGGCTTTGATTGCCGCCCAATTGATGGCCGATGAGCAATTGCCCTCCGCCAGTTCCAGGAGTCCATTGTCATAGTAGGTATCTGCCGCTGTTCCCTTAACGTCGATGGCCTTTGTCACATAGTCGCCTTCCTTGGGCAAGGTGATAGCCACTTGCGGCAGAGTATTGTCGATAACGATCTGCGCCCTGGCTTCACCTTCAAGGCCGGCCTTGTCTTTGGCGTATAGAGATAAAGTATAGATGCCGTCGGCAATCCCGTCGGATTTCCCGACTTTCCATGATGATAGCTTGGTGACAGTCGGCACGGAATCTCCACCAACCACCTCCTGCCACTCGGTTGGAGACTCACCCGCTCCGTAGCGAAGGGTGTAGCGGTCCAGATTCTTCTCGATGATGGCTCCGGAGATATCGATGACATTTTTGGTGTTGCCATAATATTCGCCGCTTTTCGGCGTATCCAGTTCGACTTTCGGAGGGGTCCGGTCTATGGTAAAGGTGCGAACGAGTTTGGCTTGGTTTTCTCCCAAGTCCTTTGCATCAAACGCCAGGGTATAGGTATCTTCAGTAAGGTCAGCGATGCGGCCAAACGAGTAGTTAGCGCGATTCTGCGAACCGGTGTCAAGGGTAGTTGCTCCAGCAGGCCCGGTTATGGTGATGTTGTAGTCAACCAGATTCGGATCGTTGATTGAACCGGTGACGGAGAGTTCCGTCCGGTTAAGATAGGACTTGTCGAGAAGGTCTGTAATTGTATTTGCCGGTGGTGTCGCATCAACCGTCAGCGAAATCGTTTCGGTCTGCGCTATTTGGGGATTTGCGGTCAGTGAGACCGCCAGCTGAACGGCATAAATTCCGTCAGCCGCATTGATACCAATGCTATTCTTGCCATCCCAGGTTATGCTGCCCTTTCCAGCAGCGGTTGAAACAGTAGTAAACGTCCTAACTAACTGGCCGTTTCCGTCCATGATATCGATCTTGAGATTGCAGGCGTCAGTAACCTCATAGGAGATAAGGCTTGTATCAAGCTTTTGGTCATTATTGGGTGAGAATAGCTTGGGGGTGGCGTCCAGGCTCTTGACGAGTTCCTTCCGAATCCCCAGATCAATCGTCGAGGTTACGACCTTTTTGTTGCCGACAGTGTCTTCAGCTGTCAGGCGCAAGGTCCAGAGATCCTTAAGACCAAAGGTGTTCCAGGATTTTATGACAGCGTTGGAAATCGGCTTGTCCGAGCTTGACAAGACGCTCCACGTTGTGGGGGTGGTCCTCTCACCCGCTTCAAGAAGATAGGATTTGAAGTGCCGGTCTGTGGCGGTTCCTTTGATCTCTATCATGACTCCCGGCGGCAGGAGATTACCGGGGAGTGGATAGTCGATTGCAACACTAGGAGGTGTGTTGTCCAACTCTACGGATTTCCACTGGGTCGCACTGTTGCTGCAGGTATCCGTAACCGTCAGGGACACAGCGTAGCGGTTATCGGGAAGAACTGCGTTAGAGTCATCCAGACCATTCCAGTCAAAGGCTGTTGCGCCGCTGTTTGCTTTCAAGCTGGACTGGACATGGCGTTGCAAGGTACCTTGCACCTCTGTACCATTAGCGCCTTTGGCGATAGTGTAAACGGAAAGGTCCACGGTTGCCGGTTCATCAAGGCTAAATCCGGCTGTGACGGCATCGAGGTTGCCGTCGTTGTTCGGTGAGAAGATGTGCGGCGCAAGATTATAGCCGCTTATCATGATTTCGCGGTCAACCGTTACAACTCCTGTGGCACAACCCTTGTTACCTGCTGAATCCACGACCTCAAGCTTGAGGGTGAACACCGTTCCTGCAATATCGGTAATATCCCAGGATCCAATAAGTCCGGAGACCGCTCCGGCGCCGGTTATCTCCTTGGCGACTCCGCTGTCAATTGACATGGCAGGTAACCAGGTCTTGGGATCTTCCCCAAGACCGTAGTAAAGTGAATAATGTGCGACTCTGATATTATCGGCTGCGCTCCCGCTTAATTCAATACCTAGCCGGGAACCCTTGGGTGTGATTGTCCTGACCGGGCAAGGCGATGCAGTCAGGATCAACTTCGCCTGGGGGGCCATTGTATCAAAGACGATCACTTTCCCCAGGTCCATCTGTTTCCGGGTGCTGTCAGTGTTGGTCACGATTACCGACAGTGGGTAGCTCCCCGAAGGAAGCAGTGACGAGTCAACGGATATACGACGCGGTCCTTCAAACTCGATGTCCACCTCTCCTATTACCTGCTGAGAAGTGCCAATCTTGACGAGATAAGCCACTCGCTTGGCTCCTGCGATGGACAAACGCTCTGTTGGAAGCTGTATCTCGCCGGAAGTCTTGCCGCATGTCTGGGACTCGGGATAGATGACATCAAATGGTATTGTCGAACTTCCTCCTCCAATTATAGCTCCGCCGCCACTACTACTGCCACCGTCACCCACATCGCCACTACTGCAAATGCCTGCTTTTATTAAATTAGCTGAATAAGTGTAAACACCACCATTCACACCAATACCCTTCATGCTTACCTTGTAGCTTTGCGGAGGAAATTCTTCAACCGGAACTGTCAGCAAAAAATCATTAACGGGGACATTGTCG
>JBGSQD010000274.1:0-38941 GCA_041738275.1 Geobacterales bacterium
GGGTGAAGGAGGTGGTCATGATCAGCAGACCGGGTGCTAACGACAGGACCGTCAGCATCAGGAATATCTGGATTGTGACCGCCACATCCCCAGGCTTGGAGGAGCTCCCCACACCTATGCTCAACGAAGGCAACGGCACCGGCTCCGCATGGGCCTGTGCCACGGCCAGCACGATCAGCATGGTCGAAAAGCCGAGCAGCAACATCCATTTGCGACGAATAGCCCTCTGCATGTCAGCCCCTCTTCCTTCCTTCATCCCTGCGAAAAAGGTCTGCCAACGTTCCGCGAACAATGCCGGCATCTTCCAACACCTCAATCTCCTCTATAACATCTACCTGTTTGATCAGGGTGATACTGTTTTCCGTGCTGGCAAGCAAAAGATACTCACCTCCGACCTCAACCAGAATGAGCGATTTTTTGGGGGCAATATAACGTGTCTCCACCAGTCTGATATGCTTTGAAGTAAATCGGGAGGCAGCAGTCGCACCCAGAAGCTTGTCGGAAAAATGCTTGGTAAGCAGGATCAGACCGACCACAATAATCAAGGCGGCAATCATCTGAAGAAAGCTGGAAAAAAAACTGTACTCCTGGCGGATGGTTTCTTCGGCGTAGGCAAGTGTTGGCAGGCTTAGTAGTAGGGTCGCTACGACACCCCTCACAGAATCTTCTCCACCCTTTCGTTGGGGCTGACGATATCCACCAGACGCACACCGAACTTCTCGTTCACCACCACGGCCTCACCGCGTGCCACCAGCTTGGAGTTGACAAATATATCAAGCGGTTCTCCAGCCAACTTGGTAAGCTCAACAACAGCACCTTGATTTAACTGGAGAATATCCTTCACCAGCAACTTGGTTCTTCCCAACTCAACAGTAACCTGCAGTGGTATGTCAAGGATGAAGTCGAGATTCTTCCTGTCCAGTTCAACATCATTAGCTACAGTCTTGTCACTCACTACTGCCCCCTTTGTCATATATCTTACTGATCTGTAACGCTTTGTTTCCGTGACGGATGCCGGGAACACCAAGGTATTTCTGAACCCCCTCCACCTTTACCGCCAGCTCACTTGAACATGGTTTATCGAGCATGATAGTGTCACCCGGCGCCAGATCCAGCAGCTCACGCAGGGTAATAGCGGCGTTGCCCATTTCCACGGAAAGATTAAGGGGAGCCTCCAGAATCTCCGATGACAACCTGAAGGACCACTGGGGATCGATGGCCATCAAGTCGAACTGCATCCCGGCCTTGAGCTTGTCACGGATAGGATCAATGGTCATGTACGGAATGGCAAAGACCATGTTGCCTGATATATCCTCGATCTGAATCTTGAGAGACATGGTCACGATCTGATATTCAGGAGGTACAATATTGACCAGGCGCGGGTTCATCTCCATGCGCAGCAGGTTCATGTGGGTCGCGTAAAGCGGCGCCCAGGCTTTTTCCAGGTCCTGCAGGATGTCTCTGACGATCTTCTCCATCAGGCGCAGTTCGATGGAGGTGAACATGCGGTTGGCCATGGAAACCTTGCTGGTGCCGGTCCCCCCCAGAAGGCTATCCACTAATGATAGCACCAGGGTGCTGTCAAAAGAGATCAATGCTGCCCCTTTGAGCGGCTCGATCTTGAAGATGGCCATGCAGACCGGGGAGGGGAGGGTTTGGAGGAAGTCGTCAAATTTGTAGGAGCGCGCCCCGACCTTTTTGATATCCACCACCTTGCGCAAACGATTGGAAAGATTAACACGGTTGTAGCGGATGAAACTGTCGTAGATTATGTCCAGATTGGGAACAAATCCCTTATGGGCCTCGGAATTGAAAAGATCATAGGCAACAGCGCTCCCCTCGGTTTTCGCCAGTTCCTTTTCAGGCTCTATCCGACCGTCGAAAACGGCGTTAAGGAGTGCCTCGATCTCTGCTTTTGTGAGTATTTTTTCCATATCAGCCCGGATTATCCCTACTGAACAACAAAATCGGTAAAATAGATCTTGGCGATCTTACCTGGTGGAATATTTTTGTTAACGGCCGCCATAATCTCTTCCTTGAGTTGGTTCTTACCCTGAACATCCTGGATATCCTGCATGGTCTTTGAACTCAGCAACACCAGTATGGCATCCTTGATCGGCGCAAGACGGGCTTCGACCTCAGCCTTTACCGCGGGACTGGCCATTTCCATCTCAATCTTGACCTTCAGATAGCGCAGTTCCTGGCCATCGTAGATATTGACTATGAACGGATCCAGAGGAAAGAAACTGGCAGCGGCACCAGCCGCGCCAGCCGCGCCTTCCTTACCGGCAGGCGCCGCAGCTCCATGACCACCACCTTCTGCCTTGGCCTCGGTCTTGGTTTCAGCACCTTCCTTTCCCGCTTCCTTCTTGTCGCCCTTGCCCATCATCATAAACACGACCGCGCCAAGAATAATTGCCACGGCCACGGCAGCACCGATTATGATGAGCTTTTTCTTCTTGCCTCCACCACCTTCAGCTTCAACCGGTGCCTGTTCTTCTTTGGCCATTTTATTCCTCCGCAGATAGATAATAAATTCAATGAGATTGACGAATACTGCAATATTTAGAACGATTCTGGGGTTTTTGCAACTAATTAAACTTTTGCGCTTAAAGACCTGGCAGGTTTTTAAAACCTGCCAGGTCCGATGCTATTGCCCTAAGATCAGATTATCGTTTCAGGTTAAGCACTTCCTGGGTCATTTCATCCGCCGTGGTAATGGTCTTGGAGTTGGCGGAGTAGGCCCGCTGGGTCAGAATCATCTTGACGAACTGACCAGCCATATCAACGTTACTCTGTTCAAGGGAGTTGGAGTAGATCTTCTCCGATGTCCCGTTGGCTGCATTGTCAGTTACCGAGAATCCCAAGGTTGACACACCCGAACCGGCAGCTATCCTGAACAGGGTCCCACCCAGTTTATCCAGTGCCCCTGGGTTGGAAGGATTTATAACGGCTATCTTTTCTCCGGGGATTCCGGTGGATGTATATGAACCGGCGGCATTGGTTGAGGTGTAGTAATTGGCATTGCCTGCCTTGTCCAGGTAGGTGATGCTGCCATCACCATCAATTTTGGTGACCTTGGCAAATGCCTTTCCTTCCTCAGTAGTAAGGAGGCTGTATGCTGTGGCAAAGTCTTCAGAGGGTGAAGTCGTTGCCGGCGCAGTTACAGTGGTTGCCGTAACCGCAGTGCCTGCGGCATTAGCATAAGCCTGGATTGACGCTAAGGCCGCATTCAGAGCAGCGGCTGCTGCATCGGCAGTTGATGCTGGTGATCCGGCTGTAAAAGCTGTTATGGCATCATTTGCGGCGGTCATCTTGGCAGTTGCGGCGGTTTGAAGAGCCACCACGGCATTTTGCGCAGCGGTCAAGGGAGCTACATAGGCAGTCACCACAGCGTCCGCAGCGGCAATATCTACTCCCAGAGCAGCTGAAAGCGCTGCGATGGAAGGATCAGCCTGAAAGGTTGTCACTGCCGCAGTAATGGCAGTGGCATTGTCGCTGAACTGAATCGGGTTACCTGAAGTGTCAACGACTTGGTAACCATCCGGGTTTACCAGATAGCGATCGCCGTCTACCCTGAAAGCGCCTGCCCTTGTGAGGATTGCCTCACTCTGGGATGTCAGGGGTGAGGTTGTCGCAGGTGCTTTGAGGGCAAAGAAGGAACTCCCCTGAAGAGCGATATCAGTGACTGACTCCGTTGTTTCAAAGGAACCCTGGCTAAAAACATTGTCAACTTTCTGGATCTGGGTGCCACGACCGATCTGGGAACTATTGCCGATATTGACGGAAAGCATGTCGGAAAACAACATGCGGCCACTTTTGAAACCTATTGTATTGACGTTGGCAAGGTTGTTGCCGATGACGTTAATGCCTTCTGCGTTGGCCAAAAGACCGGATACACCGGTAAACATTGCGGATGTTACACTCATTGTGTTGCCTCCTTGTGTGTGTGAGAGAGTTGTGTTGCGTGAAACGCGTCAATCGGTCGGCGTTTCGGGGCTTCCTCTCGGAGGACCAGCCCTGTTGTGTGTCTAAACAATTACTGCTGAATCGATGTTGGTAAAAACATTGCCCTTCATCTGGGTCCGGTCCATGGCAGTCACCACGGTACGGTTTGTGATGCTGACAACCAGCGCTGAATCTCCCATCATGACCAGTGATTCCTTCCCGCCTTTCTGGGCGACACTGTTGACAGCCCCCTCAAGGTTGGCAAGATCATTGGCGGAGAGGGTGATATTGCGCGCCTTAAGCCTGTCCTGGGCATGCTGCGAAAACTTTACACCCTGCGCCGGCAGTTTTTCATCCAGAACTTTGGCAAAGGTGGAATTCCCTGATTGCCCTGCTGTCGGTTTCTGCGGTTGCGGGCGTTCAGCTCCAATCGGCTTGATCGGATTTGGTAAAAAAATCTGGTCTATCATTGCTGTTACACCTCCTTGACACTGATGACATCCGCCAACGATACAGAGGCAGCGCCAATAGTGAGGGACGGGGTGCCATTGACAAACGTCACGCCATCAATACGCCCGGTAGTGTAGGTTGTTGCTGCAGTGGAAATCCCTGCTGCAGTTGTACCGGATACGGAGAAACTGTAAGCTCCGGCAGGAAGAACAGCGCCGCTGTTGTCGCGGCCATCCCACGTTAAGCTGCCATCTCCCGCAGCCTGCGCATTGATGGTCATGGTTCTGACGACCTTTCCTGTAGAATCCATAATTGCCGCTGTTGTCGCGGTGGTCGGCACTGCGAGATTGAACTGGAGTGACGACGGTGTTGCGCCGTCAAAAAATGTGCTGTTGCCGTATGCCTTTCCGTTTTTGCCGATGAACGACACGGAAGCCATGGTGTTGGAGTTATTCTGTGCAGCCAGCAGGTTCGCCAGGTTCGTGTTGGTATTATAGGACTGCTCCACCTGGGTAAGTTGACTAAGCTGGCTAAGCATCTGTTCTGCATCCGTTGGTTTGAGTGGGTCCTGATACTTCAATTGCTCAATGAACAGCTTCAGGAAATCATCCTTATTCATACCAATGGACTTCTTCATTGCGGCGGCGGCCGCGCTTGTATCGGTTGTTGAAGTTACACTGTTTACCACGCAAATCACCTCCTTTTAATAATGAACATCCACCATTGTGTACTGTTTATTCATGCCGTACTGCGGCACGGCAGCAATATCCGCCTCAGGGGCCCTATAGCGGTAACCTCCCGCCGACGATCCGGCCATGAAATTCTGCTGGGCCAATTGTTTCCAGCCCTTGTCATTCTGCTCAAAACCTCGCTGTCCATTGCTCGTCACGACATCGAACGACTCCATAGTGATATTCTGCCGGGCAAGTGATTCTTTGAGATTATCAGCTTGTTGCATCAAGGCATCCCTGACACCGCGGTTAGCTGCGACGATTTCAACCCTCAATTGCTGGTTTTCCATCTTAAAATTGAGAGTCAACTCACCAAGATGCTCAGGTGTGAGTTTCATGGTAATCTGCTCATTGCCTGCTTTAACCTCGCGGTTTACAAGCACATCCTTAACCTGCCGAAAAACATTTTCCGACATGTCGTTAAGTGGCGCTCCCTTCTGACCGGTTCCTGAAGTGTTGCCAAGCGACGACCCCGTGTCGGCTTTCACCTGTTGTTGTGAAGCTGATTGGTGAAATTGACCGTTTGTCCCATGGTCGGAACTATCTTTACCGCCTTCCTTAAGCAATTCCATTTCAGGTACTGAAGCTGGAACGACCTTGGCAGCATCTGTTGATACACCTTCCATGTTCTTTTTGCTTGTTGCGGCATCAAGCTGTCCCAACTTTCCATCTTCCTGGCGGCTAGAATTATTAACACCTGTTTCTTTCAAGCTTGTTGAAGGATGGGGGAATGCAGTTGCAGAAGCTTGAATAACACGGACTTCTGCTGGTGCAGCTATCTTCTCCGGACTGTTTTCAGCAATCGGATGGATATTGACATCCGCCTTAACAGCGCTGACTTCTGGTACACTGACTGGCTGTACTGCCGACGCCTTCACCCCAACAGATCGTTGAACATCAGGAGTATTCTCTGCGGTTAGTGCTACCTCCCCACCTTTCACGCTCGCTGGGAGTGAATTATGGGTTTTGCCGCTTTCCAGAATGTCCATATCACCTTCCGTGGCCACAAGTTCCGGGAAGGCCGCTGCATCCATCTTTACTGTTTTAGTTTCACCGACAGCAATTGAATCAGCAATCGGCGTTGTCATATTACTCCGTGACAATTCTGCTGACTGCCTCTGCTGGGTAGCTGTTGTCGGCCGCGATAATTCATTGCCGGCTGTGACAGACATTGCCACCTCCCCAACATTACTGACAGAACGTCGCAACTGATTTTTGTCATCATTTTGCAGTTCAACCGACTGACCCGATTCCGGCATTCTGCCTTTTACCCCTGCCAACAGGGCATTCTGTGCCCCTGCCGCAAGCTGCGCCACATTCTGTGACATCGGTGCATCTGCTTTGCCCTGCGGTTCAACCGACGGATCCGATTTCGACATTCTGTCATTTCCCTCTGTTGATAGGACAATCTGAGTCCCTGCCGCAAGCAGCAACATATCCTGTAGCATCTGTGCGTCTTGTTGTGCTGATTCTACTGTTATTTCTGGTTTGTTCTGCGGTTCAACCGTCAACCCTGATTGCGGCATTCTGCCATTTCCTTCTTCCGGCAGGAGAAACTGCGGTCCTGTCGCAAGTAGTGCCACATCCTGTGACATCAGCGCATCCTGTTGTGCCGATCCTGCTGGTTTTTCTTGATTGTCCTCAACTCCGGTGACCATCGCAGCAGGCATCTGAACTCGAGGGTCGACCAGGGCCAAGAGGGCCGCCATCATTTCGGTGTTCACGTCTGTTGGCTTCAAGACCGTGGTCTCTACACCAGAACCAGGCGCTGCAGCCATGCCCTTTGTTGCTTCCTCAGTACTATCCGCTGATTTTCCGCGCAACATCCCTGCAAAACTGCTGCCGGACTGCCCTGCCGACTCTGCAGTTGCTGTATCTGCCGTTGCCGGTGTGCTGCCTGTCGACGCAGCAATACCCGTCGACATCTGCATCATAATCTGTCCTAAATCCATTTCGTATCACCACCTTTCTTTTATGATTTTTTTATGGACATGGACAGGAATGCTGTCCATAAAATTCCTATGAACCCTTAAGATTTTCGTTAATCCACTTCAAAACTCTGGGTTGGCTAAGAAACGGAACCAGTTTGATAACCGTCTTGGTATCCATTTGGTCAAGCATGGAGATAACAGTATTTTCATCCAGCTTGTTCATAAGCTGGCCAGCCTGTTCCGCCTTCATCTTCTTAAAGAACGATATCATCTTCTTGCGCTTCTCATCCAGCGCGCTTTTCTGGGCTTTCAGCGAATCATCCAAACGACGCTTCGAGTCATCAAACGATTTTATCTGGGCATCGATTTTTTCACCAAGCTTCTTCAGTTCTGCTTCCTTGGCGGCAATTGCGGCCTCTTTTTCAGTCAACTGCTGCCGCCGGGCATCCTGGATCGCCTTTTCCTCCCGGGCTGCACGAGACGCACTCAATGGTTGCTGGTTCAATGGAGCGTCCTGTCCCTTGGTCGTTTCTGCCTGGTTTTTCGGGGACTTGGCACTCTCTGCTACCGCGCTCAGCGTTCCCAGACTAAAGGTACCCAGTGAAAGGCCGCAGGCGAAAACAGCACCGGCAATAATGAAGGCTAAAACCCACTTCATAGGGTTGGCTCTTCTTTTTTCTGAATAGCGATCTCGTCCATGAACTCCTGCTCTTTTTTATCCATTGCCATCCTGAATTCTTTTGCTTTCTTGTCTTTAAGCGATTCCAGCACCTTTTTGTCCTTGGAGGCATCCAGCAGGATATCACGCTGGTCATTTGCAACACGCCCAAGTTGTTCGACCTGTTCTTTCTGATCCTTGACCTCTAAGCGTTTACGGCCAAAGAAGTCACTATACATACGAATATCTTCGATACTATCCAACTCACCCTGACGATTGCTGAACTCTTTGGAGAGGCCTTCCAGCATTGCTTCTTCCTGACTGAGCCGTTCACAGGCATGATCTAAATTCTGCTTAGCGACTGCGAACTCCTGTTTGCGCGCCCGTTCGACCTCGGTGCGATACTTAAGCACCTGTTCCAGCTCGAACTTCTTACTCGCCACGAGTTTCCACCTCCTTATGCAATTTTTGCGCGTCAGTGTTCAAATATCTTTTTCAAATCCTGTACGGCGTCTTGCATGGAAACGGGATCATGTACAGCCTGTTTGAGATACATCATCATTCCGGGCATTTTAGATATTGCATAATCTATACCGGAACTGCTTCCTGCCTTGTAAGCTCCGATATTGATCAAATCTTCCGACTGTTGATAGGTGGCCAACGTCTCTCTGAAACGACTCGCCAGATCCAGATGGTCCTGCGGAGCCACATCGTTCATGACCCTGCTGGCGCTTGCCAGAATATCAATTGGGGGATAGATGTTACGTGCCGCCAGACTGCGTGACAGAACTATATGTCCGTCCAGAATACTGCGCATGGAGTCCGAGATAGGCTCATTAAAATCATCCCCTTCGACAAGAACCGTATAAAGACCCGTGATACTGCCCACTGAAAAGTTGCCGGTACGCTCCAGCAGCTTTGGCAACGCCGCGAATACAGAAGGTGTATAACCTTTTGTGGTGGGAGGTTCACCGATGGCCAGCCCAACCTCGCGCATGGCCATGGCAAAACGGGTTGCAGAGTCCATCATCAAAAGGACTTTCTTGCCTTTATTTGCAAAATATTCCGCTATAGTGGTGGCAATGTAGGCGCCTCTCATTCGTACCAGCGGAGGCTGATCTGAGGTGGCAACAACCACGACCGATTTCTTCAGACCTTGCTCCTGAAGATCCTTTTCAATGAACTCTCGCAACTCGCGGCCGCGTTCTCCGATCAGTGCTATCACGTTTACGTCGGCTTCCGTGTAGCGGGCGATCATGCCCAGCAGTGTCGATTTCCCGACACCTGAGCCTGCCATTATGCCGACACGCTGACCTTGACCGCATGTAAGCAGGCCGTTGATGCTCCTGATGCCAAGGTCCAGTGGCTTGCGGATGGGCGGACGCAGCATGGGATTGATCGGCGCAGCATAGATGGGGTATTCTTCCTCCACCCTCAGCGGGCCCTTGTCGTCAATGGGATTGCCCAGGCCGTCGATCACCCGCCCCAGCATCAGCGGGCCGACCCCCATGGAGGCCTTATCCCGCCTGACGGTAATCAAACTGTCCAACCCGACACCCCTGATCTCTCCCAGCGGCATGAGCAGTGTCTTGTTATTGCGGAAGCCTACAACCTCGGCCGGGATCGGTTCACCTTCGCTGGGCCTTATCTCGCAGATGGCGCCAACCGAGGTGTCAGGACAGTACCCCTCTATGACCAGACCGACAATTTGGGTAACCTTGCCGTGCAGCCTGATCGGTTTGACTGATTCTAGTGCGGCATAATATTTTTTCAGGTTGAGCAGCTTGGCAGGCATTGGGCAATCTCTTTCGCGCTAGACGCCGGCACCCGTTGAAATGCTTCGTTCCGCCAGAAGACGCCGGAAGATTTCGTCCAATTGTGCGTCAATGCCGGCATTAATGGTCCCCATCTCCGTATCGATCTGACAGCTTCCCGGCAGCACGCTGGAATCCGGCTTAAGCTGCATGCGGTCAGTAAGCAGCTCTTTACGCAGATAGTCTTCGCGGCTGGTGGTGACCAGCGCGTAATCATCGGGATTAAGACGAATAATGATTTCATCGCGTTCCGAGAGGCCTTCAATAGCAGCCTGTACGACATCCGACAGGATTCGCCTGTCAATAGTCACTTCTCTCAATATGACCTTACGCGCGACCATCATGATTAACTTGACCAGTTCATCCTCGGACTCACGCACTACCTTTTCCTTCAGGGAATGCAGATCTTCGGCTGCGGTACGCAGGGACTTGAATACATTCAACAGTCCCCGTTCGGCCAGATTTTTACCTTCCAGGAGACCGCTCTCAAAAGATTTGTCGAGCCTGCGTTTAAGATCTTCCTCCGTCAGGGTAACACCTGCCGGTTCCTCAGGCGTATCCTGTTCCGCAATGGAGTGTTTATTGACGCCAGATAGTTCCGAGGTGTCAAATAGTTCCATGGCAACAAAGCCTCCAGAACCGCCGGAAGCAGGCTCACCAGAGACATGCCCTATCGGGCGGAAGCTGAAGTCCGACAGAATTTGGGTTTCACCCTGTCGTGACTTGATAATCCTAGACGAGGACATCATCTCCTCCGCGACCTGCCAGCACGACCTTGCCTTCCTCTTCCATCTTGCGGACGATCTTGATAATCTCTGACTGGGCCTTTTCAACATCTGATAGGCGTACCGGGCCCATGACCTCCAGGTCTTCTTTTATCATCTCGGCGGCACGGCTGGAGATGTTCTTGAATATCTTATCCTTGACTTCATCCGGCGAGGTTTTCATGGCAAGGGTGAGGGTATCGTTGCTGACTTCACGCATGATTGACTGGATGCTGCGATCGTCCAGATGGAATACGTCCTCGAAGGTGAATAGATGTTTGCGGATAATCTCGGCCAGAGGCGGGCTGATGACATCCAGTTTATCGAGAATCTGCTTCTCCTTGCTGCGATCAAAATGGTTGAACATGTCCACGACCTTCTCGACACCGCCGACCTTGTAACGCGCTGTTCCTCCCATCGATTTGATCTCTTTTTTCATAACCTCATCAATCTCCTGAAGTATCTCGGGAGAGACCTGCTCAACGTCGGCGATTCGCATGACAACCTCAGCCTGCAGTTCAGGAGGAAGCAGGCTGATGATCTCACTGGTCTGTTTTGATTTGAGTTTGGCAAGAATGACCGCAATGGTCTGAGGGTGTTCCTGGGAAAGAAAGTTGGCAATACTCTTGGCATCCATATTGGCGAGGACGTCTACAAGATCACCATAGCTGGATGCCTGCAACTCATCCATAAGCATCTCGGCTTTTATCGGTCCAAGGGCCTTTTCCAGAATCTTGCGGACGAACTCATCCCCTTGGGAAAAGATGCCGGATTCGGGGTTTATGACCGTGGTGAAATCCTCAACCACCTCCGTGATGGTACGGCGGGAAATATGGCCAAGCTTGGCCATACTCTTACTGATCTTTTTAATTTCGTCATCATCCATATGCTCGTAAACCTTGGCGGTAACATCGTTACCCAGGTAAAGAAGCAGGATGGCTGCTTTGTCGGATCCAGTCATATTATTCCTGTTTGCATGCGTGCCTGACACGGCGGATGAATTACTGTTTATCGTCTCCCAACCAGTTTTGGAGAATTTGTGCAACCTGGTAAGGGTCCTGCTTGGCCTGTTCAATCAGGTTTTGCTGCTCAGCCATCTGCATGGATATCTGAGCCCTTTCAGCAGCGCTGAGTTTGTCGCCTACCTCATGATTTTCCATTTCAAGCGACTCGAATCTGGGAGGGCGCACAACCTTCAGCGAACTCAACAGTGGACGGATGATGAAGAAAATGATCGCCAGGAACCCCAGACCGATCAGCAGGTTCTTGAACAGGGACATAAAAAACGGGTTTGTCCACCATTTGGGCGTATCAACACTACCGGCATCACTGGTATCCTGGAAAGGAATATTCTGGACCGTCAACTGGTCGCCACGTTCCGGGTTGAACCCAACCGCACTCTTGACCAGTGACTCAATCTTTTGCAATTCATCAGGTGAACGAGGGGCATATTTTGCCTTGACCGCCTGTCCTTCCTTGGTTGCTGCCGGCATTTCATACTTGCCATCCACAAGCACGGCAACCGAAATCTTGCTGAGAGCTCCTACCGGTTCAATAATCTTTGCCGTGGACCGGCTGACTTCGTAGTTCAGGGTTTCATCATTCTTGGAGCCGCCACCGGAACTTGAACCCGCGCCAGGAGCAGCCTTACCGAGATTGGTCTGCACACCCGGCACGCCTGAGGCGCTTGTGGTGGACGCACCCTTCTCCTCAGTACGCTGCTCACTCCTGACAGCGATACTCTCCGGGTCAAACTTTTCCTCGACCCGTTCGACCTGTTTGAAGTCAAACGCAGCTGTGACCCTTGCCACAGATTTGCCAGAACCGACAATGCGATCGAGCAGAGACTGAAGACGCTCCTCTACGTTTTTTTCATAGCCGCGCTGCGTCTCCTGCATGGCAGTGGTCATCTTGGACGTTGGATCGGAAGTCCCGTTCCCCTTGCTGAGTATCTTGCCGCGACTGTCCAGGATGGTTACCTGTTCAGGATCCATTCCCTCAATAGATGCGGCGATCAGATGCACCATGCCCTGTACTTCATTTTCTCGCAGGGAACGGTTGGACTTCATCTTGAGCACCACCGAGGCGGTGGCTGGTTTTTCGTTTTCCTTGAAAAGTGTTTTTTCGGGAATGACCAGGTGGATGCGGGCTTGTTCAACACCATTGATCTGGGAGATGGTACGGGAAAGTTCCCCCTGTAACGCCCTCTGGTAGTTGAGCTTTTGCACGAACTCCGTCATGCCGAAGTTCTTCCGGTCGAAAATCTCAAAACCAACGCCACCACCCTGGGGAAGACCTTCAGAGGCCATGGTAAGGCGCAGTTCGTAGACCTTGTCGGCCGGAACCAGGATACCCTTGCCATCAGAAGTGATCTTGTAAGGGGTTTTGGCATCCTTCAATTTTTTGACTATTTCACCGGCATCTTCAGCGGTAAGGTTGGTAAAAAGGGGACGGTAATCGGTCTTGTTGGCAACAACAATCAGTATTGCAAATGCCATTACCGACAGTAAAGCCACTCCGGCAATCAGCATGCGTTTGCCAGGCGACAAAACCATAAACGGTTCTATAAGTCTACTCAATCCTTCAGGCATTTTTTAGTCGGTTCATCCTTTCATCTGGTTTCGATTGGAACACCGGGACGGGAATCTTTTAGACCTGCATGCGCATTACTTCCTGGTACGCCTCAAGTGCCTTATTGCGCACTGACGACATAAACTGAAAAGAGATACTGGCCTTTTCCATGGAGATCATTACCTCGTGCAGGTTTTTGTTTTCTCCACTGGCAAGTCCCTGAATAGATTTGTCCGACTGGGTTTGCAGATCATTCACCTTTGAAACAAGCTCACTGAAAAACTTGCCGGCACCTTCCGCCGGAGACGATAATTTGCTCGCCCCTATTTCAGGAAACGCCTTACCTATTCCCAGTCCGCTTTCAATACCTTTTAATTCCACGCTGTCCCCCTAACATCAGGCAAATATTTCCGCAATTGTTGTTACTTACTGATCTCCAGCGTTTTCAGCGCCATGCTTTTGGCCGCCTGAACCGCTGTCACGTTGGCCTCATAGGTACGCGTCGCGTTGATCATGTCAGCCATCTCTTCAACCACGTTCACATTGGGCATGGCCACATACCCTTGAGGATTTGCATCGGGATGGCTGGGATCAAACTGCATCCGTGGCTGGCTCTGGTCTTCAATAATCTGCATCACTTCTACCTGCCGCACCTCACGACCAGTAGCATTGTCCAATGCCCTGTTAAAGCGGGTTTCCACTGGTGTTGCAGCAAAAACGGCATCTTTGCGCTTGTACGGTCCGCCTTCCGGAGTACGGGTGGCGTTGGCATTGGCCAGATTGCTGGAAATTAGATTCATCCGAGTGCGCTCAGCCGTCAGCGCAGAGGAACTAACATTCATTGAACTGAAGAAATCCATTATTTGCCCTCTCTCAGTGCTGATTTGATCCCCTCAAATTTTTTTGAAAGAATCTGAACCGAAGCATTGTACATAATCTGGTTTTCAGCCATCTTGCTCATCTCGTTCTCAATCTCGACTGAATTACCGTCCATCCCGGGAGATTTGCTTGGTGTTTCAATAACCCGACCGGTTACAGACTGCAGGCGGCTACTCGTGCCCTTCAGCGGGATGTGGCGGGCATTCGTTATGGCTGGGCTTCCCTTGGAACCACCTTTTAACGCCCCTTGCAGTTCGTCTTCGAAGACCAGTGATTTGGGAACATAATTAGGGGTTTCAGCATTAGCTACGTTGGAGGAAATCAGGTTCTGGTTTCTTGCCCGCAGGTCGATACTCTTCCCGAGGACTTCTATCGTATTAGTGAAAATGCCTTCCACCGGCATAATAGCCTCCTTTCACAAAACGAACTTATACAATGCAAGATACGTACCTCTTTTAAACCCAGCTGACAATGGCGTTATCAGCCAGGTCAGGGGTGTATTGCACCTCACCCGATGTCATATTCTTGACTTAGTCATTGGATTGACATGTTTTGCAGGAATACCGAAAAATATTACGCTAGTTCTTTGACCTTGCCGTACCCAGTGAGTCGAGCGCCAGTTGCGCCAACTTGCGCCACTCGGGATCCTTGCCGTTCTTCACGATCTGCTCGAAAAAATCGCGGGCACGCGGTTTATTACCATCAAGGAGATAAAGTTCACCGGTTTTATACATCAATTCCTCGCTACGCCCATGTGCTGGAAGCTTGGAGCCGGTTTCAAGCAGTTTCAAGGCGCCTTTGCGGTCACCAGAGGATTCCCTGGCTGATGCTGCAACAAAATAGGCATCCGGCAACAGGCGAACTCTATTACTGTCATTGCCGCCATCTGCTGCCAGATACAGGTCCATTGCCTTGACCGCTTGAGAATACTGTTTCAGGGCCCAAAGTGAGCGGCCCAGGTAGTAATAGCTTTCCGGTTTCTGGGCGCGCTCCTTTTTATTGAGCAGCCACAGGAGTGTATCCCTTGTCTCCTGCTGTTTGTTGTCGGCAAAATACATGGCCCCAAGGCGTTCCATGATCATCCGCGCTCGGGGATGGGTCGGGTATTTGCGCAGGAACGCCCGCATGGTTTTTTCCGCCAGAACAGTGTCGCCCAGAAGGTCGGCCTTATCTGCAATCTCCTCATACATGAAGGGGACACCCGATGATGCCCACTGACGATCCTGCAACACGGTAAAAAACCTGATCATTTCAAGAAACCGCCCCGCCGCTTCAAACGACATGGCTACCTTGGGGAGAAACTCCGGCTGCTCAATGCAACCTGCCAGATAATCCTGGTGTTCCTCCACGAAGCGGATCAGGCCATCACCATCCTTGTCCCAGTTGCTTTCGCGGTAGACCTGGGCCACCAGGACCTCTCGCATTGTCCGGCAGACCGTGGAGTACACCCCCTGCGGAAATCTTTTCTGAAACTGCACCACCTGCCGGAGCGCATCCGGCGACTCTCCATGAATGGATTCCAGCAATGTATACTTGAAAAACGATTCCTCGCGCATGGCGACGTCGCCACCCTGCTGGTATATGTCCTGGTAGATGTCACTTAAACGGCGGTAGTTCCAGGGAGTGGCCCTGAGAAAATCCCGGTCAGCCAGCCTGAGTCGGGCCATCTGGCTGGCCTTGTTGCCGCTGTAGTTTTCCGCCACCGTTAGATACACGGCAAGCGCTTCCTGGTCATGCCCCTGTCGAGACAGAATATCGGCCATCCTCACAAGAAGCGCCGGCGCATAGTTTTTATCAGCCAACCGGGCTATCAGATGGGCAAGTAACGCGCGTCCCGCCTCGAGATTACCGCTGCGCGCAATGCTGTCGCCATAATAAAAGGTGACGCCAGGGTTAAAGGTCAGGTAAGCCGCCCACAACCTCTCTGCCTCTCTAAAAGCAGCCAGCGCCTGAGGATACTTCTGCAACTTATAGAGCGTTTCACCGAGACGATAAAGAGACAAGGACCTGATTGGCGCCTGACGGGCAGCAAACTGGGTGAATATATCCTCTGCCTCGGACAATCGACCCTTGTACAGGGCTGCTTCGGCAATCATGAAAGCCTGCTGATCATTGTCATCAAGGATATTTTTCAGAACTTGACGATCTGTTGGCAGAAAAGGGATCTCTGTTTTGAGTGGAGGATCAAAATCTCGCACAAGTTTTTCGACACCTTGCCAGATCTTTTCCCGGCCGGCAATTGCAGGCTGGGGAGGCTTGGGAGTGAATGACTTGCCCACATCCAGAGTAATGGCACTGATACCGTCCATGTTTAATTCACGCCAGCCGATACCGGAGGCATGCTGAAAGGTCATTAACAGATTTTTCCCACGCCGGGAGAACACCAGGCCACCAATATTGGTGTCGGAATAACTCCTGAACTTCTTAAAGAGCGGTCCGCCGGTATCGTGCATAATAAGACGCAGTTTATTCCCCGGTAGCGCGGTCAGCGTATAGCTTGGCGGTTTCTGCATCTTGACGGTGATGTGGGTATAATCTTGTCTGGTACGGATATCAACCCGAAAGACCCGGTTAGGAATGTTTGCACAAGCATCCACAGGGAATACCAGAACAAACAAAGACCCTGCCAGCGCCAAAACAAGCAGGGTCTTTGCCATGAGCAGACGGTTTCCGCATCTGTATATGTCCTTAACATGGCACATACTTTTCACCATTCATCTGCGACGGATTGATTACTGTACGGGCAACTTGCAGTATCTGCGAACCTTTGTCGCCAGCTCATCCTCACCACAAGGCTTAATGATAATGTCTCTGGCGCCGTATTTCAATGCCTTGAGCACAGCCGTCCGCGTCCAGCGCTGAGCAATCATGATGATTGGAGGGGGTGAATCCTGACGGATGGCATTGATCTTGATGCATACCGCCATTTCACGGTCATCTGCATCAAGCGAACCGATCATAACCAGCCGCACATTCCGGCCGGCAAAGAGTTCCTTCAGATCCGCATTGAGCGTTCCCTCAACCACCTCATATCCTGTGAATTCGACAGACTCCACCATTTGCTGCCGTTCGCCTTCATCGTCCTCCAGAACCACAATACAGCTGGCACCACCCTCATCAGGTGCAACATTGGCAAGCACCTTTCCGGGTTCTTCCGATTCTTCAGCTGCAGCTTCCAGAGCCGCATCTCCGGCTGTAGACGGCTCTTCCATTTCCTCCACGACTTCTTCTGCCGGCGGGTCAAACTGGTTGCCCAAGTCCACCGGAATAAGCACATCCAGGTGGTTCAACTCCTGACCCGGCATCTCCAGCTTGGAGCGAAACATAAGGAAATCTCCGTCCGGGAGTGGTTCCTCATCGCTCAGTTGATCTATTTCCGGGATGAATTTTTTCGGTGAAAGCAGCTTAAGGTGAACCTTGTTGGCAAGGGTACTCTGGAAGACGGTGTTAAACGCACCATTGATCATATTGGCGATCTCGGAGAAGGCGTCAATATCATCATTTTCAATGATGCACAGGCTTTTCTTTTCTTTAATACGCGCCGGTGGAATACCCAGCAGGACACTGCTCAGTACGATGGCGTCACGCAGCGAGAACAACAGATAAAAGTGACCGGTATAGGCCTCGCGCGACTCTACCCCAATAACGAAACAGGCATCATCAAGATCACCGAAATATGCCGTTTTGGTTGTTTTGAGCGAGTCCGTGAGCGCAATGGAGAGTTCCTGCCCCAACAGCATGCCGCTCTCTTCGCCGGCCTGCTTCAGGGCAACCTCAAGCATCTCATGTAACGTAGTATATCCATCCATCAGGAGCGGTCTTCCGGTAAAGGTTCAAGATCAGATTGGCGCCGCTGACAACACAAAGGCACAGCATGGCAACGAAGTTAGCCTTCTTTTGTAAGGGTCAGCCCAACGATGAACCTGTTGTCATCAATATGAAAGGGGATAACTACGCAGTCGCTATCGGACAGGGAGTTGACGGTATAATCTTCCCCGGCAATTACGGTAGGGATCGAAAGCTTGACATCCAGCCCACCCTTGGAAAGAACCTGCTTGACATTACCCCCCAACATATTGGCAATCTCACCGATTGCATCGTTGAGGTCCTCGTTAACCTCTTCACATTCCATCCCCAGCATGTTTGAAGTCATCTTGAGTGCCAAGACCACCGGACAGTGTATGGAGATAACTCCGGAATAGGTTCCGGCAAAGCCAACCATCCCGGTTATACTGCACTTGAACCGTTTAACCGGTTCCTTCAGCGGGTAATCATCAACTGGATCCATCATGACCATCGTGGAAAAGACTTCCCGCGTTGCTTCTATTACATATGCTGCAAGCTGTTCCTCGCTGAAAGAGGATTCTGATGCATCCGAACTCATAAAAGTTTCCCCAGCTTCTCCTGAAGCTGATCAGGGGTGAAAGGTTTCTTGATGCTGTCGCTGGCGCCATTTGACATGGCCTCCTTGATAATCTCCTCACCCCCCTCGGTCGTGATCATGACAACAGGGACCGTGTTGCCGTTGGCCCTGACCTGCTTGATAAACTCAAGGCCATCCATATTAGGCATATTGATATCCGAGAGGATCAGGCCGATTGTCTTGCCGGAGGCAATAACACTCAGTCCCTCGATGCCGTCGCCTGCCTCGAATATTTCATCGACCGGCAAACCAGCCTGCCGGAGTGAACGGGAAATGATCTTCCGCATGGTGGATGAATCGTCAACAATCAGAATATTTGCCATACCACAAGCCTCCTATTTTAGGTTTCCATATGAACTGAATCGGCTACTGAACCATGCGCTAATTAATACCATAAATAAATCAAAAAGCATCCCTTTTTTATCGGCTGTAACTGACTTCGCCCTACACTCCCGCAATGGCCCCGGCAGCCCTTAACAGCCTATCCACAAGTTCTGGCGAACCGGCCTCACTATAAAGCCGCAGCACCGGTTCGGTACCCGAAGGACGGATCAACAGCCAATCACCGTTTTCAAAGATAAACTTGAAACCATCACTGAAGTTGGTGGCTGACACCCGATGACCGTCAATCTCCGTGCAGGTTTGTGAATTCAGGCGCTGAACAAGCAGTTCCTTGTCGGCATCTGCAATATGCCGGTCGATACGGCGATAAAAGAAATGGCCGACCTCATCCATGGTCTCGTTCAACAATTGCCGAAGCCCCTTACCGCTTACCGCCATGGCCTCCAGCAGCAGCAACCCCAGAAGAATACCGTCCCGTTCAGGGATATGCCCTTTCACTCCCAGGCCACCCGACTCCTCACCACCGATCAGGATGTCCTCAGCGAGCATCAGCTCGCATATGTGCTTGAAACCAATGGGGGTTTCAAAGAGCTGCAGATCGTATTTCTTTGCCAGCAGGTCAACCATGCGGGTCGTGGAAACCGTCTTGACCACGCCACCGCGCAACCCTTTGTATTCTATCAGGTGACGCAGGATAACCGTGAAGATGCAGTGGGAGGAAAAAAAATCCCCGTTCTCATCCACCGCGCCGATCCGGTCGGCATCGCCGTCCAGGGCCAGCCCCACCCTAAATTTTCCACTTTTCACTAGCGCGGAGAGTTCTTTCAGGTGCTCACCGATCGGTTCCGGCGCCTGCCCTCCGAAGTTGGGATCAGCGTCATTGTGGATCTCGGCCACGCCATTCAGCAGGCGCGGAATAAACCCTGACCCGGCACCGTACATCGGATCAACGACAGCCTGGATACCTGACTTGGCGATCATTTCCAGATCGACATAACGCCCGATCTGGCGAAAGTAGCCTTCGCACGGGTCAAACAGTTCTATCATCCCCTTGCGTTCCGCCTCTTCAAAAGGGCGATCCACCACTCTGCGGCCATTGGCCACATTAAAGGCCACAATCTCCTCAAGCACCTTCGTCGTCGAGGGGCGGGCAGACCCGCCAAAGCCCTCCTTGAGCTTGAAGCCATTATACTCCGGAGGATTGTGGCTGGCGGTGATCATCACCCCTGCACCGGCGCCCGATTCACGAACGACCCAGGACACAGCCGGAGTAGGGGCATAACCGTCGGTCAGGCGTACGCGGATGCCGTTACCGGCAGCGACCTCTGCCACGCGCCTGGCAAAGTCCCGTGACAGGAACCTGCGGTCATAGCCTATTACCAGCCCCTTGTCTCCCAGCCCTTCACGGTTCAGGTAATCCATGGTGGCCTGGGCCACCAAAGACAGATTGTCGAAGGTGAAATCGCGGGCAATCACCCCCCGCCAGCCATCGGTGCCAAACTTGATCTGCATTGAATCCTCCTTTATTCAAAGGCGGGCGATCACAATGGATGCACGACTACAGTTGTTTTTCATTCTCCATCCGGTACAACCACACCAGCACCTCGGCCACACCACGGTACAGTTCAGGGGGGATGAACTGGTCCGTATCCACCTGCATCAACAGATTGACCAGCTCAGGGGATTCGTGGACATAAACGCCGGCTTCATGGGCGCAGGCAATGATCGCCTCGGCCACGACCCCCTTGCCGCTGGCCACCACCACCGGGGCATAGTAGCCCTGTTTGTAGGAAAGGGCTGCGGCTTTACGCTCGTCATTCTCGCGGCGCGACATGACGTACTCCAATCTCTCCGGGATCAAGCCCGGCTGCCTGCAACTGCTCGATGAGAGCTGGCCGGCCGGCTGACAGCAAAGCAACCGACGCTTCATCACCGGCATGGAGATCAATACTGATCCTGCTGCCGTCCAGACGCAGTCTGGCGCCAACGGCCCCCAGCCTCGGCAGATCGAGTACCATCTCCGTATCCCAGGTGCGTTCATGGCCACCTGTCGAATTACGCCGCGATTCACGTTCCGTGACCTTCCACTCCATGTGCTGGCCAGGGAAAAGTTCGCCCCGGTAAACGATCTGCCCCGACTGCAACGTATCCAGCTGTTCACGCACCACCGACAGGGTGCGAGCATCGGCTATGCCCTCATGGGCCTGGGCAGTCCCGGCCTTTTTGAACATCGCCTCCAGCACCGCCATCGAGTCGCTTTTCATGCCGCTTCGAGCCTGTTCCTCAACAGCTGCGTCGCTGGCCAGCGGCTGATTGAGCACGGAGAGGCGCCCCTGAGGTTCCTTAAGAATGTCCGCGAGGTGATATTCGCCGCCAAACCAGCGCGCCAGGTGGGATTCATAGAACAGGCCACTTTCCCGCAGTCCCTGTTGAAGCATATGCCCAACCTGGGAAGCGTCAACCGGCGGTTCGGCAAGCAGGACGCTCAGGATTCCCAAGGTGGCCTGAGCCGGCAGTTGCGCAGCTGTTGCCCCGAGAAAAGAGCTCAGCCAGCGCCCCGTATCGCTTACCCGGGAATCCCCCGGACGGCCGAAGCGGGCCATCAGGAAGGTTGGCCTGGGCTCTTCCGTGATAAAAAAAAGGTTGATCAGGTCTCCCCGTTTTACTCCCTTTGGCAAACTGAATTCCATGGTCTGTTCCGCCACCTGCACCATGAAGCGCCCGCCACCGAGAACGGCCAATACTTCTGCCTTGATCTGCTGCCCCGGAGAAAAGCTCGCAGGAGTGGCCTGCTGATTGAGCGCCTCCAGGAGCGCCAGACGGTTACCCTTGATAAGCGCTTGCAGGAGCTTGGCCATGTCATCGTTCAGGATGACGCCGTTACCGGTTTGGAGCACCGGCTTTTGTGTCATGGTCATTGCCCCGGCAATGTCGGTCTGAACCGCCTGGTCTTTTGTTTTACGTCCCTGCATAAGCGTATGATAGGTAATGGCCTCATCCTCGATGGCCGTAAAGGCGGGAGAATTGGGGGGCAGACTTTTTAATACCGTGTTGAGCCGTTCGAGCACATAGTTCTGCTGGCTTGAAATACCGCCTTCACTGTGCTCCAGAACGCTCAGCCAGCGCCCGGCGCCGCTCAGGTCGCTGGCTGTAACATCGTGCGCGGTCCTGGGTATGGCAAACAGCGGTTTGGGAAGGGAGGATATATAGGTCAGCCTCAGGATCTCACCGGTTTGAATCGGCCGGGGAAGCACCAGTTCCAGGGCTGTTCCCGCAACCTGTACAAAGACCCGACCTCCGGGCAGTGTGCCCAACACCGCGGCATCCACCTCTTCACCGGGCATTAGCGGCAGCGGCACTACCGGCTGATTGACTGCCTCGGCAAGAACGACGCGGGAGTTGCGGGCTATGTTATGCAGGATCTGGGCTGCATTGGCTTCGAAGGCTGCCAGACGGCTCTGATCAGCGGTCAGAACACGTCCGCCCTGCTGGGGAATTGCTCCGGGCTGTTGCGCAGGCAAAGCCGGAGTTGCCGTCCCCCCTTCCCGCAGAATACCGCCATAGGTGAGCGCTTCATCCAGCAGATTGGCCAGTACTCCAGTCTCACCAGGAGATTGCCTCAACATATTACCGATACTTTGCAATGATGATCTCAGAAGGGGATCAGCTATCTGTTCACTGCCCACCAACAATCCCAGCAGGCGTGAAGCGTCTGAAAGGCTGACCGGCAGGGGTGCGCCTGTCGGGCGGGCAATGGCAAAGGTGGAGCGGGGCTCTGCGGAGACAAAGGTCATCTCCAGGGACTGTCCCTGACGCACCGCCATGGGCAGATCCAGATTGAAACGCTCATTACCGACCTGGACCTGCACCCGGTCGTTGGGAAGCGTCTGCAAAACCTCCGCCGTCACCCGCTGACCAGGGGTCAGACTCAGACCTGTACCGGTCTCCCGGTCAGCACTGACAAAAGAGAGGTTGGAGGCTCGCGAAAGGAGATCGTAGACTTGTTGCTGGATATCAGCGGATACGGCCATTACTCAATTACTCCGATTGATCGGACCGATCAGTCCGATCCGACCGATCGGTCCAAAAAAACCTGGAAACTATCCCCAGACCAGGTATCCCGGTTCATATATATTTCCCAGCACCTTATGGCGCGGCATGACCCGCAGCATAAAACCATGCCTGCCGCAAAAACGGCATTCGATCTCCCCGGCAAACTGATGGACACCGTTTCCCAGATCAGTGACATGATTCAGGGGTACTGTCTCTCCACCCTGAATGTTGCCGGTGGAATCCAGCACGCCGAAGTACCCTTCCACCGCTACTTCGTCCATCGGTATATCACCCAGGGCAACACGCGCCGAAAGCCCGATATTGCTCCCCACCGCCACCGCATCCGTTGCAGCAGCTTCGGCCAGCTCAATCCTCACCTGTGGCCAGGATTTGAATATGCGTTCCTTCCAGCTAGCCAGATCCAGGGCCAGGCCCAAATCTTCCTTCACCAGCTGGCACCACTGCTGATAGGCAGTAATGTATGATCTATTGGTGTATTCCTGCACCATGCGGTCAGTGGAAAAAACCGGGCAGAGGCTCTGCATGGAGGCCTTCATGGTCGCGACCCAGGAGCGGGGAATACCGTCGCTGCCCCGCTCGTAGTACATCGGTACGACTTCCTTCTCCAGAAGGTCATAGGTAGCACGCCCCTCAACCTGGTTCTGGTACTCGATGTCCTCGTAAACCTCCCCCTTGCCGATAGCCCAGCCGTTGTTGTTCTGATAACCCTCACACCACCAGCCGTCCAGGATGCTCATGTTGAGCCCCCCGTTGAAGGCCACTTTCATACCGCTCGTTCCGCTCGCCTCCATGGGACGAAGCGGAGTGTTGAGCCACACATCCACTCCCTGAACCAGATGGCGGGCCACCTCCATATCATAATCCTCGATAAAGACGATGCGATGACGGAAACGCTCCTGGTGGGAGATCTGCACGATCTGGCGAATCAGTTCCTTACCTTCCTGGTCCTGTGGATGGGCTTTACCGGCGAAGATGATCTGCACCGGCATCTCCATATTGTTGAGGATACGGGAAAGACGATCCAGATCCTGCATTAACAGGGTGCCGCGCTTGTAGGTTGCAAAACGGCGGGCAAAACCGATGGTCAGAACCTCCGGATCAAGGACCTCTTCGGCGATGGCTATCTCTTTTGTGGTCGCCCCGATCTGCTTGAGTTGCGCCTTGAGGCGCTTGCGGGCAAAGTCTACCAGTCGTTCGCGCCCGCTTTGCTGGGTACGCCACAGCTCGGCGTCCGGTATGCGCGCGATGCGGCGCCAGACGTTGTGATCCGTGGGATCGTCCAGCCAGCGGGTTCCCAGGTAGCGCACCAGCAGGCTGGCCATGTGGTTGGACATCCAGGTGCGGGTGTGAACCCCATTGGTGATTGAGCCGAGCGGCAACTGTTCTTCGGGCAGTTCCGGCCAGAGGTTCTTCCACATCTTGCGGGAAACCTCGCCATGCAGCTGGCTCACACCGTTGGCGCTATTGGCCAGTTTGAGCGCAAGGACCGCCATGCAGAAGGCTTCCTGTGTATTGCGCGGATTCTGGCGGCCCAGGCCGAGGAACTCCTCGCGGCTTAGGCCGAGAGACTTGTAGTAGCGGATAAAGTACTTGTCCAGCAGTTCCGCCTGGAAATGATCGATTCCCGCCTCCACCGGTGTATGGGTGGTGAAGACGTTGCCGGCGCTGACGATTTCGCGGGCCTCGCTGAACCTGACCCCGCGTTTTTCCATCAACAGCCGGATGCGTTCCAGCGCCAGGAAGGCCGCGTGACCTTCGTTCATATGGCAGACATTGGGGATGATCCCCAGGGCCCGCAGGGCGCGGATACCGCCGATCCCGAGCAGGATCTCCTGAATGATGCGCATCTCCTTGTCGCCGAAATAGAGCTGTGCCGTAATCAGCCGATCCTCGGGGCTGTTGGATTCCAGGTTGGTGTCCAGCAGATAAAGCGGCACCCGGCCAACCTGCACCCGCCAGATATGCACCCGGAAGTGCCGGCTGCCGAATTCCAGCTCGAATTCCACCGGTGCGCCATTGGCATCACGCTCGAGAATCAGCGGCAGGTTATAGAAATCGTTTTCAGGGTAATACTCCTGCTGCCACCCCTCGTTGTTGAGGTACTGACGGAAATAGCCCTGACGGTACAGCAGGCCGACTCCGACCAGCGGCAGTCCCAGGTCGGATGCTGATTTCAGGTGGTCCCCAGCCAGAATGCCGAGACCGCCGGAATAGATCGGCAGCGATTCGTGCAGGCCGACCTCCATGGAAAAATAGGCCACCTTCAGTTTGGAATTGCCGTTGGAGGTCCTCTGGAACCAGGTCTTCTCCCGAAGATACTCGGTCAGCTTTTCGTCCACCATATCCAGGTGGGCCATGAAGCCCTCGTCACTCTTGAGCCCCTCCAGGGTTGTCTGCTGGAGGATGCCCAGCATCTCTATGGGATTATGGCGGGTTTCCTGCCACAGATCAGGATCCAGCCGACGGAAGAGGCTGATAGCGTCAGGTTCCCAGGACCACCACAGATTGTAGGCAATGCGCTGCAGCGCAACCAGATCCTCACTCAGCGACGGTACTACCGTGAATTTGTGCAACATCTTGCTAAAATCCATCAGGGGATCTCCTTCAATTGAAAGCCCGGTTCTACCTGACCAACTGGTTTAATTCAAAGATCGGCAGCAATACCGCCATGACCACAATACCTACAGCCAGACCCATGGCCAGGACCAGGAGCGGCTCAAGCAGACCCATCAGACGGCTGAGACGGGCGTTGAATTCCCGCTCGTAGGACACACCGGCCTTGAGCAGCATTGCTTCCAGGTTGCCGCCCTTTTCCCCCACTCCGGTGAGATGTACCAGCAACGGCGGGAAGAGCGGACTCTTGCGCAGACTGCCCGACAGGCTGCCCCCCTGGGCCACCTCCTCCATTACCCCATGTAGGAACAGGCGGTAGACGCGGTTGACCAACACCTCCGACGTTATTTCAAGGGCGCGGATGATCGGCACCCCGCTGGAGAGCAAAAGTCCCAGCACCCGGGCGAAACGGGACAGGATCAACCGCTGGAACATGCCGCCGGCCACCGGCAGCCTCAGTAACAGGGCATCCCGCTTTATGCGCAGGTGATCCCGTTGCATGGCAGCGCGATACAGGGGGACGGACGCTATGGCAATTCCTGCCAGGAGCCACCACCAGCTCTGCAGAAAACGGCTGAGCTTGATCAGTATGATTGTAATCAGCGGCAAGGCCGCCTTGCTGTCTTCAAAGATCACCACGATCTTGGGGATGACAACCGTCAGCAGGAACAGCATGACTCCGCTCCCCACCAAAACCATCAGCACAGGGTATGCCATAGCCGAGACAACCCGGCTGCGCACCTCTTCCTGTTCCTCCAGAAAGTCCGCCAGCCTCTCCAGCACCACATCCAGGGCGCCGCTTGCCTCGCCGGCCGACACCATGCTGACGTAGCTTTCGCTGAAGATCTTCGGTTCCGCTGCCAGCGCCCGCGACAGTGAGGCGCCTTCGGCGATGCGGTCACGCACCCGCGCCAGCACCTGTTTCAGTGCGATATTATCCTCTTGTTCGTAAAGCGAACCCATGGCCTCGAAAAGCGGCACAGCAGAGGCGACCAGCGTCGCCAACTGGCGAGTCACAAGCGAAAGATCCGCCGCCGAGACCCCACGCTGGAACGAAAATGACTTTGCTGCCTTTTCTGCCGTACCCTCTTCGCTGACCTCGCGCGGCAACAGCCCCTTACCCTTCAGTTGGGCCACGGCCTGACGCTCCGAGTCAGCCTCGATCGTTCCGGCGACCGACGCCCCAGCAGAGCTGTAGGCCTTATAGCGGAACGTCGGCATAATCATCTTCCTGGGTTACGCGAAGGACCTCTTCGATCGTGGTGACACCAGCCGCGGCCCTGACCAGGCCGTCGTCCCTCAAGGTCTTCATGCCGCGCGAAACGGCATAATCCTTGATCTCGCCGGCATGGGCACGGCGAATGATCATGGAGCAGAGCTCCTGGTCCACCGGCATGATCTCATAGATGGCGGTCCGCCCCATCGTGCCCAGGCCGAAGCATTTTTCGCACCCCTGTCCCCGGTACAGCTTCTCCGGCAGGGTTACGCCGGCGTACTGTTCCACGGGTCGGTACTCCTCGCGGCAATGGGGGCAGATCACCCGCACCAGCCGCTGGGCCAACACGGCCGAGAGCGAGGAGGCGATCATGAACGGTTCGATACCCATATCCACCAGACGGGTCACTGCCGTGGCCGCGTCGTTGGTGTGGAGGGTCGAGAGCACCAGATGGCCGGTCAAGCTGGCCTGGATGGCGATCTCCGCTGTTTCGGCGTCACGGATCTCACCGACCATGATGATGTCCGGGTCCTGGCGCAGGATGGAGCGCAGGCCGCTGGAAAAGGTCAGGTCGATCTTGGGGTTGACCTGGATCTGGCCGATCCCCTTGATCTGGTACTCGATCGGGTCTTCGATGGTGATGATGTTTTTCTCGCTGGAGTTGAGCTTGTTCAGGGCCGCATAGAGCGTTGTCGATTTGCCGCTGCCGGTCGGGCCGGTCACCAGGATGATGCCGCTGGTGCGGGCCAGCATCCGCTCCATAGTGTTTACGCCGGCCTCTCCCAGGCCGATATCCGACAGGGAAAGAATGCCCTTTTTCTTGTCCAGGAGGCGCAGTACGGCCCGCTCGCCGTAAAAGGTCGGGATGATGGAGACACGGATGTCCACGTCCCGGCCGGCCACGATGATTCGGATGCGGCCGTCCTGAGGCAGGCGTTTTTCGGCGATGTTGAGCCCAGCCATGATTTTGACGCGGGAAATCAGTGCGTCCTGGATAATCTTGGGGGGGGAAAGCTTCTCGTAGAGGATGCCGTCGATGCGGAAGCGCACCAGCAGATCGCGCTCATAAGGTTCGATGTGAATATCACTGACCCTCTCCTTGACCGCCTCGGACAGGATTGAGTTCAGCAGCCGAATGACCGGCGCTTCGTCGGCCAGGTCCAGCAGGTCCTTGGGATTTGAGAACTCGGTTGCCACCGTGGAAAGGTCTTCACCCTCCAGCTCCTGCAGAACCTCGCGGGCCGTGCCGGAGACGCCGGCATATACATGGTTGATGGCATCGGCCAGAACAGAAGCCGGCAGCAGCACCCCCTGCACCGGTTTGCCGAACAGAAGCTGCAGTTCGTCCAGCGCCAGCAAGCCTGCCGGGCTTGCGACAGCAACCCTGATGGCGCCGTTCAATTCCCGCAACGGCAGTATGGTATGGGTACGGGCAAAGGTCAGCGGCACCCTGGCGAGCAGTGCCGTGTCTACGTCGGCGGCACCGACCTCGGGCAGACAGGCGATCCCCAGCCTTTGCGCGGTGATTTCCAGTTCTTCCGGGGGCAGGATGGCGCTCATTTCCCCGAAATCTCCTTCTGCACATCAACCGGTTCAATCTTTTTGGCCGATTCGCCGAACTTGACCCGCTGATCATCGGAAACTTCCGCAAGATCAGCGGCATCCTTGACGATATGGGGTGTGAGCAGGATCATAAGGTTGGTCTTCTTGCGGACCTTGGTCTTGGTCTTGAACAGCCACCCCAATCCGGGGATATCCCCCAGAAAGGGCACCTTCTGAATGTTGTCCTCCTCCGTATCCTGGATCAGCCCGCCGATCACGACCGTTTCCTTGTCCTTGACCACGATGCTGGTCTTGGCGGAACGTTTGGTGGTAACCAGGTCGACAGCCTGCCCCTTGTCGTTCTTTACCGCAGATATTTCCTGGTTGATATCCATACGGATATAGTCACCCTCACTGATCTGGGGCTTGATCTTGAGATTTATGCCGATGTCCTTGCGCTCAACCGAGGTTGTGGAAAGACCGTTGGCAATAGTATTCGACCCCTGGAAGGGCACGTTCTCACCGACGTTGATTTCAGCCTCCTTGTTGTCGGACGTCAGGATATTGGGGGTCGAAAGGATATTTACCAGACCGTTCCTGTCAAGCGCCTTGAGTACCGCGGTGACATTGGCCGGACTGGCCGTGAGACTGGGGGTCAACGCTCCCCCTGCGGCAAGAACCTTACCGATGTCTGTCAGGGTACCAAGCGGATCGTACAAGCCGGCTATTGTCAGGTACTGGTTAAGAACCGCGCCGCCGATAACGCCGGTCTGCAAGCCGAGTTCTCGTGATTTATCCAGGGTAACCTCTGCGATCAGCACCTGGACAAACACCTGCTTGCTGCGGCGGTCAAGCTTTTTGATTACCTGGATCAGGTTGTTGTAGTCGTTGGGTGAGGCCATGATCACGAGAGAATTGGAGGCCTTGTCAGGTGTTATGGTGACCTTGCCGCTTTCAAATGGCGATGTCTGGTGCGCTGCCGCGCCCGGCGTTCCAGGAACCGGCGTGGCGGACAGCCCCTTGATCACACCGTCAAGCACCTTGGCCATCTCGGTGGCATCGGTATTTTCCAGGTAGTAGACATTAACCTTGCTGCTCGCCTCCGGCGGGGCTACATCCAGCTTGGCCACCAGCTCGCGAACCGCAGTCTTGAGGTTTTCATTACCGAAAACCAGCAGGGCGTTCAATCGCTGATCAGCCAAAACGCTTCCCGCACCTCCACCGCCAACGCCAACGGTGGCCGGTTGTCCGGCCGGCTTGGTGTCGGAACCGGTTAGCCACTGGCGAACGGTTGTGGCTGCGGCCTCGGCCGAGGCATTTTTCAGATAGATGATCTCAAGCCCCTCGCGTGTCCGTTCAGTGTCAATGGTTGCCAGAATACCATGCAGCTTGCGGATATTGATGGAGGAATCCACCATCAGGATCAGGTTGCCGGGGCCAAAGGCCGATATATGACCATCCTTGGAAACCATCGGCTGCAGAAAGGCCAACGCCTCCTGGGCCGTGATGTTTTCCAGCTTGGTCACCTGGGCAATGTAGTTCTCGTTGACCGGTGCCGTCTCACCCGACTTCAGCAGCCTGAAGCCGGACTGTCTGGCGCTCGACGAAGGGACGATCTTGGCCACCCTGCCGCTCTGCACCACCGTGAAACCCTTCAGCTCCAGCACCGAGACAAAGACGTTGTAGGCCTCTTCGGTGGAAAGCTTGGAGGGGGAATAGACCGAAATCTTCCCCTTGACCCGGTCGTCCAGGATAAAGTTCTTGCCGGTCAGGTCACTGATGAACTTCACCATGGTGGAGATATCCACCTCATTGAAGTTGAGCACCACCCCCTTGCCGGCAGCCAAAGCCGTTGAGGTCAAGAGCGTTCCCGCAAGGACCAGACTGATTAAGGTATGCAACAGATATCGTGTCAAGCGCGCCTCCATAGTTACCCCCTCCCTAGCCCTCCCCCGCTGGGGGATGGGACTATTCTCCTCCCCCAAACGGGGGGAGGTCGGGTGGGGGGAAGTTACCGTATGTCGTAATTGAATGTCACCGGTTGACCATCCCTGATCATATCCAGCTTGAGCCTGCTTTGCCCCTTGAGGGTGATGAACGACTGCAGCGCCTTGTCGGGCGAGTCCATCGGAAAATCGTTCAGCCGCAGCAGTACGTCACCGTTTTTGATTCCGATCATTGCAAAAACGCCGTTGGGCTTGACTTCCGACGCCCGGAATCCTTCAACTTTTCCGTCCTTCTGACTGGGAAGCAGACGGGCATCGCTCATTGCCTTGCCGATATTGTCGAGGGCCGCATTCAGAGCACGCTGGTCAATGACAAAATTCCCGGCTCCGGCAGTGGTCACACCCGTACCTGCCTGAGCAGCGGGCTGTGCCGTCGGCGCAGCCGAAGGAGGCGTCAAGGGGGTCAGCAACTCGACCTTTCTGCCGTTCACAACAATAAAGGCCTGTTCTTTTTTCACTTCCACCAGACGACCCGCGTCAAAGACCATATCACCCAGTCGAAAGACCCGTTCCTCCTGTTTGGAGTTGTTGCGTACCAGGGCAAAGGTTTCGCGGAACGAGCCCACCGCCGTACCGAGAAGAAACAGGTCGCTTGGTGCGGTACTCGCTACAGTCTGGCCGGATGCCGAGGTATTGACGATTGCGCTAAGCTGCCCTTGGGTCGCCTTGCCGAACAGGCCGTTGGCCATTATCGGCGCATAGAACACAAGATCCTCGATTTTCGTGACCGGAGGAGCCGGAGTAGCCGCCCCAGAGCCGCCCTTGGGAATCAACCCGCTTCCCAGGCGCATCGAGAGGATGTCCATGGTAATGGCTGCCAGAAAGGCAATGATGACAATTCCCAGCAGGGAATTTATGATATTCAGAGTTCGTGGCATACAGTCCTAAAGCTTGATCTCACCGGAAAAGACTTCAACCGCCGGGCCGGTCATGTAGATATTGCCATCCTCGGCCCACTCCATCTCCAGATCGCCACCCGAGAGGTGATTGAGGATCTTCTTTTCCGTCAGACCGTTCAACACACAGGCAGCGGTCACGGCACTGGATCCGGTGCCGCAGGCCAGGGTCTCGCCGGCGCCACGCTCCCAGGTGCGCTGACGCACCTCAGTGCGGGAGATGATCTGGACAAATTCCACGTTTGTCCGGCGGGGGAACAGCTCATGATTCTCTATAAGCGGTCCGTAGGTGGATACCGGGAAGCCCTCGGCATCATCCACGAAGATTACGCAATGGGGGTTTCCCATGGAGGCGCAGGTGATCTGAAACGTACGATCCAGAATGGTCAGCGACTCGGCAACCACCTTGGCCCCGGCATCGCCGGTCATGGGAATCTCGCCCCTGGAGAGACGCGGGGGACCCATGTTGACCCGGACTTTTTCTATTTTACCATCAATTCCGGAAAAAAGTTGCAAGGTCAGGACGCCGGCACCTGTTTCTGCGGTGATCACCTTCTTGGCAACGATGCCGTGATCAAAGGCATACTTGGCAACGCAACGTATGCCATTGCCGCACATCTCGGATTCGGAGCCATCGGAATTGAACATACGCATACGCACGTCGGCCTTGTCCGACGGCATGATCAGGATCAATCCGTCCGAGCCGATCCCGAAGTTGCGGTCTGATACCTGTATAGCCGTCTGTGGCGGGTTTTCTACGGTTTCATCGAAACAGTTCACATAAACATAGTCGTTGCCTGCACCCTGCATCTTGGTGAATTTCATCGATCCTCATCCCCTTTTACCGTTAAAAATATAGATTGTACAACATAGCAAATATGCAACGCAGCAACAAGTAAATAAATCTGCAAAAATGGCCTGAAACCAGCATCCAAGGGGCTTTTGAAAGCCGGATTGCCAAATATTCACAAAGTGCGTATACTCCGGCAGCAAACCAATACGCTTCAGGAGGACGACCACCGTGATTCGCTCATTTCAGGGCATACAACCCAAAATTGACCCGACCGCCTTTGTGGCGGAAACCGCCGTGATCATAGGAGATGTGGAGATGGGCCCGCAGTCGAGCATCTGGTATAACTGTGTGGCCCGCGGCGACGTAAACTTCATTCGCATCGGCGCCCGCAGCAATGTACAGGATCTGAGCATGTTGCATGTCACCCACAAAAAGAATGCCGACGACCCCGGTGCGCCGCTGATCATCGGCGATGACGTCACTATCGGCCACAGCGTGACCCTGCACGGCTGTACCCTGGAAAACGGCTGCTTTATCGGCATGCAGGCCATGGTGATGGACAAGGCCGTAGTCGGTGAAGGCGCGCTGGTGGGGGCGCGGGCGCTGGTTACGGAAGGGACGATCATCCCGCCCCATACCCTGTGGGTCGGCGCGCCGGCCAAATACAAGCGCGACCTGACCCCGGACGAGGTTGCCTGGCTGGGCAGATCAGCCGGCAACTATGTGAAATATGCGCTGCAGTATATAAATGACTGATGCGATATGGTTTTATGGTAATTGACAACACAATAACCAAATGTATATATTGGTAGTATACATGGAGCCGTGATGGGTAAGTTGGATAACATTGCCGGTTTTGAATGGGATGCCGGAAACATCGATAAGAATTGGGTCAAACATGGCGTTAGCAATGCGGAGTGTGAGGAGGTGTTTTTCAACACACCGCTGCTGATTCGACCAGACAGTTCCCATTCCCGGGAGGAAGCCCGCAATGCGGCGTTTGGGAAAACAGATGCTGAGAGGCCGCTGTTTGTTGTCTTTTTGGTCAGGAGTAATTACATCCGGGTCATTTCAGCACGGGATATGACAGACAAGGAATTGGAGGTATATCGTGACCGCCTTAAAAAAAGTTCCAAAATTTAAGACAGAGGATGATGAGCGGGATTTCTGGTCAACTCATGATGCGACGGACTACCTGGACTTTTCTCAAGCCGAAGAAACTGTATTTCCCAACCTGAAACCATCGACCAGGGCGATTTCACTCCGTCTGCCGGTTTCGTTGATTGACAGACTGAAGATGCTGGCCAATAAAAAGGATGTTCCCTACCAATCACTCTTGAAAATTCTTCTTGCCGAAAAGGTTGATGAAGCTTTTCATAATGCCAAATGAAATAACGGTCAAGAAGCGGATCAAAAACACGCCGCCGTTTTTTGAGTTTGATGGGAACGATGCGAAAGGATTGGTTGGGACGATGGGGAGTGCGGGCGCGTGTTTTGGTCTGTTCCGTTGACAGGTGGGCGTTGCCGGAGTAATGTGAACGATCCTTTATGTCCTGGAGTTGGTTATGGAGTGGGATCGGGAAAGATAAATGACAGTAGCCGCTTTACCGGTATGGACCGGTAGAGCGGCTTTTTTGTTTTTTGGAGAATAGACATGTCACAAGGCAAACCATGGACACATGATGAGTTGATGCTCGCAATGAACCTTTATTGCAAGCTCCCTTTCGGTCAGCTTGATCATCGGAACCCCTTGATCATTGAAGTTGCTCAGAAGTTGGGAAGAACGCCGAGCAGCCTTTCCATGAAGCTCTGCAATCTTGCTTCGCTTGATCCGCGTCAGCAGGCACGTGGAATCAAAGGGCTCGGTAGTTCGAGCAAGGGCGATAAAGAAATATGGAATCTGTTCAATTCCGACTGGGAGCGATACGGGGTTGAGAGTGAAGAGAGTTTGCAGTCCCTCCTTGCATCTACTGAGATTGCCCCCGTTATTTCCTCCCTGCCGAAAAACTTGCAAAAACAATCTGCCATAAAAATGCCTGCTTATACGCCAAGCGGACCAACTGAAACCGAGGCGACTTCCAAGGTGCGTATAGGTCAAAGGTTCTTTCGGCAGAGCGTGCTTGCCTCTTACAACAGCCGTTGTTGCATTACCGGTAATCCGCTCCCCGAACTTCTCGTAGCCAGCCATATCCTCCCTTGGGGTAGTCACCCTGAGCATCGGCTTAATCCGAAAAACGGACTCTGCCTGGCGCAAACTCAAGATGCGGCATTTGACAAAGGCTTGATCACTTTTGATGAGGATTTCCGGCTTGTTCTTGGGTCGTATCTCAAGGAACATCTTACTAACGAGGCCTTGGAGCGCAACTTCTTTGTCTACGAGGGGAAGCCGATCCGGATGCCGGATAAATTCCAGCCGGATTTTGATTTTATTCAGAAGCATCGTGAAGAGGTGTTTCGACAATAGTTGGGGGTAGTGCCGGTTGTTGGTGGGTTTAGGGTGACGGGAGGAGTAGTATTGTGTTATAGAAATTCAAAATATGTTGTAAATTCCATAATAATTCTTGTGAATGAGGCTACCTGGAAAGTATATGGAAAAAAGTAATAAAAACAGAAAAATAGCAGTGTACGATTTTTTCTGCGGCTGCGGCGGGACCAGCAGCGGATTCCGGAAGGCCGGCTTGGATATCGCATTTGCGCTGGATATAGATCCGGATGCTAAAAACACCTTTATCAAAAACTTCCCCGAGACTGTATTTTGCGGCAAAAGCATCACAGAACTCACAGCATCCGATTTACAGCCGATGATTGACAAATACAAAGATAGTTACACACTTTTCTGCGGATGTGCCCCCTGCCAGCCCTTTACCAAGCAAAACACGGATAGTCCAAAACTCGACCCTCGTAAAACATTATTGACCAAGTTTGGTGCTGTCATAAAAGAATACGAACCGGACTTCGTATTTGTAGAAAATGTGCCTGGCCTTCAGAAAGTCCCGACTCATAAGAACGGGCCCTTTCCCGCGTTCGAAGAATTACTGAGAAAAATGGCGTATCACGTCACCTATGGAGTTGTTGCAGCCCAAGATTATGGTGCACCTCAACTTCGACGGCGGTTTGTACTTTTAGCAAGTAAACATGGTGATATAAATATCCCCCTCCCCACCCATGGCATAAATCCGGACAATCCCTATAAAACCGTTCGCTATGCAATTGAAGGCCTTCCCGCCATTGCCGCAGGAGAGACTTACACGGGCGCAGATGTGCTAAACCACCGTGCGGCTGAGTTGTCCGAGTTGAACATGACAAGGATTAAAGCATCTGTTCATGATGGCGGTGGGCGCAATAACTGGCCTAGGCATCTCTGGCCCGAGTGTTACACTCGGAAAAAAGAAAGTGGTGTAACTCATTCCGGCCATACCGATTGTTATGGTCGCCTTTGGTGGGATAAACCGGCAACCGGACTAACGACTCGTTGCGTCAGTTATTCTAACGGTAGGTTCGGTCATCCTGAACAGGACAGGGCATTAAGCGTCAGAGAAGCTGCTCGGCTTCAGGGATTTGATGACGAATTTGAATTTACCGGCAATCTGAATTCTATGGCACGGCAAATAGGAAATGCAGTTCCGGTTGATCTGGCATATGCAATGGGAAATCATTTCATCAAACATATAGAGGCAATTCATGGCTAAATTTAAGACACGAGCACGAGCAGTTGACATGCTTGGACGTCAACAAATAGCAGACGTTTCAACTGCCATAAGTGAACTCTTTAAAAATGCCCATGATGCCTATGCTGATCATGTCGAAGTTGATTATTTCCGATCAGACAGCCTGCTCGTCATTCGCGACGACGGAATCGGAATGACTAAAGAGGAGTTTGAAAATCGTTGGCTTGTCCTGGGTACAGAAAGCAAGCTTGACTCCGCATCACACAATGAGAAGTTTAAACCAGCCGATAAGCCCAAACGGGCTATCATGGGTGAAAAAGGTATCGGTCGCTTGGCCATAGCGTTACTGGGTTCCCAGGTTCTAGTACTAACGAGAGCAAAGAGGGGTCGTCGTTTAAGTGATTTATCCATGTGTTTTATCCACTGGGGTCTTTTTGCAATTCCTTCGCTGAATTTGGATGATCTTGACTTCCCGGTTATTGTGATAGCTGGTGGGACATTGCCAAGCGCAAAAGAAGTTAAAGACTTAGTTAAACAAAATCAGGGTCTTGTCGAATCTCTACAGGACAAATATCCACAATGTGATTTCACGACCGTCTTGGATGAAATGCAAGACGCACAAATCGACCCCGAAGATTTGTCTGATTTCCTTGAAGGGCTATCCTTAAGGGGGGATGGTGCCGGAACTCACTTTCTAATTCCCCGAGCAAATGAAGAGATACGAGCGGAAATTGAACGGGAACGGCAATCCAAAACGAAAGAATTCTCAAAGCTCCTGCTGGGTTTCTGCAATTCGACTTTTTCCACAAATACGCCGCCACCGCTGGAAACGGCATTCCGATATTGGCCATCGGATACGATACATGAGGATCTAATTGGCCCAAATGAGTTTTTCACAAAACATGACCTTGAATGTGCTGACCATTATTTTTGTGGAGAAATCAATGAACACGGTCAGTTCAAAGGGACCGTCCGTGTTTACGAGAAAGAATATGAGAATCACGTTATTTCTTGGAATAGAGGTGCAGGGAAGGAAACATTATGCGGCCCATTCAAGATAGAATTCGCCTATCTACATGGCAACAGAAGCGAAAGTCAGGCTGACCCTGACGACTACAGCATAATCAGCTCTAAACTTGACCAGATCGGAGGTATCTACGTCTACCGTGACGGGATCAGAATACTTCCTTACGGTAATACTGATGTTGATTGGCTAAACATTGAAACCAGACGAAATAGAGGGATGGCGCACTACTTCTTTTCTTACAGGCGAATTTACGGCGCAGTCTGCCTGACACGAGAAGAAAATGGCCAGTTGCAGGAAAAAGCAGGGCGCGAGGGCTTCCAAAAAGATAAAGTATACCGACAACTTAAAGATATCCTGGAACACCTCTTTGTCCAGCTAGCCGCTGATTTTTTCAGAAAAGATGCAGATTATGGTGACTATTTTCGCGAAAGAAAAACGGAACTGGATCGTTTAGAAAATGCTCGCAGGAAACGGGACAAACAAGTCGGAACAAAAAGAAAAATACTGACATCGGCTCTTGATTCGTTTTTTCAGAGTACTTCGCAAAAACTTCCTGAGGCGGAAATTGACGCTTTGCGATTACAAGTCCATGCGCGCATGAAGTCCGCATCAAAAATTGATAATCAAGACGAGGCAGCCGAAGAACTTCTTGAAGCAGAAAACGAGGCCAATCGCCGTTTAGCTGAAATCCGACGTAACTATCAAATTGCTAAACCCCGAGGTGTCGGACTCACAAAGCAGCTTGATCGCGACTGGACAGCGTATCAGCGGGAACAAGAGCGTCTGGAATTGGAACTCTTTTCGCCCCTCTCCAAGGAAGTCGCAGAAAGCTTGGGCATAATGGCTGAAGAGGCACGAATCTATATCGATCAACGCCGTCGGTTGAAAAGTCTTATCGATCAGGTAGCAAAGAATAGAGAGTCAGAAGTCAAATCAGAAGCTGGCATGCTTGAGAAAGCGGCAGCCGATACCCGCCGCATTGCAATTGATACAGCCAGAAATGCGATTCAGGAATTCAGGAACATAGTGAAAAAGGTCGAGATCGACTTTGCAGAGCAGGATTTTGCAGACATATCCTCTCAACATGCCGAAGAAATCCGGCAAATGTATGAACTTCGAATTGAAGAGGTTGGACAAAGGAACACGGAATCACTTGGGCGTGTTCGTGAAATGCTCACGAGTATTTCTGAAAACATGGAGCAAACAGCAGAAATTGGCCATCTCGACATGATTGAAGCTATGGATACGGAGTTGCAAAATCTCAGGGAGCAAGCAGATACCGATGCAGAGCTTGTCCAGCTAGGTTTAGCTGTTGCCATAATTAACCATGAATTTGTAGCCGCAATAAAAGGGATCCGGCAGAAACTTCGTGAGCTCGGCTCTTGGGCAAGAGCAAATGATGGTCTAGTCCCTCTTTATCAGGAAATACGCACCAATTTTGATCACCTTGACGCACATTTAAATCTATTCACTCCTTTGCAACGCCGACTGCAACGCAAGAAAACAATTATCAAAGGAAGCGAAATTAATCACTATATCAGAACACTATTCAGTGTTCGTTTCAAAAGACATGATATCGAACTGGAAGTAACTCAGAACTTCCTTGATTCTGAGGTTCCAGGCTTTCCCTCCACGGTATATCCCGTTTTCGTGAACATCATTGATAACGCAGTATTCTGGCTCAAAGATACTCGGGATAAACCCGTCATCGCCTTGGATTTCAGTGATAATGCCTACTTCATCAGCAACAACGGCCCAGTCATTCATGCTAGGGATAAAGAAGCAGTCTTTGAACAGGGGTTCTCACGTAAACCTGGAGGACGTGGACTTGGTTTGTTTATCTCCCAAAAAGCGTTACGGAAAGAAGGAATGGATTTAACCATCACACAGTCTGGAAGCAAAGAAGGCTGGACTACTTTTGCAATTTCGTGCTCTGGGGGGATTGATGAGTAACATCGCAACTATGGATGACTTTTCAAGAAGCGCCGTTGAAAACTTCGTACAAACCGTAGTTTTTGTTGACGACAAGATATACTTTCCCCCTCCAAGCGGTACTGTGATTCAGGAAAAAAAAATTACTACTCCTCGGACAAGGAAGCTTTCTACTAAGAGTGCAGAAGAAGAGGCTGCCAGCGATAAAACAGTAACCACCCCTTTAACAGAAGAAAGCCCCTCATTTTCTCCACACGAGATTCAATCAAGCTTCGCAAAAAAACAAATTGCCTGCTCTTTGCATCAACCTAAAAAAACAGATTCAGTGAAAATAGAGTCTGTTACATATCAACTGTGTGCGTGTGCAGATATTGTAATCGTTGATTGGGATCTGCATGGCGATGCGGGAATAAAAGCTACTCATCTAATTGAAAACCTTGTCACTCAGAGCCTAATTGTTGACCCTCATCAACTTCGATTGATACTGATTTATACGAGTGAGCTCAATCTCTTTGATATAGCAAATCAGTAGTGTCCCAACGTTGAATAGTAGATGAGCTGCAATGGCCCGTTAATTCTGAGAGAAAGTGACATCATGCCATTAAACGACTTGAAAATAATCCGGAGGTTCAGCCATCTTCGCGCAGCAATGTGCGGAGGGCT
>JBGSQD010000296.1:0-10858 GCA_041738275.1 Geobacterales bacterium
CGGTGAACTCCTCCACGAATTTATCGGTGGGTTGGGTAAAGCGCCCACCCCAGAGTTTATCATGGGACATATCAGTCTCCTCAGTAGTCATACAATGCTCTCCTGTGCGATCTCATAGCCAACCGTCAGTTCGTCGGCGGTAATTTTACGCCATGCACCAGCCTCGTCAGGGCTCATGATGGCATGTACCTTGAGCGGAACCCGCGATGTGCGGGGATCAAGCTCACGTTGTTGCGGCAGATTAAAATACAGCAGCCGGGTGCCGCTGCCAAAACGTAACCGGCAGACCGGCGCCCCATCGAAATTGTCGGTGGTAAACTCGGCGAACTCCACATTGGACATGCGATGTCCACGGCTGATGACAACTGAGGAATGCCCGAAACCATGCAGGGCCGGCTGATCCTCCAGACGGGTCTCATCAGAGGAGTTACCAAAAACCGTCACCGTTTCCCGCACCCCCGGCATATCCTCCAGATACTCGCCGTAGAAGCCGCTGATCACATCGCGATAAGCCCGGTGCTCGGGCTTGGGGTTGCACTGAACCACAAACAGGGCATCCAGCCCCTGCCGGGTCGTATAAAAGAGCTGGTTGGCGTGATCAATGATCTGGCGGATATTTGATGTGTACAGGTCACGGTACAGGTAGTCCAGGCAAATGATGGCCATGAAGTTGAAACACGATGGACGGCTGCGGAACAGGTAAAAATGACGGCCGCGGTACAGGTCGTGAAACTTGTCAATATACTCCTCGCCGTGAAAGGGATGGCTCTTGGCCTCCAGAAAGACCCTCAACCGGCCGTCAGACTCCTTGATTGCAATGCAGCACCAGTTGACCGGAACATCCAGCACGTCACCGGAATCAATATCCCGATCAACATACGCAATCGCCTCGGCGTTATCATCGCTGAAGCGTGCCAGCAGTTCACGATACTCACGCAAGCGGACATGCTCCACACCAAACACCGTCACCGTGTTGACGCGAAAAGATTGCTCGATTGTTGCCAGCATATCATCAAAACGGGAATATGGCAGCGAGGTCTCGGGGAAGAGCAGGAAATGAAGCTTCTTCATGTTCCCTTCCCCGGCTGCCACCAACGCGAGGACTGAACGTATCGTTGCCCACTGAGCCTCGGGATCCACGAGTCGGAACCCCGTTGCACCACGCCGCAGATGGTTGGGAATCTGGGCTATCAGGCAATGCAGGTGGTGACCCAGGGGAAATTCGAGGTTAACCTTTTTGTCGATGATTTCAGGCATCGGCATTATCCTGGTTGGCGAGCAGACAGAACTCCGGAAAAACCTTCCCCAGTATGTAGCATGCCCCTGCCGGCATGGTGTAGGCGGAAAGTTCGCTACAGGGAACCCAGATCGCCTCGGCCACCTCTTGCTCGTTATGAACAATATCGCAATAAAGCGGACGGCAGCGGTAATAAAGGATCACAAAATGGCAATTTTCCTCACCAGGCGTGAGGTGTTCGAAGACATCGATCAAACCCTCGATTTCCACCTCAAGCCCCACCTCTTCATGCACTTCCCGCTTTAACGCCTCCAGGAGCGGTTCGCCCAGGTCAATCTTGCCCCCGGGCATAACCCAAAGATTCTGAAAGGGAGGGACGTTCCTCTTGGTCAGCAGGACCCGCCCCTCGTCGTCCACAATCACCGCCACCACCGAGGTGACGATGTGCTCTTTCTTGTAGCGCTTCTTAGTCAACCCTTACTTCTTCTTTGAGGATTGCATCAGCGATCTGATCCGCAACCGCAGAGAATTGATCTTGATGAAACCCTCTGCATCGGCCTGATTGAAAACCTGGTCCTTTTCAAAGGTGGCAAAGTCCAGATTGAAGAGCGAATCGGTTTCCGATTTCCTGCCGACAGTGCGGCAGAGTCCCTTGTAAAGCTTGACACGGGCCACACCATTTACGCACTTCTGTGAATCATCAATCAGGGTCTGGAGCATCAGGCGCTCGGGCGAGAACCAGTACCCGGCGTAAATCTGCTTGGCGTATTCCGGAATAAGGCTGTCGCGGATACGCATGACTTCACGGTCCATGGTGATCTGTTCAACAGCGGAATGGGCCTCTCGCAAAATGGAACCACCAGGGGTTTCGTACACACCGCGGGATTTCATGCCGACCGAACGATTTTCCAGCAAGTCCACCCGGCCGACGCCGTGCTGACCGCCGATAAAGTTCAGGTGCGCCAAAAGTTGTGCCGGAGTCATCTTCTCGCCATCCACGGCCACGGCATTGCCGTTCTTGAACTCTATTTCCACATACTGCGCCTTATTTGGCGCCTTCTCGGGCGACTTGGTAAGAACGTACATCTCTTCAGGCGCCTCGGCCCAGGTATCTTCCAGAATGCCGCCTTCGAAGGAGATATGAAGCAGATTGCGATCAGACGACCATGGACGCTTTTTGATTGTCGGAATAGGAATATCGTTCTTTTTCGCATACTCGATCAACGCCTGACGGCTGTTCAGATCCCATTCGCGCCAAGGGGCAATAACCTTGATCGATGGGTTATAGTGATAATATGCCAGTTCGAAACGGACCTGATCGTTACCCTTACCAGTGGCACCGTGGGAAACTGCATCGCACTTTTCCTTGGCAGCGATCTCCATCTGGCGCTTGGCGATCAAAGGACGGGCGATGGAGGTGCCGAGCAGATAGTGCCCTTCATAGATGGCGTTGGCGCGAAACATCGGGAAAACAAAATCGCGTACGAACTCTTCTTTCAGGTCGTCGATGTAAACCTTGTCAGCACCTGTGGCCAAAGCCTTCTCACGGATTGAATCCAGTTCGTCACCCTGACCAAGATCGGCAGAAAAAGCGACAACCTTGCAGCCGTACTCGTTTTTCAGCCATTTAAGGATAATAGAGGTGTCCAACCCACCGGAATAGGCCAGAACGATCTTGTTGATTTCCTGCTTCTTTGCTTTTGCCATGAGTAGTCTCCTTTAGTTACTGATATTATTTGATTAAAGTAGCCATTATAGCCTTTTGAACATGGAGGCGATTTTCCGCCTCATCCCAGACCACCGAATTTTTCCCTTCGAGGACCGATTCAGATATCTCCTCGCCACGATGGGCAGGCAGGCAGTGCAGCACTATGCAGTCCGGCTTGGCCAGGGCCAGGAGGGTATCGTCGAGACAGTAGCCGGCAAAGGCCTTCTCACGTTCTTTCTGTTCGGCCTCCTGCCCCATGCTGGCCCAGACATCGGTATTGAGAACGTCGGCACCTGTTACTGCAAGCTTGGGGTCGGTTGTCAGCTTAATTCTGCCCGGTGCTATTGCCTGTGCCCAGGAGAGCACCTGGCGATCAGGTTCGTATCCCTGAGGACAGGCCAGGACCAGGTCAAAACCGAAAATAGCGGCCGCCTCTATCCAGGTGTTGGCCATGTTGTTGCCATCTCCCACCCAGGCAAACTTCAGACCTTCATAGGTGCGTTTGTGTTCAATGACCGTCATCAGGTCGGCCATGATCTGGCACGGGTGAAAAAGATCCGTCAGGCCGTTGATTACAGGCACATCGGAATATCTGGCAAACTCTTCCACGATCTCCTGACCAAAGGTGCGAATCATGACCCCGTCGCAGTAGCGGGCCATGACCCTGGCGCTATCCTTGATCGGCTCACCGCGCCCCATCTGTGACGTGCCGGACGACATGAACAGGGCATGACCGCCAAGCTGGAAAACACCTACCTCAAAGGAAACCCTGGTACGGGTGGAGGCCTTTTCAAAGATCAAGGCAACGGTCTTGCCGTCCAGCAACCTGTGGGGTGTTCCTTTTTTCTGTTTTTCCTTCAGCTCGCGGGCCAGGGTCAGCATGCCGTAAAGCTCAATTTCGTTATAATCGTGCAACGCCAGGAAATGTCGTGCCATCAGTCTCCCCTTTTTAAACCTCGGCAAAGATTCCGTCGAGGATTGTAATCATCCGATCAATCTCCTGCTTGGAAACAATCAGCGCCGGCACGAAGCGGAGCACCGTGTCGTGGGTCACATTGAGCAGCACACCTCGATCATGCCCTTTTTTGACGATATCACCCCCAGGGATGGTCAGACTCATGCCGATCATCAGGCCGATACCGCGCACCTCGGCTACAAAGGGATATTTCCTCCCCAACGACTCCAGTTCTCCCACCAGATACTCGCCGATCTCTTCACAACGATTGAGGATGCCATCCTCCAGGATCGTCCGCACCGTGGCAATGGCAGCGGCACAGACCAAGGGGTTACCGCCGAAGGTGGAACCGTGGGTACCGGGTGTGAAGGCTGCAGCAAACTCGTCTTTCGCAAGCATGGTGCCGATCGGCGCCCCGCCGGCCAAGGCCTTGGCCAGGGTCATTATGTCAGGCGTCACATCAAAGTGTTCGTAGGCGAAGAGTTTGCCGGTCCGGCCCATTCCGACCTGAACCTCGTCGAAGATCAGAATCAGGCCATGCTGGTCGCAGATGCGGCGCACTTCCTGAAAATAACCTGGGGACGGCACATTGACCCCCCCCTCGCCCTGGATCGGTTCCAGCATGATGGCGCAGGTATTGGGTGATACAGCAGCTTCCAGAGCTGCGGCATCGTTGAACGGGACATGGGAAAAACCGTGCAGCAGAGGATCAAAGAAGCGTTGAACTTTCTCCTGACCGGTGGCCGAAACAGTCGCCATGGTCCGGCCATGAAAGGATTCGGCGGCAGTGATGATCTCGTAGCGTTCAGGACCGTACTTGTCGCGGCTGTATTTTCTGGCCAGCTTGATGGCGGCCTCATTGGCCTCAGCTCCGCTGTTGCAGAAAAAAGCCTTGTCGGCAAAGGAATGATTGCAGAGCAGTTCGGCCAGTTCGATCTGCTGAGGGATCTGGTAATAGTTGGAACAGTGAATCAGCTCGCTGGCCTGCGCCTGCAGGGCTGCAACGACCTTGGGGTGGCAATGGCCCAGGTTGTTGACCGCCACTCCGCCCAGGAAGTCCAGATATTCCTTGCCGTCCGCATCCCACAGCCGGCAGCCCTTGCCCCTGACCGGCACGATCGGATAACGACCGTAGGTCTTCATGATGTATTTGTCGGACTTTTCGATCCATTGTTGGGATGTCATTTTACGATCTCCGTGCCTATTCCAATGTCTGTAAAAATCTCCAGCAACACGGCATGCTCCACCCTGCCATCAATGATATGGGCCTTTTTAACCCCTGCGTTAAGGGCGTCGGCACAGCACACGACCTTGGGAATCATCCCGCCGGTAATGGCCTCCTCTTCGATCAGGCGGTGCATGTCAGCCACGGCGATACTGGTGAGCAGCTTACCTGACTTATCCTTGACCCCTTCGATGTCGGTCAGCAGGATCAGCTTCTCGGCATTCAGCGCCGCAGCCACCCGACCGGCCACCAGATCGGCATTGATGTTGTAGCTTTCTCCCTCAGGACCAACGCCAACCGGTGCGATAACCGGGATATACTTGCCTTTTTCAAGGGTTGCGATCAGATCCGTGTTGACCCTGACCACATCTCCCACAAAGCCGATATCCAGCTCCTCGACAGTGCCGTCCTCATGACGTACATCCTGCAGCAGCTTCCTGGACAGAAGCAGTGTTCCGTCCTTGCCGGAAAGCCCTACAGCCCGGCCACCATGCAGATTAAGGTAACCAACGACATCTTTGTTGACCTGACCAACCAGCACCATCTCCACCACGGACATGGTCTCCTGATCGGTCACCCGCATGCCCTTGACAAACTGCGAGACAATGCCGTAACGCTTGAGGGTTTCGTTTATCTGCGGTCCGCCGCCATGGACAATGACTGCATTTATGCCCAGAGACTTGAGCATGATCACATCCAGTGCGAACGATTCCTTAAGCTTCTCGTCCGACATGGCATGACCGCCATACTTGATTACAAAGGTCTTCCCTGAAAAGCGCCGGATGTACGGCAGCGCCTCCATGAGGGTCTTGGCTTTCTCAATCAGGTGTTGCATTCGAATATTCCTTTTCGTGCCTTAATTCTCAAATTCCGTTAACAATGGTTCGGTGCGACATAGCCTTCATATCAGGTTGTACCCAAAAAATAAAACTGCCAACCGGAAAGTTGGCAACGTACCGTAAAAAAACAAGATCGGATTTTATTTCACCGGCAACGTTACCGTAACAGCAGTGCCCAATCCCAGTTCACTGTCAAGGCTGATGCTGCCGCCGTTTTGACGAACAAATTCCCGGGCGTAAAACAGCCCCAAACCAAACCCGCGCACCTGCCCGGTATTATCCGGATCAATCTGGTAGAATTTTTCAAACACCTTGGCGATCTCTTCCCGTGGAATACCGATGCCGGAATCGTAAACAATTACAGTCACCTTGTCGTTGATACTTTTGATCGCGATGGAGATCTGCCCCTCCTGCTTGGAGAATTTGTAGGCATTATCGATGATCTGCTGAAGTGCGAAGGCGATCTTGTCCCGATCAATATTCACCAGAGGTACGTTCTGTTTGACAAAATCCAGTTCAATGCCGGGCTTGTTCTGGGCCTCACGGGATTTATTCAGTACCTCCGTCACGATATCATTCAAATCGCACAATCCCAGTTTCAGGTCTGCATTCCCAACCATTACCTGGCTGAAAGCAAGCAGATCTGCTACAAGACGCCCCAAATAAGCCGCCTCATCATAAATCATATCCGCATTCTGCATGAACAGCGGGTCATTGGGATCGCAGAATCCACGTTGAATGTTCTGCAGGAACAACGAGATGGAAGTGATCGGCGTACGCAGTTTATGCGAGATCAGCGAAAGAAAATTGCTCTTGAGGCGATCCATCTGTTTCAGGTCGGCCAGTTCTTCCCTGAGACGTTTCTTTACCAGCGCCTTCTCTATAGCGGTTCTGAGTTGCAGGAGATTGAGCGGTTTACTGATGAAGTCGTCAGCACCCTCCTTGAGGGCATTGAGGACGATCTCCTTGTCGCTAAAACCGGTCATGATGATCACGACCGCATGGGGGTCAACCTCCTTAACCCTCCGCAGGAGATCAATACCGGTCCCGCCCGGCATCATCACATCGGACAGGATCAGGTCCGGTCGTTCATTTTTATACAGCCACAGAGCCTCGGTACAGGAACTCGCCTTCAAGATATGATACTGCTTGAGGGCCTTTCCGCACAGATCTCTGATGAGCTCTTCATCATCCACGATCAGAAGAGATGCCTGCTTTTCCAGCAATACAGAATCTTCGCCATGCAAATACTGCGAGGCCATTCAAACACCGCCTGTTTTGAAACATCTGGCCGTCATATCCCTGACAACACTCCTGCCGCAGCCGCAAGCGCCTCAGCAAGCATCTCAGGCTTTGAACCGCCAGCCTGCGCCAACTCGGGTTTACCGCCACCGCTGCCACCAATAATCGGAGATAATTGTTTGATAATATCACCAGCTTTTAACCGGGTGCTCACTCCCTTGGTCACCGCAACCAGCAGATTGGCCTTGTCGGCGATAGCTGCCCCGAGTACGATAACCCCCTCACCGATACGATCCTTGAGGGTATCGGAAAGGTCGCGTAGCGCCTTGATATCCTCCACCTGCACCTGAACCGCCAACAGCTTCACACCGTTGACCTCGGTAACCTGCGAGAGCAGGTCTCCCGAGGCAGCGGCATTGAGCTTGCCGTGGAGCGACTCGATCTCGCGCTGCAACTCTTTCTGCCGGGCCAGCAGCCGCTCCAGGCGTTCCAGGGGGTTGCCCCCCTCTGCCTTGAGCAGTGCCGCCATGGCCCGCTGTTCGTCCTCCATCTGCTGCACAAAACCGAGTGCTCCCGCTCCGGTCAAGGCCTCGATACGGCGCACACCGGCTGCAATGCCGGCTTCGCTGACGATCTTGAACAGACCGATATCACCGGCGGCAGACACATGGGTGCCGCCGCAAAGCTCCATACTGACATCTCCGACCCTTACAACCCGTACCGTATCACCGTATTTCTCGTCAAAGAGCGCAGTTGCACCGGCTTCGATGGCCTCGCTGATCTTCATCTGAACTGTCGAGACAGGATCATTATCCATGATGTAGCCGTTGACCAGATCCTCCACTTGCCGGAGTTCTTCGGCTGTCAGCGCCGAAAAATGGGTGTAGTCGAAACGGAGGCGATCGGCAGAAACCAGGGACCCTGCCTGCTTGACGTGTTCACCCAGCACCTGACGCAGAGCCGTCTGGAGCAGATGGGTGGCGGTATGATTGCGACCCGTGGCCTTCCTGGGGGGCACGGCGGTTTTCAGATCAGCAGCATCATCTTTATTCAGCACCCCCTCGCGAACTATTGCGTGGTGTACGATCAGATCAGGATAGGGCCGGCTGACTGACAGCACATCCAGATGGGCATTACCGGTGGAAATCGTACCGCTGTCACCCTTTTGGCCTCCGGACTCGCCATAAAACGGGGTTGTTTCCGTGATCAGGTCAATTGTGTCGCCGGCTATGGCGGATTCAACCTCGACGCCGTCCCTGACGATTGCCGCGACCTTCGCATAGACCGACATCTCGTCGTACCCCACGAACGTGCTGCGCACGCCACGGTTATGGAGTTCTTTATAGATCTGGGCAATTCCTTCTTCTCCCGATCCCTTCCAATGTTCACGGGCCAGTCCACGCTGTTTCTCCATGCAGACCTCGAAGCCCGCTTCATCGATGGAGAAGCCCTCAACCGCCACGATGTCTGCGGTCAAGTCGGTGGGGAACCCGAAGGTATCGTACAGCTTGAAGAGCGCTTCGCCGGAGATGACGTTCTTACCGGTCTGGCGGAGCAGGGCCATTTCATCGTTGAGGATTGCCAGACCACGGTCCAGGGTTTCCGCGAAACGCTGCTCCTCGGCCAGGATAACCTTCTTGATGTAGGCCTCGCGCTCCAGCAATTCGGGATAAGCGCCCGCCATCATGTCACGCACCGCATCCACGGTATGGAAGAGCATTGGCTCGGAAAATCCGAGCATCTTGGCATGTCGGGCGGCACGGCGCATGATGCGGCGCAGTACGTATCCTCGCCCTTCATTGCTGGGAAGCGCACCGTCGCAGATCAGGAAAGTGACGGCACGCGCATGATCGGCAATAACCCGCATGGAGACATCGTCCCTGTCATTGGCCCCGTACCGTTTGCCGGAGAGCCGCTCCACGTGACGGATGACCCCCTGCAGCAGATCCGTGTCGTAATTGGAGGTGACACCCTGCATGACCGCACAGATGCGCTCCAGCCCCATTCCGGTGTCCACCGAGGGTTTGGGCAGCGGGGTCAATGTACCGTCTGCCGAGCGGTTGAACTGCATGAACACGTTGTTCCAGATCTCCATGTAGCGGTCACAGTCGCAACCCACGGTACAGGTCGGGCTGTCACATCCCACCTCGGGTCCCTGATCGTAGAAAATCTCCGTGCAGGGACCGCAGGGCCCGGTATCCCCCATGGACCAGAAGTTGTCTTTCTCGCCAAAACGGAAGATGCGCTCCCGCGGAATGCCCTCCTGAAGGTGCCAGATGTCGGTAGCCTCGTCGTCGTCGGTGTAGACCGATACGTAAAGGCGATTCTTGTCCAGCCCCACGTCCTTTGTCAGGAATTCCCAGGCATAGGCAATGGCCTCTTTCTTGAAATAGTCGCCAAAGGAGAAATTGCCGAGCATCTCGAAAAAGGTGTGGTGCCGCGCCGTCCTCCCCACGTTTTCAAGGTCGTTGTGCTTGCCGCCCGCCCTTACGCACTTCTGGGAACTGCAGGCACGGGTATACCCCCTGTTTTCCATCCCGAGGAAGCAATCCTTGAACTGGTTCATACCGGCATTGGTAAACATGAGCGTCGGGTCGTTCTTGGGGATGATGCCCGAACTGGCCACAACGGTATGTCCCCGGTCAGCAAAAAATTTCAGAAAGCGTTCGCGAATATCATTGCCTGTCATCTGTTTCCTCAGCTAAATGGAATAAAAATATTCAATTGGTTACGAAAATGTGTTGCAGGATACTACACCAGCTCCCGCATAGCCTGCATGATGGTGGAATATCCGAAACCCCGGCGCTGCATAAAAGCGATTACCCGCTGTTTTTCACGGTCAGCAGCCGCAGAAAAGGAAAAACATGGGTAACGCTTCGCAAGTAACATACGAGCCCCCTCGACCTCATCATGTTCTCCGCGAATCCTAGCCAGGGTCTCATCCACGAGATCGGCTGAAATTCCTCTGCGACGCATCTCCAGCTTGAGGCGCGGACCAAAGAAGCGCTGCGTTGCAAGGGCCGATTCTGCAAAGCGCTCGGCAAAACGGCGGTCATCGATCCAACCTTCCGTTGTCAGGCGTGTCAACACATTCTCTGCAACTGTTTCAGGGCATTCCCTGGCAAGGAGTTTTTCCCTTAGTTTAAACGTCGTGTAATCTCGGGCTGCCAGGAGTTTCAGGGCATATTGATATGCCCGCTCCTGCGACATTGGTTCAATACTTCTCAATGTCGATCTTCTCTGGTTCGGCCTCAACTTCCTTCTTGTTCTCAAAACCCTCCCAGGAGGCATCCGAAGTCGAAGAGATACCGGACAGCTTGAGGGCAAAGTCATCGGGATTGGAACTTTGCCGCAACGCCTCTTCATAGGTTATCAGATTACCTGTGTAAAGCTTCATCAGCGACTGGTCAAAGGTCTGCATGCCATAGGCGACAAACCCCTGGGAAATTGCATCGTGGATCTGCTTCGTCTTGTCCTTGTCGTCGATACACTCCCGAACGCGGGCCGTACCAAGCATGACCTCAGCCGCCGGCACCCGCCCCTTGCCGTCTGCCTTAGGGACCAGACGCTGGGAGATAACCCCCTTGATGACCCCGGCCAACTGGATGCGCACCTGTCGCTGGTGATAGGGTGGGAAGACGCCGATGATCCG
>JBGSQD010000306.1:0-12112 GCA_041738275.1 Geobacterales bacterium
CCAATGGCAGCTTCATCACGGACAAGGGCGGCAAGGTGATCGGCTCCACCCTGATCGGTCAGCCCTTCTCCGACCCGAAATACTTCTGGCCGCGGCCCTCAGCCACGGCTGAATTCGGCTACAACCCAACCGCATCGGGCGGCTCCAATGCCGGGCCTACCAACCCCGCTTACCTGCAGACCGTTGGCGAGCGGGTCAAGGCGCTCCGCGACACGGGAGTGACCGGTCAGGTTCCGGCCGACCTGGTGCAGGCCTCGGCCAGCGGGCTCGACCCGCACGTTACTCCCGAGTCGGCTCTGTTGCAGGTGCCACGCGTTGCCAAGGCGCGCGGGGTTTCCGAGGATGTGCTGAAAAAGGCGGTTTCGCAGGCTATTGAAGATCGCCAGCTTGGTTTTATGGGATCGCCGAGGGTGAATGTACTTGTGTTGAACCTGGAATTGGATGGGATGACAGTTCGTTAAACAAGGTAGTGCAAAATGTTTTCAATTAAATTTATGCGGCTAAAACCGAAAATTTAATATAAATTCGTCGTATTGATACGACAAAATCAATTGCCAGGACAATAGCGAGCCAAATACGAACCAGAATCGTCAAAGGCAAGGTCATCCTGCTGTCCCCTCGGTCAAGGCCAGACCCGTCAAGGTGACCGGCCATGTCACTCCGGATACAATGGAGGAATTTTTCTGGGTGGAGAGTATACCGAAGAGCGAGAACTATGGATTCAAAAAATTATTTCAGGCAATATAGAAATAACCAAAGCGCAGATAAGTCATTTAGAGAAACAAAACAAACGACTAAATCTGGCAATCAGACTTGTCGAACCTTTTCAGAAAGATTCTGCCCTTTGGTCTCTTCAGCCCAAAAAACAAGTAAATGAGTTAGTCGGTGCGGTTCAGCGCATGAAGCCCTTGATTGATTTTTTTCTAAGAAAGGAGAAATGATTATGCCAATAATATCGATGTTTTACGGGATCATTATCCGCATGTATCTTATCGACAATCAGCACCACAATCTGCCGCACTTTCACGCTAAGTATGCTGAATTTGAAGCATCTATCCGCATTGAAGATGGTGAAGTTTTGGCGGGAGAATTGCCCCGTAAGCAGTTGCGACTGGTGCAGGCGTGGATTGAACTTCATCGGGATGAGCTACAGGCCGATTGGGAACTGGCTGTTGCCGGAGAAAATCCCTACAAAATTACCCCACTGTGAGGTTGCCATGTACTGGGATGTGAAAACCGTTAAACCAATGCCTGACTATCGTATTTATGTCGAAGTTGAGGACGGCCGCAAAGGTATATTTGATCTCAAACCATATCTTGATCGAGGCGTTTTTCGGGAACTGAAAGACATACACTACTTTAATCGTGTCGGAATACTGTTTGGCGCTGTAACGTGGCCAAACGAACAGGACATCGCCCCTGAAACCCTCCTCGCTGAATTGCTCCCGATCGAACAGAACCATTAAGAGTATTGGCCCACAATTTGACAAGTTTTGAAATAAGCACTGAAAGCGAAGTGTTCAACCAGCGGCAGCACCGGACGGCGGGAAAAAGCCCCCGTCGCCGGTGTGCCTTATGGCGATTATCGAGACCCCATGCCCACTGATAACGACGACATACGCCCCTCACCGGAGGCGATGCTCAAGTTGGCCCAGGCCGAAGAGGTCACGGCTGAACTTGGCAAGCTGAAGATCTTTCTCGGCTATGCCGCCGGAGTGGGCAAGACCTACGCCATGCTGGAGGCAGCCCGGCAGCGCAAACACGATGGCCGTGATGTGCTGGTGGGTTACGTGGAATCCCATGGCCGTCCTGAAACCGACGTCCTGCTGGCAGGGCTGGACGTCCTGCCGCGCCGGGAGATCCTCTACACCGGGGTAACGCTCCCCGAGATGGATCTGGACGGCATTCTGGCCCGCAGACCGCAGATCGTGCTGGTTGACGAACTGGCGCACAGTAACGCACCTGGTTCGCGTCACGAAAAACGTTGGCAGGATGTGGAGGAGATCCTGGCAGCCGGGATCGATGTCTATACCACGGTCAACATCCAGCATTTCGAGAGCCTGAACGATGTGGTGGCCCAGATCACCGGCATTATTGTCCGCGAAACCGTTCCGGACCGGCTGCTGGACCTGGCCTTCGAGATCAAGCTGATCGATATCCCCCCTGAAGACCTGATACAGCGACTGCACGAAGGCAAGGTCTACATCCCCGACCAGGCTGCCAAGGCGATCGAGAAGTTCTTCCGTCCCGGCAACCTGATGGCTCTGCGGGAGTTGTCGCTGCGCCGCACCGCCTCCCGGGTGGACGATCAGATGCGTGCCTACATGGAGACCCAGTCCATCGCCGGTCCATGGCCGACAGCGGAACGGCTGCTGGTCTGTGTCAGCGGCAGTCCCTACAGCGAAAAACTGATCCGGGCCACCTGCCGGTTAGCCGAAGAACTGAAGGCCCAGTGGTTTACCCTTTACATCGAGACACCGCAGGGTGGGAAACAGGTTGAGGAGAACCGGGGGCGAATCTGGCAGAACCTGCGGCTGGCAGAGGGACTGGGGGCGCAGGTGGCCAGCGTTACCGCAACCGATGTTACCGATGCGGTCATGGAATATGCAGGCCGTCACAATATCTCCAAGATTGTGGTGGGCAAACCGAGCAGGCCCCGCTGGCGGGAAATTCTGCAGCAGCCCATAGTTGACCGCATCATCCGCCGGAGCGGCGCGGTTGATATTGTCGTCGTCAGCTTTGCACAAGAAAAGAGCGATGAAGACCTCGGCGTCTCAAGGAAAAGCCCGTCGTTTGAAGTTAGTGGCTATACGGCAAGCTTGTTGCTCGTGGCTGCTGCCACTGTCCTGTGCGAACTGCTGCGACCATATCTGGCGCCGACCAATATGGTCATGTTCTATCTGCTGGCCGTGGTTGTTGCCTCGGTGCGCCTGGAAAGCAAGCCGGCAATTACGACCGTATTCCTGGGTGTTCTGGCCTTCAATTTCTTCTTTGTCCCTCCACGGCTGACCTTTGTGGTGGCTGATGCCCAGTATCTGCTGACCTTTCTGGGGCTGTTCGTGGTGGGGATGGTAATCAGCTCCCTGGTGGCACGGGCGAGGGAACGGGCCGAGGTGATGCGGTCCCGCGAGGTGCAGACCGCCAGCCTGTATTACCTGAGTCGCGACCTGGCCGCTTCCGCCGATATCAATGCGGTGCTGAAGGCGGTACAAAGAAATGTGGAAGAGGCTTTGGATGCCCAGGTCGCTATCCTGCTGCCGGAGGGGGAGCATCTGGACATCATGGCAGCAAGCGTTGGGCTGTCACTGGATATAAAGGAGCAGGCCGTGGCCGACTGGGCCTTCCGCAACAACCACCAGGCCGGGCGCGCCACGGATACGCTGGTATCAGCTGACCTGATCTACCTCCCCCTGCAAACCCCATCCAGTGTCCTGGGTGTCATGGGGGTAAAATTGATGCATCAGCTTGCCTACCATTCACAGGACAACCGCCGCCTGCTGGATGCCTTTACCACCCAGGCGGCCATGGCCATGGAGCGGATCCGTTTTTCCAGACAGGCGGAACAGGCACAGATCCTCCAGGCCCGGGAAAACCTGGAACGGGCTCTGCTGAACTCCATATCCCATGACCTGCGCACGCCGCTTGTCTCGGTGACCGGCGTGCTCTCCAGCCTGAAGGAGGAAGGGACCCATCTGAGCGACCATGCGCGAAGGGAGTTGCTGGATTCCGCCTGCAGCGAGGCTGAACGCCTGAATCGCTTTGTCGGGAACCTGCTGGACATGACCCGTATTGAAGCCGGCGCTATCAGGCTGAACATTGAACTGTGCGATGTCCAGGATCTGGTCGGCTGCGCCCTGGCAGCCACCGAGCAGCGCATCGGCAATCGTTCCGTGGACATCAGGCTGGCCGATGATTTGCCATTGATACCCATGGATCTTGTCTTGATGACCCAGGTGCTGGTGAACCTCCTGGACAATGCTCACAAGTATGCGTCAGCGGAAAGCAGCATTGAGGTTAGCGCCACCACCGAAAATGGCTGGCTGTTTCTGGATGTCTCCGACCGGGGACCCGGTGTGCCTGAACAAGACCTGAAACGGGTCTTCGACAAGTTTTACCGCATCCCGATCCCCGAGGGGGCCGGCGGCACCGGACTGGGCCTGTCTATCTGCAAGGGGATTGTGGAGGCCCACGGCGGAAAAATAAGCGCCGAGAACCGCACTGGCGGAGGTCTGAGAATCGTGATACGCTTGCCACTGGTCCAGAAGTAGCGCCATATTGCATTGCCGTCCTACAATGAGGTCAAATCATGTCTGCCGAGAACCTGCCCCGAATCCTGATTATTGACGATGAACTGGCCATCAGACGTTTTCTTCATACGATTTTGTCCTGTGAAGATTTTTCCCTCCACGAGGCTGAAAACGGGCACGCCGGACTGGCAGCAGCGGCAGCCTTCAAACCGGACATCATCCTGCTCGACCTGGGGCTGCCCGACCTTGATGGTATCGAGGTGATCACCCGACTCCGCGAATGGTCAAAGGTGCCGATAATTGTGCTGTCTGTTCGTGAGCATGAGAATGACAAGGTAGCGGCCCTGAATGCCGGAGCAGATGATTACCTTACCAAACCGTTCGGTGTCGGGGAGCTCCTCGCTCGAATCAGGGCTGCGCTGCGTCGCTCTCTCCAGGAGGTTCCGGAACCGATCTACACCTGCAACGATCTGCAGGTCGATTTGACCCGCCGCCTGGTCACCATCAGCGGCGAGGAAGTCTCGCTGACCCCCACCGAATATGACATCCTGCGCCTGATGGTCAGCCACGCCGGCAAGGTCCTGACCCACAGCCAGATCCTCAAACAGGTCTGGGGCATCGCCTATCTGGAACAGCCCCACGTGTTGCGGGTCAATATCAGCAACTTGCGCCGCAAAATCGAGGCAGACCCGTCCCGTCCCCGGCACATCATTACCGAGCCGGGTGTCGGATACCGTCTTACCTTCTAATGCCAATTCCAAATCGGAATAACAACTGATTTCCAGCCTGCCATTCGTTCCGGATTCAATCTTGATACTTTCTTGATGCTCCTCACGGTTATCTTGACATAATCTTTATATCAAATGATCTACAGTTATAAGAGATCGTTTTATCAGGGAAGCAATAATGAAGCAGCACGAAGCGGAATCTTACTGGGGCGGCATCGTCAAATCAATGGGACTGGTGTTCGGCGACATCGGCACCAGCCCGATCTACACCCTTACGGTTATTTTTGCGCTGACCAAACCAACTATTGATAATGTTTTCGGGATACTGTCACTGGTCTTCTGGACCATGACGATCCTGGTAACTGCCGAATATGCCTGGCTCGCGATGAGCCTGGGCCGCAAGGGAGAGGGCGGCACCATTGTGCTCAAGGAAATCCTTGCCCGCATGCTCAAACCGGGCAGACAGATGGCCTTTGTCGTCTTTCTCTCCTACCTGGGTGTATGCCTGCTCCTTGGCGACGGGGTCATCACCCCCGCCATCTCGATCCTTTCCGCCGTGGAAGGTATGGCTCTTATCCCCGGGCTGGAGGCGACAAGGCAGGGCACCCTGATTCTGATTGCCGCCATTATTGCCGTGGGGTTGTTCATTGCCCAGTTCAAGGGAACCGACAAGGTCGCCGGCGCCTTCGGCCCCATCATGGTGGTCTGGTTTACCGCACTGACGGTTTCCGGAGTTACCTCCATCATAACCATGCCTTCAATCTTCATGGCGGTCAGCCCCCATTACGCCATCAATTTCATGCTGCATCACGGGCTGGAAGGTTTCTTCGTCCTGTCCGAGGTCATCCTGTGCGCCACCGGCGGCGAGGCCCTTTATGCCGACATGGGACACCTGGGACGAAAACCGATCATGCGTGCCTGGTATTTTGCCTTCACGGCCCTGATCATCAACTATTTTGGCCAGGGCGTCTTCCTGCTGGGCCACCCGGGAGTGAAAAACTACCTCTTCGGCATGATCCAGCACCAGGCGCCCATCCTCTATATCCCGTTTCTGATCCTGACTGTCATGGCCACCATCATTGCCTCCCAGGCTATGATCAGCGGGGTATTCTCGGTTGTCTATCAAGGCATCACCACACGGATCATGCCGCTTCTGCGAGTTGACTACACCTCGACGCACCTTAAATCCCAGATCTATATCGGTTCGATCAACTGGATATTGATGATGGCGGTACTCTGCATCATGCTGATTTTTCAGAAGTCGGAAAACCTGGCCGCGGCATACGGCCTTGCAGTCACCGGCACCATGTCAATCACCGGCATCATGATGATCATGATCTTCTCACGCACCACCAAGAAGTGGAAGGTACCATTCGCTGTAGGGATTACGCTGGTAGACCTGCTGTTTTTTGTTTCCTGTATGAACAAGATTCCCCATGGCGGCTACTGGTCGATAATTCTGGCGTCGTTTCCCTTTGCCACCATCCTGATCTGGACCTATGGCCAGCGGGCACTGTACCGGGCACTCCGGCCCCTGGATTTTGAAACATTCGAACTGGCCTACGGCCAAATCTACTCCAAAGACAGAAACATTCCCGGTACAGGACTTTTTTTCGTCAAGGAGTGGAGTGTCATTCCCCCCTATCTGGTGCACTGCATCATCCGCAGCAACATCATCTACGAGCGCAACGTGATGATCTCGATCATCCGCACCGACGAGCCCTACGGACTGGAGAACAACCTGACAACCGGATTGGCTAAAGGCCTGGACGCCTTTGAGATCAAGGCGGGTTACATGGAGATGCTGGACATCGAGGATCTGCTCAAGTCCCATGGCATTCAGGAGAAGGTTATTTTCTACGGCATTGAGGATATTGGGACCAACAACATAATCTGGAAGCTGTTTGCCACCATCAAGCGCCAGACCCCTAATTTCGTCCAGTTCTACAAGCTGCCGACTGCCAAGCTGCAGGGGGTGGTGACGAGGGTGGATATGTAGGCATCGCATGTTCAAGGGTGACAAATTCCTATGGAATGGTGTATATAGCGGAGCGGCATTAAGTGCCGCTCTTTTTTTGATTATTATATACGGAACAAACCAGGAGTTTCATGATCCACAAACATGAGGATTCATTCTGGGGCGGCATCATCAAGGCCTTGGGTCTGGTGTTCGGAGACATCGGCACCAGCCCTATCTATACCCTGACCGTGGTTTTTGCCCTGACCAAGCCTACGATTGCCAATGTCTACGGCATCCTGTCGCTGGTTTTTTGGACCATGACGATCCTGGTTACGGCGGAATACGCCTGGCTGGCCATGAGTCTGGGCAGGAAAGGGCAAGGGGGAGAGATCGTCCTGCGGGAGATCATCATCAAGCTCTTCAAAAAGGGGCGGGTGCTGGCCTTTGCCGGGTTCCTCTCCTTCCTGGGGGTCTCGCTTCTGCTGGGCGATGGCGTCATCACCCCGGCCATCTCTATCCTCTCGGCAGTGGAAGGTTTATTGCTGATCCCTTCACTGGCCGCCACCAAGCAGTCGGTCCTGGTTATTATTGCCGCCCTGATCGCCTTCACCCTCTTTTTCTTCCAGTCGCGCGGGACCGACAGGATGGCCGGGATTTTCGGCCCGATCATGCTGGTCTATTTCGGAGCCCTGCTGGTATCGGGTCTGGTCTCCATCTCCGGCACTCCGGGGATCGTCTCGGCGATCAACCCGTGGCATGCCTTCGAGTTCTTCCGTCTGAACGGTTTTGCCGGCTATATCGTGCTGTCGGAGGTCATACTCTGCTCCACCGGCGGCGAGGCGCTGTACGCCGACATGGGGCACCTGGGCAAAAAACCGATCATCCGGGCCTGGTACTTCGTCTTTGCCGCACTATACCTGAACTACCTCGGCCAGGGGGCCTTCATCCTGCGCCACCCGGAAGCCAAGAACATCCTCTTTGCCATGATCCAGGGGCAGTCGCCCATGCTCTACATCCCGTTCCTGATCCTGACCATCATGGCCACCATCATCGCTTCCCAGGCCATCATCAGCGGCGTCTTCTCCATCGTCTATCAGGGGATAACCACGCGCTTGATGCCGCTGTTCAAGGTTGATTATACCTCGACACATATGCAGTCCCAGATCTATATCGGCGCAGTCAACTGGACCCTGATGGTGGCGGTCATCTTCGTGATGTTCTTCTTCCAGAAGTCGGCTAACCTGGCGGCGGCCTACGGCATGGCGGTAACCGGTTCCATGACCATTACCGCCATCATGATGATCATGGTCTTCTCCAGGACTACCAAAAAATGGAAAGTGCCGATTGTGGCTGTTATTGCCCTGATCGACATAGTCTACTTCACATCGACCTTCTCCAAATTCCCCCACGGCGCTTACTGGTCACTCATCCTGGCCTCGATCCCTTTTGCCACCATCCTGCTCTGGACCTTTGGTCAGCGGGCACTGTATCGCGCCCTGCGTCCCCTGGAAATGGATGTTTTCATACTCTCCTACGAGCAGATCTACGCCAAAGGGAAAAACATCCCCGGCTCCGCGCTGTTCTTTCTCAAGGGGCTGGACGTCATACCTCCTTATATTGTTCATTGCGTGATCCGCTCAAATATTATCTATGAACGTAACATCTTTATCTCTCTTGTCCGCACCGATGAACCGTTCGGGACGAACTGCCATCACAAGACTGATGTGGGGACCGGATTGGAGTTTTTCGAGATTAATGCCGGTTACATGGTGGTGCTTGATATCGAAAAGCAGCTTAAGGCCCACGGCATCAGCGAGAAGGTCATCTTCTACGGTATAGAGGACATTGAGACGAAGAACCCGATCTGGAAGATGTTTGCCCTGATCAAGAAGCTGACCCCCAATTTCGTGCAGTTCCATAAACTGCCTGCTGCCAAGCTGCAAGGGGTTGTCACAAGGGTGGAGATGTAGGGAATAAGCTGCCCTGCCGCGTCCCGCGCCGCGCCAGTTCTGCATCGATCAGGTTGAGCACCTCGAATTTCTTCAGCGACCATAGTGGCGCCAGCAGGTTGTCATGGCCGCCATCTCCGGTCAGGCGATGGATGAGGATTTTCGGATCAAGCCGCTCCAGCAGATCGCAGACCAGCCCGGCATAGCTGTCCCTGTCGAGCAGTTCAACACCGCCTTGCAAGTACATTTCCGCCAACCTGGTACCCTTCATGACGTGCAGCAGGTGGAGTTTAACGCCGTCCACACCGAGACGGTTCAGCTCACCTGCCATGGCCAGCATCTCCTCCTTCGTTTCACCAGGCAACCCCAGAATTATGTGGACACAGACCCGCAATCCCCGTGATTTGGCCCGCTCAATGGCTGAAACGGAACAGGCGTGATCGTGATGGCGATTGATGAACTTCAGGCTACTGTCACTACTGGTCTGAAGTCCAAGCTCCAGCCATAAATAGGTACGTTCGCTCAGTTTGGCGAGATAATCCAGGACATCATCTGGCAGGCAATCGGGGCGGGTGGCGATGATGATTCCAACAATTTCGGAAACATCGAGCGCTTCGTCAAACAGGGTGCGAAGAACTTCAACCGGGGCATAGGTATTGGAGTATGCCTGGAAGTAGGCGATGAATTTATGGGCCCGGTACTTGCGGCGCATAACCTCCTTGCCGTCTTCGAGCTGGGCAACAACACCCAGGTCGCGGCGGATGCCGAATGAACCGGAGCCGTGGCCTCCGCAGTAGATGCACCCCTCGGTATCCAGTGTGCCATCCCGGTTGGGGCAGCTGAAACCGGCATCGATTGAGATGCGCTGCACCTTGCAGCCGAAGACCCGCTTAAGCTCATGGGAGAAGGCATTGTAGCGTTTGGCCGGAGGCATTACCCGGTTGTTACCCGGCATGGGGCAGGGATTGCCGCTTCACAGGGCACCCTTGTCTGGCACAGGCCGCATCCTGTCTGCGGAACGCCATACTGTTTCGAGAGCCGTTCAGGGGCGGTTCCGTAGACCAGCTCACGGCAGAGGGCCTTGTCGTGGCCATTTCGTGTTATGGCGGCGACAGGGCAGCGTGCAATGCAGTCGCCGCAGCTTCCGTCATGGTAATGGAGGCAGTTGGAACGATGATTGCGGAATTTTCGAGGGGTCTGTGGTAGCGAAAGGGTGGTGATGACACTCCCGCAGCGGTGGGCGATTCCGCGGGAGGTAATGAAACCGTCGCTCAGGCTGAAGGTGCCTAACCCGGCAGCATAGGCGGCATGACGTTCTGACCAGCAGGAGGCTATGCCGACCGGTGTATCACTGTATTCCTTCCAGAGCGGAGAATACTGTGGCGCCACTACGCCATGTCCCTGGTCTTCCAGCCATGCGGCCAGATGCCGGCGCAGGTCGCCGTTGACGGTTTCCCCGTGGGTACGGGTCCAGGCCCATTCACGGGATGGCAGGTCGGTCTGCTTGCGATTGCTTTCCCGAACCGCCAGGTTGATGGGGAGTATCCAGCTGACAACGGTTGCCGCACCAGGCAGCAGATCACTGGGCAGGAGATGGAACGGGCCTATTATCTGCTGGTAATCACGGAAAACCTGGTCTTGCGCCGAGGCGAATCCCACCAGCGGTTCATCCAGATACGGGCTGTCGCTGTCCGGCAGGTGATTGCCGGGGTGACCGGCGATAAAGCGGATTATTTCACTGCGCAGCAGTTCTTCCATGGTTTACCCGCCTCCTTACTTGCAAATGCGACCGCTCATCACCCCTGCGCCGTTAGGAAGCTCCACTGCAATCCTGTGCACATCGGCCAGTCCTGCCGCTGTCATCATGGCAGCCAGTTCTGACTCGGTATAGGACTGGCCTGAATCGGTTCCCAACAGCATGTTGAGAGAAAAAAGGGCCGGAAAGGGGGGGGCGTTCCTGTCATCATCCAGGATAAATTCCTGTACCAGCAGAATGCCACCCGGATTCAGTGCTGCCGCTGCCTTGCGTACAAGCGCCGCGCATGCTTCGGGGCCGTCGGCGTGGAGTACGTGGGAAAGCCAGGCAGCATCAAAGCCGCCCGGCACCGGATCAACATGGTAATCACCGGAGGTGAAGGCTATTCTCCGGGAAAGATCGAAACGGGCGATGGTTCCCTCGGCAAAGGTCCGGGTGGTGGGGAGATCATACACAACAGCGGACAGCTCCGGATTGGCAAGGCAGAAATGGATCGCATAGGTCCCTGGTCCGCCGCCCAGATCCAGCAGGCTTTGACAGCCGGACAGGCTTATTGCCCTGGCGACACGGGGCGCCAGCTGGCTGGCCAGATTATACATCCCCATGAGGAAGCTTTCCCTGACGGTTGCGTCATCGCCATGGGAAACAGATTCCCGGATCGGGCCGCCGCTGGTCACAGCCTCATGCAGCCTTGCCCATCCTGACATCAGGTGGTGATGGTGCATGATGATATGACCAAGATACCCCGAGGAGTTTTTGGATAGATTGGCTGCGGCAAACGGGGTGTCAACATACGTATCGTCCCGCTTCTCCAGCAGGCCGAGGGCCGACAGTGCGTCCAGCAGCATACCGACCGCCCGGGGGTCTGCGTGCCGCGCCCGGGCAACCTCTGCTGATGTCCTTGCAGTGCCATCCAGAACGCTGAAGAGGTCAAGCTTCACCCCGGCATGCAGTGCGCAGGTGCTCCAGTACCCGCCGGACAGCTGCAGCAGATCGGGTATCGTCCATACAGTAGTTTCCATATCTTTCCCTCCGCTGGTTACAGCATCTTTCTCAGATACTGCCCCGTTGATGATTTCGTTACCTTGGCCACCTGTTCCGGAGTGCCGACCGCGATGATCTCGCCCCCCCGGTCGCCCCCCTCGGGTCCCAGGTCGATGACCCAGTCGGCGGTCTTGATCACATCCAGGTTGTGTTCGATGATGACGATGGTGTTGCCGCTTTCCACCAGACGCTGCAGTACCTCCAGCAGCTTGCGGATATCCTCGAAATGCAGCCCGGTGGTCGGTTCGTCCAGGATGTAGATGGTGCGGCCGGTGGCCCGCTTGGAAAGCTCCTTGGCCAGTTTGACCCGCTGCGCCTCGCCTCCTGACAAGGTCGTGGCGGACTGCCCCAGGGTGATGTAGCCAAGGCCGACCTCCTCCAGGGTTTGCAGCTTGTTGCGGATGCGCGGGATGGCGCCCATGAACTCC
>JBGSQD010000307.1:0-14399 GCA_041738275.1 Geobacterales bacterium
CCCTCAGCATCGGTTATTTTGCCGCTTTGATAGCACTTATCGTCAACGCCCTGGTTCACTGCATGGAATGGAACCTTATATTCTGGTTGCCTGTAATTTTCGGATATCTGATACGCCATTATCTGATTGCCGAAAAATATGAGCATGAAGATCAATATGTCTGATTACTTGCAAGAGCAATTAACATCCGGAGAATGTCAGATGAAGTTCTGTTTTGTTGCTTTGGGTATTTACCCCTGTCTTAAGCCGGATAGCGGTATCGCAAGAATCGGTGGCGCCGAGTTACAGCAGATCTTCATTGGCAGGGGGTTGCAGCAAAGAGGATTTTCCGTTTGCTATCTGACCGCAGATCATGGGCAGCCGGAACATGAGATTGTCGAGGGGATGACAATTCATAAATCTTATCGGGACCAGGACGGCATTCCCGGTCTCAGGTTTTTTTATCCGCGTCTCTGGCGGATCTGGCAGGGTTTGAAAACAGCCAATGCAGACGTCTACTATAGCCGGGCAGCCGGTTTTCTGCCGGGCTTGTTGGCCCTGTACTGTAAAGTGAACCGAAAAAAATTCATTCAGGCCGGAGCGCACGATACCGACTTCATGCCCGGCAAAGAGTTGATACGGCTCTTCCGAGACCGGGCGCTTTACCGATTCGGTCTGAGAAGGGCGTCGACGGTCATCGTGCAGTCAAATCAGCAAAACCGGCTGTTATGGGAAAACTATGGGATAAAAGGCACTTTGATTAGAAATTCATTCGAGGGTGATGCTATACCGCTTCCGCAAAGCGAACGGCAGATAATCCTCTGGGTCTCAACCATACGCCCTTTCAAAAGACCTCTGCTGTTTATCGAACTTGCGCGCTCTTTTCCAAATGAGAAGTTCGTTATGATTGGCGGTCCAGGTCATTCACACCAGGCCCTCTTTGAGAAAGTGAAAAATGAGTGTGACCAGTTGCCCAATATAGAGTTTCTCGGTTATCAACCGCTCCAAACTACCGAAACCTATTTTGACCGGGCAAAGATTTTTGTGAACAGCTCAGAACTTGAAGGTTTCCCAAATACCTTTCTCCAGTCCTGGCGACGAGGAATTCCGGTAATATCCTATGTTGACCCTGATGATCTTATTAAAGAACATAACCTTGGATATTCAGTAGATAGCAGTGAACAGATGGAGAGTGCGGTTGTAAAACTATTGCAAACGGATGACGATTATCACGAAAGAATTACTTGCTATTTCAGTGAGAACCATTCCGGGCGAATAATTGATAAATACAGTTCATTGCTGAAAGGTTTATTCGATGCAGCGTAAAAAAATACTATTTTTGATGAACTCGCTTAGATTCGGTGGTGCTGAGAAACATACGATTCAACTGGCCAACAGGTTGGATAGAGTTCATTTCGATATATCGATATGCTACTTACTCGACGATGCCCCTTTGATGGAAGAGCTAGATATTTCCAGACTCTCCGGAGTTACTTGTCTCAACAAGAAGAATAAAGTAGATCTGTCCGTAGCAAGAAATCTATTTAAATGTGTATCTAGCTTCAAGCCGGATATTGTCGTAGGTACGAGTCTTTACGCTTCGACTTATGCCTCTGTGTTGAAACATGTTTTTGGTATTAAATTTCGTATGGTTGAGGTAATACACACCACAGTCATGGCGGAAAGTTATAGCCATAATATTACTAAGATGTTGTATGCCCCTCTTGCTAAACGCTGTGATAAGGTCGTATTCGTTTGCAAGAACCAGATGGATTATTGGATCAATAAGTATGGATTATCCTCTGATAACTGTAGTTACATTTATAATGGCGTAGATATCAAATATTTTGCTCCTAATTGCACTTCCGAAGATAAAATTCACCTCAAGAAAAATCTGGATATTGCGGCTGATGAAAAGGTTATAGCCATTTGTGCTTCACTCAGGCCCGAAAAGAGACATATAGATCTGCTTGATGCTGTCAGGATACTTATCTCAAAAGGATTTCCAATCAAGGTACTGATAATTGGGGACGGTGTTGAGAGGCAAAAAATTGAGAATCACATAAAACAGAATATGATGACAGATCACGTTGTCATAACGGGCCTATTACGTGACGTAAGACCTTATGTATCATTAGCCGACGTTATGGTGATTCCTTCCAATGCCGTGGAGACGTTCTCAATAGCCGTGCTTGAAGCAATGGCACTTGGAAAACCGATTGTAGCATCAGATATAGGTGGTGCATCGGAACAGGTATTGAACGGTGAAAACGGGTACCTTTTTCCCCCTGGCGATGTTAATGCCCTGGCATATTACCTGGAAAAAATGATGGTTGAGGATACTTTTGGAACTATGGGGGATAGGTCCCGCGAGTTTGTCTGCGATAAGTTTGAGATCAAACAGATGATTACAGAGTACGAGAAGCTCATTATATCAATATGATGCATGTAATATATCAGATGTCTGGTTATTAACTTGGAATGCATCTTGTCTGAAAAAAGGAGATTTTATATGAAGGGTCTGTTGTTGCTATTTATATTAATAACTGTGTCTTTTACGCAAAATGCATTCAGTGCGCAGCAAAATACCGTCTTTACCGTAAGGACCGACCGGCCTCGCTTGCTGATCGACTCAACAGATCTGGCAAGGGTTGGAAAAAGTCTCTTAACGTATGGCAAGGAAGATTTCAAGGCAATCTCCAATTATGCCTTACGTCGATTGGCTTATACACCTGCAAGTAAACTTGCAGAGACTGGTTACGATTATAAGATAGTAGCTTCCGTTGCTCTTGCCGGTATATTGGGAAAAGATGAAACTTTGATTCAATTGGCTGTGGAATATGCTATTGCCATGGCCGAAACAGCACCGTCAGCAGATGATGACACTGTCCAAAGAAGCCGTCTCATTGCAATGGCGTATATTTACGATTGGTTGAATGTGCGATTTACCGAAAAACAGAAAATAGTTGTCAGGGACGGCATTATCGCCCACATCAAGTATCTGAGTTATTTTCTGGATGATCGTCTTTACACAGGGGGCCACTCCCGTTATGGCAGCACGGCCATCATGGCCGGACTCATCGCTCTCTCGACAGAGGATTGGCTGAATGAAAGAGATCGTCTCCTGTCGATTGTTAATACGCAATGGGTGAACGGCTACAATCCCTTTCAGGCCTTCGTTGCCGCTGAAGGAGGGTATCACATGGGATGGCGCTATGGCCTAGGTTATACAGATCCACTCCCGTATCTACTGTGGGAAAAGGCAACAGGCATCCGCTGGGGCGAGGAGTGGCGCAAAAACCAGATCTACTGGCTCATCTATGGTGTCAGAGGTGATGGCACATTTTCCCGTTTCGGCGACTGCTGGAACACAACTACTCAAGACGACTATGTCAGTGCAATCGCAGCAGTAAGTCCGGGGATATTCAAGAACAGCAGTGGCGAGTGGTTCTATCGTACTTATTTAGCTGAAAACTTTGAACCGCGAAGGATTCATCGCCTGCTGTTTCGGGACCCTGCTGTAGTTCCATTAGCGCCTTCAGATTCAACGACTCCATTACCACTTGCGCGACACTTTGCAGGAGCAGGTTTTGTAGTTGCCAGAGATTCTTGGGACAGTGAGGCAACGCATCTGGTATTCAAAAGTTCTCCGTTTTATACCCGTAATCATCACCACAAGGATCAGAACCACTTCGAACTTTCCTACAAAGGTTCACTGCTTGCAGATACCGGTGTGTATGATGCCTTTAGCTCATCGCACTGGAAGAACTATTACACCAGAACGGTGGCTCATAACAGCCTCGTAGTGTACGATCCTAATGAGAGTTTTTCCGATGGCAATCCGGTTTCAAACGACGGAGGGCAGCAGTTTCTTGATGAGAATGCACCACCAGTCGGCCGCGAACCAGCGAATCTGGAGGAGACGCGAGCTGACAAGTACCGTCTAAACGGGCTGACTGGTTTTTCTGCCAGAGATGGCGTGTCATGGATGAGAGGGGACGCATCGAAATCCTATGACCCCCGAAAAGTATTGCGATACAATCGCGAGATATTAATGGTGAATCGACCTGTCGGTAGACGTCACCCATTTATGGTTGTAGTTGACAGAGTGTCATTAGCCAAACCTCTGACCCCTACAATACTTTTTCACAGCAATGAAAAGCCGATTATAACCGAAAATGGCTTCGAGATCGCCAACCCGGCTGGAGGGATCGTTACAGCAACTGTTGCGGCGAAACCAGGGATCAAGATGGCGGCTGTTGGCGGACCTGGAAAGGAGTGGTGGGTCAATGGTCGCAATTACCCGCCACAATCCGGTTTGCCGGCGATAGATGTTGACGCCGGGGGATGGCGAATGGAGATTACGGTCGACAAAGTGAGTAAAGAAGCTGAGTTTGTAACCTTTCTAGCTGTCGACGATGCGATAAACAGGCAAAAAGTTGATAATGTCCAGATCGTTTCGGGTGAGGGGTACGCGGGCGCCATTGCCGATGAAGGGTTGTACCTGATTTGTACTCCGCAGTCTTCGGCTGTGGAGTGGCGTTTTGATGGTCCGCTGTTTGATAAGGTACGAAAGGTTTATGTCGGTGGGCTACCGATCACCAGCGAATATTTTTTTATATTAAATGGGCGAACATTAAGCTCTGCAGGCTCAGATGTAATCGTTGCAGGTCAGGGACCGAAGGGGCCGATGATACCAAAGGGGCTTACAATTAAAGCAAAATAAGATTTTTGTGAAAGGTGTGCAACCGGTGAGTTTGGGCGGGATTGCTATAATGATATCTTTATGAAAAAAAATCGCATTCTCATGGTTGGCCCAGACCAGACCGGGATGGGCGGCATATCACGTGTTGTGTCTCTGTGGCGGATAGGCGGCTACTTTTCCGATTTTAAGATAGAATATTTTGCTTCTGCAGGTGGTGAAAAAAATAAATTAAGGGTGCTGTTTTTAGCCCTTTTGCGCTTTGTGTTCGCATTGTTAAACGGAAGCAGGGCAGTTTACATCCATACAGCATCCTTCAACAGTTTCTATCGAAAATGTTTATTCATGTTTCCGGCAGTCCTTTTGGGGCACAGGTTGATCGTACATATCCACCCGTCGTATTTTTCCCAATTTATAACTGACCTTCGAGGTGTAAAAAAACTCATTGCCATGGCCCTGCTGTCGAGAGCTGATGCATTCATCGTGCTCACTCCTGAAATCAAAGAAAATATGGCGCAGCTTTTTCCAGGCAAGCAGATTCATGTCCTTAATAACCCTATCGATATAAAAGGTATGGAAAACACCCGTCAGATCAAGCGGAAGCAGGGGCATATCCTCTTTCTTGGCTGGTATATGAAAAGGAAAGGGGTGTATGAGCTTGTTGATGCACTTGGTATTCTCCTGAATGACAAGATCGAAGTTAGCGCTGATTTCTTTGGTACCAAAGAGATAGAAGAACTCCGTCGTTATGTCTCCGAGCGGGGGCTTAGTGAAAATATCAGGATAAACGGCTGGATTGGAGAGGTTGAAAAACTGGATGCCCTTTATGGCTGTAGCATGCTGGTATTGCCCAGTCATACCGAGGGAATCCCGAATGTTATTTTAGAGGCCATGGCGACGAAAACACCTATTGTGTCGACCCTTGTCGGAGGACTCAGGGATATTCTGTGTGACGGGGATAATGCGGTTATTGCACAAGCTGAGAACGCCGAAGACCTGAGCAGGAAAATATTTGCCGTCTTGCAGGATCGTGAGCTTGCGGCTCGCATAGCCGATAACGCTTACCGGGAGGCATGTGAGAGGTATGATCTCCCTGTAATCAAGGCCAGTTTGCGGAAAGTTCTTGATAGTACCTGCAGCTGACAATCCTCTGGGCGATTTAGGTTTTGCTGATATGCAGGTCTCTTTTGCGGATACCAAGTATCCAATTTAATGCCGCCACTCTAACTTATTGAATGACAGGAATACTTCCGTGCTCCATAAGACAAAAAGCTACCTGCTTAAAAACATAACCCGGTTGCCGAGCCGAATCGGCCATGGCGCCATGCTGCTGAACCGTAACCCTGTCCGTATATTCGGAAAAGGATATCGGGAATACCGCGAATTTTTGCAACGGAATGCGTATTCCTTCAACAATCGCTCCATACTGCTCGATTCGGTTAACGGCGCACTTCGTGAGATTCCTTTTTACCGCGAGCGTTATGGTGATCTAACAATTCATTCAATTGAAGAGTTCGAAGAGACTATTCCTTTTATAGACAAGGATACGATACTCGAAAACTATGACTATTTCATTAACCCCAGTATCTGCATGGCAAATTACGATACCGGGACAACAGGTGGGACAAGCGGTAAACCGCTTACCTTTATCGCACCAAAGAACCGCTTTGTCGTCGAACTGGCGACCATGCATTCGCTCTGGGAGCGTGCCGGTTACCGTTTTGATGTTCGGGCGGTCATTCGCAATCATAGCCTCGACAATGGTAGCGATTACCTAGTAAATCCATTGACTCGAGAAGTCATATTCGATGGCTTCAAACTGTCGGATCAACATTTTGCAATGATCAGCAAGACGATAAATAAAATGGGCATTCGCTTTGTTCACTGTTATCCATCAACAGCCTATGAATTTTCACTCTTTTTGCGCAAACAGGGAGATATCCCGCAAATCACAGCCTTTTTCTCCGGTTCGGAAAACATCTTCGATTATCAGCGTAATCTGATCCAGGGCGAATTGGGCATCCGTTTCTACAACTGGTACGGACACAGCGAGAAGCTGGTGCTGGCGGGATACTGTGCCCGTAGCGACATCTACCATGTGGAGCCGGCTTATGGATATTTTGAACTGGTGGATGAGGCGAACAGGGTGATCCGGGAACCGGGTGGTGTCGGCGAGATCGTTGGTACATCTTTCCATAACCCGGGAATGCCTTTTGTCCGATACCGGACGGGTGACTTTGCAGAATATGTCGGCGATTACTGTCCTGCTTGCGATCGCCATCTCCCGTTAATTCGGAATATCCATGGGCGCTGGAGTGGTGACAGGATTTACAATGCGGATGGAACATATGTGACCACGACTGCGCTCAACCTGCATAACAACCTGTACCAGGTCATCAACGGGATGCAGTATCTGCAGGAAAAGAAAGGAGAACTGACGGTGCTGATAGTCAAATCTCCCGAATACACAGAGCGTTACGAACAGGCACTTATTTCACATTTCAAAAGCAAACTGGATCCGAACACACAGGTAGAAATCCGTTATGTTGGGCAACTGATCCGCAAACCGAACGGTAAGTTTGTCCATATTATTAGCAAAGTCGGGGAATGCAGTTGAACAGCATGTGTTTTGCCAGTACAGAGATATTGAATTAATGTACCTAAAATCGGCTTTGATCATGTGACAACGCTTTTTTTAAGTAAGGAGCTTTTTGTATGGCAAATAAAATCAGAAGATATATCGGTCAGATATTGCTGGATGGCGGGTTTCTTAAGAAAACTGACCTGGACCAGGCATTTGAGGAACAAAAGCGTACCAGTGAGCTTCTGGGTCATGTGCTGGTCAGGATGGGAGTGCTTAAGGCGAACGATATCAATGCATCGCTTCTGGTTCAGGAACACCTCACTTGTGTTGGCGATGCCCTGAGAATTGCAGCAGGCGAGCGACAATTGCTTGGAGCCCTGCTGGTTCAATCGGGACATATAACCGGTGAACAGCTGGATTATGCCCTGGATGAACAGAAGAAATCAGGAGAAAAGATCGGTGACGTGTTCACGCGCCTCGGCATGTTGACGGAGCGTCAGCTTGCCGCACTGCTCGAATTTCAACAGAATCAAAATTCAAAGGCATCCAGTCCCCTGAGGCTTGGCGAACTTCTTGTCGCTACCGGACATATCTCCAGTGGTCAGTTGGACGACGCTCTCTGCAAACAGCATTTATCAAATAAAAAGATTGGTGAGGTGCTGGTTGAAGAAGGATATGTTGACCAGAGTCGTGTCGAGAGCGGTTTCCGTTTGCAGAAGATGCTTGTCAAATCAGTGCTGGCAGCAATACTATCCCTAAGTATGAGCGCCCCGGCCTTTGCCTCCGGTGTTACGCTTCAGTGGAACCCAAACACTGAAAGCGACGTGGCTGGCTACAAGGTATATTTCAGCCCCGAATCGTTGCCTCTTGAAGGAATGACCCCTTTGGATGTCAGCAATCAGACATCAGCAACCATAGACGGGCTTGATCCCAATGTTTCCTACAAGTTTGCAGTTACCGCCTATAATGACGCCGGGATAGAGAGCCCCTTTTCAAATAGTGTAACTATTACAGAACAGGTTCCGCCAACCGTAGACATAACATCTCCAGCGGATTATGCCAAAGTGAGCGGTGCTGTTTCGATGTCTGTCAATGCCTATGACAATGTCGGGATCACAAAGGTTGAATTCTATGTCAACGGGATACTGGTGGCCACTGAGACCGGGGCGCCATATTTTTACACCTGGGATACACTGTCAACTGCGGCAGGAGCTTATACCCTTACAGCCAAGGCATATGACACGGCCGGCAACGTCAGTCAGTCGAGTAAATCAGTAACGGTTGTAAATGACAATATTACACCGTCAGTGGCTTTGACATCGCCGACAAACAATTTTTCTATTAAAGGTACGGTAACAATCAGCGCCAATGCCAGTGACAATGTCGGAGTGACCAATGTAGAGTTTTACTGCAATGGCGTGCTTCTGTACGCAAGCAATGTTGCTCCCTTCAGTTTTAAATGGGATTCCTCGACGGTGGACAACGGTGTCTACACAATAATTGCCAAGGCTTATGACAATGCCGGGAATGCAAAGGAATCATTATCTGCAACAGTTTTGGTGAGCAATCCTGTCCCTGACTTAACAGCACCGACTGTGAATAGCTTCAACATGCCTGTTACGTACACATCTCTGTCAGTCCCGGTATACCGGTTTACTGCCGCCGATAACGTCAAAGTCGCCGGCTACATGATAACGCTAAGCGCGACTGCGCCTGCTGCTGGTGCTGCCGGATGGAGTGCCACCGCACCCGTCAACTTCACTTTTCCTGCTGCTGGTAAAAAAACTGCTTACGCCTGGGTTAAGGATGCCGTAGGTAATGTCTCGGCTAGCAGTTCAGCTTCAGTTACCATTACTCAAACGGACTCGACCGCCCCGGTCATCACCGCCTTTACCATGCCGAAAGTAGTGAAATCAACAATTGTACCTGTTTCAAGATTCACCGCCACCGATAATAAAGCGGTCACCGGATACATGATTACCGAAAGTGCCACTCCTCCTTCCGCCAATTCTCCTTTATGGCTGGCAAAGGCCCCGAGCAGTTTTAAATTCACCTCTTCAGGTGTAAAAACCGCTTATGCATGGGTCAAGGATGCCAACGGCAATGTTTCCGCCAGCTTGTCTGCTTCAGTGAAAATAATAAAATATAAGTAAGTGTAATTCTAAACGGTTGATCCTTCCTGCGGCACCCACAAGTGAAACTTCAATTTACTGCTCTTCCCGAGTTCACCAAACATTCACGACACCGTTGAATCCCTGTAACAATTATTTGTTATCATGCGAGAAAAACAGGCATGCTTACAAGGTGGTGATATGCTGCAACTTACCCAGAAATTAAAAAACGGCTCGATGCAGGTGTTGGAAGTCCCCTGGCCGGCGCTCTCTTCTGGCATGGTCATGGTCAGAAACCATTTTTCCCTGATCAGCGCCGGAACAGAAGGAAGCACGGTCAAGACCGCCCGCACCGGCTTTATCGGCAAGGCCAAGGAGCGTCCTCAGCAGGTGAAACAGGTAATCGATACCCTGCGCAGCCAGGGGATCACCCAGACTTACCGGGCGGTGATGAAAAAATTGGATGCCTATTCCCCGTTAGGTTACTCCAGTGCCGGCGAGGTTATTTGTGTTGCCCCTGATGTCCGCGAATTCAAGGCAGGGGATCTGGTTGCCTGCGCAGGACTCTCCGCCAGCCATGCGGAAATAGTAAGCGTGCCGGTGAACCTTTGTGTACGTCTTTCTCCAGGTGCCGACATGCGGCAGGCTGCTTACAACACCCTGGGAGTCATCGCGATGCAGGGCGTCCGGCAGGCCGACCTCCGGCTCGGGGAAAGCTGCGCCATCATCGGGCTGGGGCTGTTGGGGCAATTGACCGCCCTTATCCTGAGGGCAGGGGGGGTACGTGTGGTGGGGGTTGACATCGATCCCGCCATGGTGGAGATCGCGGGACAACACTGCCTGGATCTGGCGCTCTGTCGTAAAGATACCGGGATCGACGGAAAGATCATGCAGTTCACCCACGGCATCGGATGTGACGCGGTCATTATTACTGCTGCCACCAGCTCCCTGGATCCGATCAATTTTGCCGGCTCCATCTGCCGCAAGCGGGGAACGGTGGTTGTGGTCGGTGCCGTGCCGACCGGTTTCGACCGGGAACCCCATTATTATAAAAAGGAGTTGCAGGTGCGCATGTCCTGCTCCTATGGGCCGGGGCGCTATGATCCGGTTTACGAAGAAAAGGGTGTCGACTATCCGGTTGCCTATGCACGTTGGACTGAAAACCGGAATATGCAGGCGTTTCAGGAGTTGCTTGCCTCAGGTCGGGTCGATGTCAGCTACCTGACCAGTCATACATTCAGGCTGGATGATGCGCCGGACGCCTATGATATGATGATGGCCAAGGCAGAGCAGTATATCGGCATCCTCATCGAGTACGATGTAATGAAGGCAGTTGCTCGTCCCTGTGGGCCTCAGACCCTTCAATCGCTTGTAAATGAGCGGAAGAAACTTCCGGCCGTGGGGATCGGCTTCATCGGCGCCGGCTCCTATGCCCAGAGTCACCTGTTGCCTAATATTCCCAAGGATAAGGCGGTCTCCCTGGTGGGGGTAGCCACTGCCACAAGCACCGGGGCGCGCTCCGCAGGGGACCGCTATGGTTTTACCTTCTGTAGCGGCAATGCAGATGACATTTTGACGGACGTGAGAATCAACACGGTGTTCATAGCCACCCGCCATGATTCCCACGCCGGATATACCATGCGTGCCCTGGAAACCGGTAAGCATGTTTTCGTGGAAAAACCGCTCTGTCTGACTGAATCCGAACTGGAGCGGATTGCAGATGTGTACTCATCCCGAAGCAAAAATGGCTCAAGGCCGCTCCTGATGGTAGGCTACAACCGTCGGTTTTCCCCGCTGGCCCTTATAATGAAAAAAGAGGTCGGTAATTTTCCTCTCTCCGCAGTTTACCGGATCAACGCCGGCTCCATTCCTTGTGAATCATGGATTCAGGACCCTGAAGTTGGGGGAGGCAGAATCATTGGCGAGGTCTGCCATTTTGTAGATTTTCTGACTTATATAACCGGATCGCTGCCGGTTTCCGTCCATGCCGTTGCCATGGAGGCGCCGGGCAATATGCATGACACCGTGACGATTTCGCTGACCTTTCGCAACGGCTCTATCGCAACAATCTGTTACTACGCTAATGGTGACAAGGGATGCCCCAAGGAACGGGTGGAGGTGTTTGCCAACCGGAGCACCATGGTGCTTGATGATTTTAAAACCCTGACAATATTTGCCAATAACTCCAAAACGGAAAAAAAACTTGCTAGCCAGAACAAGGGGCAGGCGGGATGCGTAAAAGGTTTCATAGAGGCGGTTCTGGCAGGTAAAGGAGAGCCGATCCCTTTTCAGGAGCTCTACAGCACCTCTTTGGTAGCTTTCAAAATAGTTGAATCCATCCGGACCGGTCAGGCAATTTCCATCGCCTGACCTTAATGGGGGTATTTGTAGTTTATGTACTGTATGTTGGGCGTAAGCGAACATAAACTGGGAAACTCTACCAAAATTGACAAATACCCCTGTTGACTATATACTTTTCCCGCGAGGACTCATAGATGCCGCAATTACACACCCCGTTCTACCTCATCGATGAAACCAAACTTGTTAAAAATCTGGAAATAATACGGCTTGTTCGTGAGGAATCCGGAGCCAGGTCTGTCCTGGCGCTGAAATGCTTCTCAACCTGGTGCGTGTTCGATCTGATGCGCCAGTACATGGACGGCACAACCAGCAGCTCCCTTTTTGAAGCGAGGCTTGGCCGCGAGAAATTTGGCAAGGAGGTGCATGCCTACAGCGTGGCCTATTCTTCCGAAGAGGTTGATGCGGTCAGCAAGATTGCCGACAAGGTGATATTCAATTCCGTATCTCAGCTAAGGATGTTCCATAATCAAGTAAACGGCTTGAAAGTCGGCCTGCGTGTCAATCCGGGCATTAGCTATTCCCATTTCGACTTGGCGGACCCGGCGCGCAGATATTCGCGGCTGGGGGTATGCAACGAACAGGAACTCTCTGCTGTGGCAGACCTGATCAGCGGTATGATGTTCCATTTCAACTGCGAAAATGACGACGTGGAAAGCATTGCTGCTGCTCTGAATCAGATCGGTATAAAGTATGCCCCAATGCTGGAGCGAATGGATTGGATCAGTCTTGGCGGCGGGATCTTTTTTACAAAAGAGGAATATCCTCTGGAAAGATTCTGCAAGATACTGAAGACGTTCAGTGAACGATTCGGGGTACAGATATATCTTGAGCCGGGCGAGGCTGCCATCACCAACAGCACCGAACTGGTTACTACTGTGCTCGATGTGGTGCATAACGAGGTCGATATCGCTATCCTCGATGCCTCTGTCGAGGCGCACCTGTTAGACCACCTGATCTACGGTACTAACCCCAGGATTTCATCCCCCGGCCCCGGAGACCAACCGATGATGATTGCTGGCAGGTCATGCCTGGCTGGAGATGTATTTGGCAGCTACAGGTTGGCTGCCGCACTTAAGGTTGGCGACGAGGTGCGCATCGCCGATACAGCTGGGTACACGATGGTCAAGAAAAACTGGTTCAACGGCGTGCCAATGCCGGCTATAGCAGTTCGGAGACTGGACGGCACTGTGGAACTGGTACGCAGTTTTGATTATGAAGACTACTCAAGCAGTCTATCTTAAAGGAGGAGACATTACATGCAGAAGAAGAACGTAATGATAATTGGAGCTGGCGGGGTGGCGCATGTGGCAGCCCACAAGGCGGCGATGAACAACGATGTCCTGGGTGATATCTGCATTGCATCCAGGACGCTGGACAAATGTGACGCGATCATCGAAAGCGTGAACCGGAAGGGGCATCTCAAGAATCCTGCCGGGAAACTTTATTCCGCCCAGCTTGATGCCCTAGACATTCCAGCTACCGTAAAGCTGATCAAGAAGACCAAATCCGGTATTGTTATCAATCTTGGGGCATCCTTCATCAATATGTCGGTGTTGGAGGCATGTATTGAGACCGGCGCGGCGTATATCGATACTGCTATTCACGAGGAGCCGGACAAGGTCTGCGAAGAGCCCCCTTGGTATGCCAATTACGAGTGGCAGCGTAAAGATCGTTGCGAAGAAAAAGGGATAACCGCCATACTCGGAGCCGGTTTTGATCCGGGTGTGGTCAATGCCTATTGTGCGCTTGCGGTCAAGCGCTACTTTGACAAGATCGACACCATTGACATCCTGGATGTGAACGCCGGAAGTCACGGCAAATATTTTTCCACCAACTTCGATCCGGAGATCAATTTCCGGGAGTTCATCAAGGTTTGGACCTGGATTGACCGGCAGTGGAAGGAATATCCTACCCACTCGGTAAAGCGGGTCTATGATTTCCCTGTTGTCGGCAAGCAGCCGGTTTACCTGAACGGCCATGACGAGCTGCACTCCCTGTACAAGAATATCGATGCCAACAGCATCCGTTTCTGGATGGGTTTCGGTGATCATTATATCAACGTTTTTACGGTACTGCGCACCCTCGGTTTTCTCTCGCACCTGCCGGTGACGCTGACCACCGGCCAAGAGGTGGTTCCGCTCAAGGTGGTCAAGGCGCTGTTCCCCGACCCGATGACCCTTGCCCCCGGCTATACGGGCAACACCTGCATCGGCAATTTTGTTAAAGGGAAAAAAGACGGCAAAAAGCGCGAAGTACTGATCTATCAGGTTTCGGACCACAAGAAGTGCTACGAGGAGGTGGAGTCGCAGGGAATCAGCTACACCGCCGGAGTTCCGCCGGTTGCGGCCGCCATGTTGATTGTTACCGGGGAATGGGATACGAAGACCATGGTCAATGTGGAGGAGCTTGATCCGGAGCCGTTCATTGCCATCCTTGACCGGATCGGCCTGCCTACAGAGGTTAAGGAGATCAAGCCGGACAGCAAATATTCGTTCGACGGAAAAGTAAGGGCTCTTAAGAAAGAACTTGCAAATTCAACGGCTACTGTAACGGTTTCCGCGGCGAATCCAATGATTGCCCTTGCACCGCGCAAACCGGCCAAGAATAAAGAGAAGTAGAAGAAGTAACAGGAAAGTACCATAATAAGCACAGAAAAGCCCGC
>JBGSQD010000326.1:0-5291 GCA_041738275.1 Geobacterales bacterium
CAGCAACACGACATCCGCCTGCCCTGTGGCCACTATCTGCTCAGCCTGGGCCGGTTCGGTGATGAAGCCAACCGCGCCGCTGGGTATCCCGGCCTCGGCCCGGACCCTGGCGGCGAAGGGAACCTGGAAGCCGGGGCCAAACGGCACCGGCTCATTCGGTACCGCAAACCCGGAAGAGCAGTCAATCAGATCCACCCCGATCTCCTTCAGCTTTCTAGCCAGAACCACAGACTGATCAATATCCCATCCCCCCTCAACCCAGTCGGTGGCAGATATCCGGACAAATAACGGCAATTCCGCCGGCCATTCATCACGCACGGCACGGGCTATCCTCAAGGGAAAGCGCAGGCGATTCTCCAGACTTCCTCCGCAGTCATCCTCCCGCTTGTTGACAAGCGGAGAAAGGAATTCATGGAGCAGGTAGCCGTGGGCCATGTGCACCTCAACCAATTGAAACCCGGCGGCAAGAGCCCGGAGGGTTGCTTCGCGAAACTGGGCTTCGATTTCGTCCATCTCTTTCAGTGTCAAGGCACGAGGAACGGGGTGTCCTGCGTCAAAGGGGAGTGCGCTTGGCGCAAGAGGCTGCCAGCCGCAGGCGTCCATCCCAAGGGGGCCACCACCAAGCCATGGCAGTGAGCAGGACCCCTTTCGGCCGGCATGGGCAAGCTGGATCCCTGCCACTGCGCCTTGTTCTTTTATGAAGCCGGCGATCGGGGCAAAAGCCTCGGCATGGGCGTCGCTCCAGATGCCGCTGTCATCCGGGCTGATACGTCCCTCCGGGCTCACGGCGGTTGCCTCAACCATGACCAGGCCAGCGCCTCCCACTGCACGACTGCCGAGATGCACGAGATGCCAGTTAGTGGGTAATCCGTCCCGACTGGAATACTGGCACATGGGAGAGACGAAAATACGGTTGCGAAAAGTGATGGACCTCAAGTTAAACGGTGAAAAAAGCATGCTCATGAGTTGTCTCCTGAATATTGGATCAACACTTCGTGTCGACCGGGGCAGTGTCACAAGAATTATACCCGCAAATACCAATGTTTCAATCGGGCCGCAAAAAACCTGTCGCGACCGAATCAGTGGCCCTGGCCGAATACCGACTCGTTTATATCGTCAAAGTTGACAACGAAACTGTGCCACTTTATGGCCATATGTACTTCTTCTGATAAACTTTCAATCAAGAGTGAAATGCTCACCGGGATTGATAGAAGGATTTACATTATATGAAACGCACAACGGCAACCGTAAAGACACGGAACAAAGCCCAAGACTCCGGCAGGGCAGCAATGGAGCAAGCACTCATAAACGCGGAGCTTCGCTACCGCAGCCTGTTTGAGGCGGCGCTTGAAGGCATCATGATTCTGGACTCCGGGACAGGAGAGGTTAGTGATGTCAACCCGTATCTGCTTGATCTGCTGGGCTGTTCGCGGAACGAGCTGGTGGCAAAGAAATTCTGGGAACTTGGCATGTTCGAGAATATCGAGACAGGCAGAACATTCTTCCTGGAGTTGCAGAAAAACAAATTTTCCCGCTGCGAAAACCTCTCGCTCAAGACAAAAGACGGCCACCTGGTTTATGTGGAGTTTGTCAGCAACACCTATCTGATTGGCAGTGACAAGTACATCCAGTGCAATGTCCGTGACAGCAGTGCCCGCAAACAAGCCGAAGCTGCCTTGCGGGCAAAAGAGGAGACCCGCTTGTCGCTGATCGAAAATCTGGAGGCTCACTGGTTGTTGATCGAAAATCTACCCGTAGGTGTTGTTATCCATGCCACCGATACCCGGGTTGTCCTGTGCAACCCCGAAGCCTCCCAATTACTGGGGATACCATTGGATAAGATCATGGGCAAGGACGCTCATGACCCGGACTGGCACTTTGTACGCGAGGATGGCAACCCGATTTCCGTAGACTATTTTCCCGTTTCTCAGGTCATCGCCACTGGGCATGTGCTGAAGAATCTGGTAATGGGGATTGCCCGCGGCACCGAAGGTGAATACATCTGGGTGTTGGTGAACGCCTACCCCGAGTATGACAGCAACGAGAAGCTGCGACAGATCGTGGTGACCTTCGCGGATATCAGCGATATAAAGTGTGCGGAGGAAAGGATTCAACGGCATCTTGAACATCTGACCGCCCTGGTTGAAATTGACCGCGCCATCAATTTCAGTTTCGATCTGAATCTCAGTCTGACAACGCTCCTCACCCATGTCGTCGTTCAGCTGTCGGTTGACGCAGCTGACATACTTTTATTCAATCCCATGTCACGAACACTGGAATACGTTGCCGGACGAGGTTTTCACACCAAAGCAATCAAATTTGCGCGCCAGCCCCTGGGAGAAGGCTATGCCGGACGGGCCGCACAAGACCGGATCATGGTCCATATCCCTGATCTGGCAAAGGAGCATGACAGCTTTCTGCGGAAGATACTTTTGGCAGGTGAGAATTTCGTCAGCTACCATGGAGTGCCGTTGATCGCTAAAGGACAGGTCATGGGGGTGCTGGAGGTTTTTCATCGCAACCAGCTCATACGCGATGACGAGTGGCTGAACTTCCTCAAAGCTCTGGCCTCCCAGGCTGCGATAGCCATTGATAATGCGACCCTGTTCGATAACCTGCAACGCTCCAACAGGGAGCTGACCCAGGCTTACGACGCCACCATCGAAGGTTGGTCGCGGGCACTGGAACTGCGCGACAATGAGACAGAAGGGCACTCACAGCGGGTGGCTGATGTAACCGTCAAGCTGGCGCGCCTTTTCGGGCTGAGCGATGTGGAGCTGGTGCAGGTTCGCTGGGGCGCGCTGCTGCATGACATCGGCAAGATGGGAATTTCGGACACGATTTTGTTCAAGCAGGGTGCGTTGACCGAGGCCGAATGGATTGTGATGAAAAAGCACACGGTGTTTGCCTATGAAATGCTCTCTCCTATCCGCTACCTGCGCGCGGCACTCGACATCCCCTACTCACATCATGAAAAGTGGGACGGCACCGGATACCCGCTCGGCTTGAAAGGCGAACAGATCCCGCTTGTGGCGAGCATCTTTGCGGTGGTTGACGTCTGGGATGCGCTCCGGTCCGACCGCCTCTACCACACCTCCTGGTCTGTAGAAAAAGTGCGCAAACACCTCCGCTCATTGGCAGGAACGCACTTTGATCCGCATGTTGTAAAGGTGTGTCTGGATTCGGACGTTCTCGTGGATTGAGCCCACCGGAGCGGCTCAATGGTTTATTGTTTAGCGTTTGGTTGAAACAGGCATGGGGATCTCGGAACGATCCTCAGCATAACTTTTGGGAGGGATGCATGGCTGTAATGATCGACCCGGAGAACAGCAGTCTGCTGCAAGCGGCCCCGCGACTGATGCAAATACTGCGAGTGCTCGCCCGGCACAAATTCCTTGGCGCCCTGCGCGGCAAGGGTCATTTTCCGCCACCAAAGGAAGTTCGGGAAACCTTCGAAGAACTTGGGCTGACCTTCCTCAAGCTCGGACAGGTTCTCGCCCTGCGGCGCGATCTGCTCCCGGAATCCTACATCAATGAGTTGGAGCTGCTGCACGACCAGTTGCCGGCGCTGGGTTTTTATGCGGTGCGCACAACGGTCGAACTGGAACTGGGCGCTCCGTTGACGGAGTTGTTCGCATCGTTCAGCGAAACGCCGATAGCAGCTGCCACCATTGCCCAGGTGCACGAAGCAACCTTGAAGGACGGGCGTCACGTGGCCGTAAAGGTACAGCGTCCTGACCTTGAAGAGATGATTGCCACGGATATCTCGGCGCTTACCTACCTGGTAGCGCTTGTGGAATATTTTTCTCCGCGGCTGCGTGCGCTGGACCTTCCGGTTCTGGTGAGTGAATTTGCCAACAGCCTGAACCGGGAGACCGATTTCAGTCACGAAGCACGTTCCATAATGCTCTTCCGTGCCGCGCTGGCTGATGTCCCAGACCTCTGGATTCCGGATGTCGTGGCCGAGTGCTCGAGCGAAAACGTGCTTACGATGGAGTTTTCGGACGGCGAACGTGTGGATCTCTACGCAAAACAGCACCCGGAGGAGATGCCGCGCCTGATCAACACCCTGGTAAGGTTGACGCTGCAAATGATCTTCGAGGAAGGTTTATTTCACGCCGACCCCCATCCCGGCAATGTGCTGGTTCTGCCGGACGGGCAGCTATCCCTGCTCGATTTCGGTATGACGGGCGAGCTTGACGAGCCAATGCGCGAATCACTGACACTTCTGCTCGAAGCGGTCGTCAAAGGCGATGCGCGAGCCGCCACCGAGGCATATCTCGAGATGGCGCCGCAAGGGAGCGAAAAGGTCAATCGTGGGGCGCTGTTGATGGACATAAAGACTGTGCTCTATGAGATACACCGAAGTGGCCTGACGGAGGTTTCCATCGGAGATTCATTCGATTCGCTGTTGAAAGCCGGTAGCCGGCACGGAGTCCACAATCCCGGCGAGTTTTTCCTGCTGACGCGAACGTTCGTCATCCTGGAATCGATGATTCGCGAACTCGATCCGGACCATGACTACCTGGGTTCGTTCCGTGAAGAAATCTCACGTCTGACCGCGAAACACTTCTCGCTGGAGAGGATCAAGGAAAAGACCGGCAAACTGGCGCGTGATATGGAGCGTTTGATGAGTGACGCGCCCGGCGACACGCGCCGCGTCCTGCGACGTATCGCCGATGGCAATCTGGGTCGGTTTCAGGCACCGGCAGTGGAGGCCTTGGGAGGTCGCATCAGCCGCAATCTCGAGCGATTGACCACCGCCATCGTTTCCGCGGCGCTCGTAGTCGGCGGCGCCATGCTGGTGCTTGCCCCACGGGACGACGGCTGGCATCACAGTGCCGGTCAAATAATGGTTATCGCCGGGATTCTCGGCACGTTCCTCGTCTTGATCGGTGTTTTTCGTCACGACCGTGGCCGTGGCAGCGGGAGACGATGAAGGTGAAGGTATAAGTATGAGGAGTGAAGATAGTAGAGTATAGTTGTCCCTGACATTCTTCAGCCTAATATATTGAATTATCGTCAATTAATTGGTCAAACCAAATTTAAAGAGGTAGTAATGGAAACAGATAGTGACAAGGGCGTGCCAACAGATACCGCCGATACAGGAAAGATCATTTTCGAGCGCCGTAGCGAAGCAACCCTGCTCAAGGCTGGGGCGTTGCAGAGCGCTATTTTCAACAGCGCCAACTTCTCCAGTATCGCCACCGACGCCAAGGGGGTCATCCAGATCTTCAACGTCGGCGCCGAGAGGATGCTGGGCTACACTGCCGCCGAAGTGATGAACAAGA
>JBGSQD010000207.1:0-18664 GCA_041738275.1 Geobacterales bacterium
GATAACGGAGAGAGTGGTTTTCTCGATATGAAGCCTATCCTTGATTTTGGCATATTTCAGCGTATTAAAGATTATGATGCTTCCAGGCGGGTTCAAGTCTCGTTCGACACAATTGAATGGGATTGCGGGGTTGATCTCGATCCGGAATATGTCTACGCAAAATGTCTTGCGGGCAAATCGGCATAACCAGAAAGAAGCACCTGAACGAAAGGCCGTCAGGTGTTCTTCCGCCCAGATAAGGAGCTCAGGGGGACATTGTTTATTAGGTTTAATAAATTCATAATTGGTTGACAAATAAACAACGTCTCCGCCGAAGCCCCCACTCGTCGGCAGACGGGCTTCGCTAACGCTTCGCCGCTTCGCATCAACCACGTTAAGCAGAAATCATTTGATGACAAAAGGCACACTTTTAGGTATCGTAAATTATGAAGTATTTTCGATGGAACCACGAGAAAAACACAGCTCTGAAGAGCGAACGAGACATTTCCTTCGAACAAATTGTACTTGCCATTGAGGGAAATGGACTGCTGGATACCATCAGTCACCCAAATCTTGAAAGGTATCCAAATCAATCTGTGTTTGTTGTGGCGTTCGAAGGCTATGTTTATCTGGTGCCATTTGTGGAAGAAGCTGAATTCTATTTTTTGAAAACAGTGATACCAAGTCGGAAGGCGACGAGGGATTACCTGCAAAGGGGTTGATAATATGAAGAAAAGCAAGCTTGATGATTATGAACAGGAAATACTCTCCGCTTACGAAAAAGGGGAGATGAAATCAACTGTCACTTCTAAATCAGATCTTGAGAAGTACCGCTCAGCAGCGCGCGAAACGTTTATCAAAGATCGACGTGTGAATATCAGACTTTCTACTCCAGACTTGATGGACATTCAGGAAAGGGCAACTGAAGAGGGTATTCCGTATCAGACGCTGATTGCAAGTGTCTTGCATAAGTATATCAGTGGGCGTCTAATTGAGACGCCTTCTCGCCTAACCATGCGCTCAACCGGTCGCGCTAAAAAGCTGCGCGCAGGTTAGCTCTCCACCTTTATCTCTCCCGGTCGACTTTTTTAACGGAGGACTAAATGCCTGAAAAACCCAAGCTGGCGGTTTACTGGGCCGCATCGTGCGGCGGCTGCGAGATCGCTGTCGTCAATCTGCACGAAAAGCTCCTGGATGTTGATGCGGCGCTGGACTTCATGTTCTGCCCCTGCCTGCTGGACACAAAGACCAAGGATATCGAGGCGCTCCCGGACCAGGCCATTAGCGTGACCCTCTTCAACGGAGCACTGCGTTCACAGGAAAATGTTGAGATGGCCCATCTGCTGCGCAGGAAATCCCAGATCCTGGTGGCCTTCGGCTCCTGCGCCAAGGGGGGGTGCATCCCGGCCCTGGCCAATTTCACCACGAAGGAAGAACTGCTCAGCGCCGTCTACCTTGACAATCTCTCCGTGGAAAATCCCGATGCCATCATCCCCTCCGGCACGACGGCCTTTCCGGAGGGAGAGATTCATCTGCCGGCGCTTTTGGGGCGCGTGAAGCATCTGGCCCAGGAGGTGGAGGTGGATTACTATATCCCCGGCTGCCCTCCGGAGTCGCACCAGATCTGGAATGTGATCGAGGCCATCCTCTCCGGCGAACTGCCCCCCAAGGGAAGTACCATCGGTTGCGGCAACCTGACGGTCTGCGATGACTGCGACCGGACCAAGGAAGACAAGCGCATCACCGCCTTCCGGCGCAATTACGAATTCTATCCCGAACCCAAGGCCTGCCTGCTGGAGCAGGGACTGCTCTGTATGGGAATCGCTACCCGCAACGGCTGCGGAGCGCCCTGCACCAAGGCCAACATGCCCTGCACCGGCTGTTACGGCGCCCCGGACGGGATCAGCGACCAGGGGGCAAAGATGGTGGCGGCACTCGGTTCGATCATGGACATCGGCGATACCACCGGCCTGTCGGAAGAGGCGATCGCTGGTCGGGTGGATGCCTTTCTGGCCACGATCCCTGATTATGCCGGACTGTTCTACAAATACACACTGGCCAGCTCGACACTGGGCGGCCGGAGGTAACGAATGCCGCGAATTACTATTGACCCGATAACCCGCCTGGAAGGGCATGGCCGGATTGACATCTTTCTGAACGATCAGGGAGCGGTGGAGAATGCCTGCTTTCAGATTCCGGAACTGCGAGGTTTCGAACAGTTCTGTGTCGGGCGCATGGCCGAGGAGATGCCGGTTATCACCAACCGGATCTGCGGGGTCTGCCCGGAGGCGCATCACATTGCCGCCACCAAGGCGCTGGATGGCGTCTTCGGCGCCGAACCGACCTCAGCGGCTAAAAAACTGCGTGAGCTGCTCTACATGACTTTTTTCGTCACCGATCACACCACACACTTCTATGCTCTGGGCGGCCCGGACTTCATTGTCGGCCCTGATGCCCCGCCATCGGAACGAAACATCCTGGGTGTAGCCCGCAAGGTCGGGCTGGAGGTGGCCGGCGAGGTGATTGCCTGTCGCAAGCGCAACCATGAAATCATCACCTTTCTGGGGGGGAAGTCGATCCATCCGGTGGCCGGTGTTCCGGGTGGCTGGAGCCGTGCCATCACCACGGAGGAACGAACGCAGATCGAAGAGACCGCCCGCCAGAACATCGAATTTGCCCGTTTTTCTCTGGCGCTTTTCGAGAAGATCGTCCTGAAGAACCCGGCCTACCTGGAGATGGTGACCTGTGACACCTACCTGCACCGCACCTATTCCATGGGGACCGTGGATGCCAATAATCGTGTCAACTTCTATGACGGCCTGATCCGGGTTGTGGACCCGGAAGGTAAGGAGTTCGTCAAATACCATCCGTCCGAATACCGCGAGCATATTGCCGAACGGGTGGAATCCTGGACCTACCTGAAATATCCCTACCTGAAAAAGGTTGGCTGGAAGGGTCTGACCGACGGAATGGATAGCGGGATCTACACCGCGACCCCCCTGTCGCGACTGAATGTGTCGGAAGGGTTGGCGACACCACTGGCTAATGCCGAATACCAGCGGATGTATGAGACCTTCGGCTGCAAAAAGATCACCGATGCCCGTTACGAGCCGATCCATCACCGAATGGCCACCCACTGGGCCAGGTTGATCGAACTGCTTTACGCTGCCGAGCGGATGCTGGAACTGGCGCTGGACCCTGAAATCACCTCGCCGGAAACCCGCAACATCCCTGATCCGGCCAGGTTTGTCGGCGAGGGGATCGGGTCGGTCGAGGCACCGCGCGGTACCCTTACTCACCATTATGTCACGGATGAAAGAGGAGTTTTGACCAAGGTCAACATGATCGTCGGCACTACCAACAATTATGCTCCGATCTCCATGTCAATCAAACGTGCCGCGGAAAAACTGATCACCAGCGCAGCCCCTGAGGAGGCGGTCCTCAACAGGATAGAGATGGCATTCCGGCTCTATGACCCCTGTTTCTCCTGCGCAACCCATTTTCTTCCCGGCAAGATGCCGTTGACCGTGTCGCTGCGCGACAGTCAGGGCGGATTGCTGCGGGAGATGCGGAGGAAGGGATGACAGCGGGAACCGTAATCATAGGGATGGGCAACCCGCTGCTTTCCGATGATGGTGTCGGAATAGCGGTGGCCCATGCCGTGGCGGAGTGTCTGCGGCACCGCATGAATCTGACCGTGACGGAGTTGCACACCGGGGGTATCCGGCTGATGGAGGCCATGGCAGGTTTCAAAAGAGCGGTGGTGGTGGACGCCATGCTGAGCGGCGCAGCTCCCGGCACGGTCCAGCGTTTTGACCCCAAGGATTTTGTCACCACCAAGAACACGTTTTCCAGCCATGATACCGATTTTGCCACTGCCTATGACCTGGGACGGATGGCGGGTGTTCCCCTGCCGGAGCAGGTCTCCTTCTGGGGTATAGAGGCGCGTGAGTTTGACTGCTTTGGTGAACGATTCACCACAGAGGTGGCTGCGGCGCTGCCGGGTGCTGTGCACCGTATCGTTGCCGAGATTACGGAATGGGAGGTGGCTGCATGAAGATCGGAATCTATTTCTGTAACTGCGGCAGCAACATTGCCGACAAGATCAGCTCCAATGCAGTGGTTGAAGCTGCGAAATCCTTCCCGGATCAACCCTATGTCACAACCGTGGATTTCATCTGTTCGGAAGAAGGCAAGCTGCAGTTCGAGGAAAGCCTGAGTGCGGAGAAGCCGGACCGGGTGGTGGTGGCCGCCTGCTCGCCACGGGATCATGAGAACACCTTTCGCCGCTGCCTGGCCAATGCAGGGTTGAATCCTTACCTGATGCAGATGGTCAACATCCGAGAACAGATCGCCTGGGTGACGGATGATCCTGAAGAGGCCACTGAAAAGGCGATCCGGGCGATTCGCGGTGCGGTCTTTCGGGTACGGGAGCAGCAGCCGCTGGAAAAGATGCAGTTGGAGGTCAACCCCGATGCGTTGGTGATCGGGGCCGGTCCTGCCGGGATGAAGGCCGCTTTGGCGCTGGCCGAGGCTGGGCGATCGGTGGTGCTGGTGGAGCGGACGCCGTTTATCGGAGGCCTGCCGGTCCGTTTCGAGGAGCTCTTTCCTGCTCTGGAATGTGCCCCATGCATGCTGGAGCCTCTAATGGGGGATCTGCTGCATGGTGATTGTGCCGAGCGGATCGAGCTGCTGACCATGTCGGAGCTGGTGGAGGTGACCGGTTTTTACGGTAACTTCATCGCCAAAATCCGGCAGAAACCGCGTCATGTCTCGCTGCACGAATGCATCGGCTGCGGCGAGTGCGTGGAGGCCTGCCCGGCAACCACCAAGAACAGTTTCAACAACAGCGCCAGCGAGCGCAAGGCGATCGACTTTGCCTTTGCCGGGGTTCTGCCGAACGCCCCGTTCCTGATGGCGGATATCTGCGTACGCTCAAGGGGCGAAGAGTGCCGGGCCTGCAAGGATGCCTGCCCGATGGGTGAGGATGTTATCAACCTGGAAGGTGTGGAAACGATTGTCGAACGCAAGGTCGGCGCCATCATACTGGCCATTGGTGCCGGATTGTATGATGCCTCCAAGGTGGCCGGTATGGGGATGGGGACGTTGCCGGACGTGTATGATGCCATGCAGTTCGAACGGATGCTCTCTTCCACCGGCCCGACAAGTGGAGAGATCGTGACGGCAGACGGCAACACTCCGACATCGGTGGCCATCATCCATTGTGTCGGGAGCCTGGATGAAGACCATAAACCCTACTGCTCCGGCATCTGCTGCCAGTACGCCTTCAAGTTCAACCACCTGATCACGGCGAAGCTTCCTGATGCCTCCATCACCCATTATCACCGCGAACTGGTCGTGCCTGGCAAAGAGGCGCATACCCTGCTCCGGCATGCCATCCATAACAAGAACTCCTGCCTGAAGAGATACGACGGCATCAAGGATCTTGCGGTCACGCAAGGTGAGGGAGGTCAGCTCCAGGTCAGCGCCAAAGGGGAGATTTCTTCTGCGGATATGGTTATTCTCTGTCCGGCCGTGGTCCCTGCGGAGGGAGCTGACAAGCTTTCCGCCATGCTGGATGTCAGTAGGGACCCATTCGATTTTTACCGGGAGCTGCACGGAAGGATGGATGCTGCCCAGAGCAACATCAAGGGTATTTATCTCGCCGTCTCCTGCCAGGAACCCATGGATATCCGGACGGCAATGCTGCAAGGAATGGCCAGTGTCGGCTATACCCTGGCCGGTCTCCAGTCAGGCCGCACACTCGAGTTTGAGCCGATCACCGCCGAGGTTGACGAAACGCATTGTGCCGGCTGCCGGCTCTGCATATCCGTTTGCCCGTACCATGCCATTTCGTTCAACCCCGAGCAGAAGGTTTCCAGCATCAACGCAGTACTCTGTCATGGCTGCGGCACCTGCGTAGCCGCCTGTCCGGCCGGGGCCATCGCCGGCCATCATTTTAGCAATGCCCAGATCATGGCCGAGATTGAAGGAGTCCTGAAATGACGGAATTGAAAGGTTTTGAGCCTAAAATCATCGGATTCCTGTGCAACTGGTGCTCCTATGCCGGCGCCGACAAGGCGGGCGGGATGCAGGATTCGTATCCTCCCAATGTCCAGGTCATCCGGGTCATGTGCAGCGGCAGGGTAGATCCGCAGTTCATCCTTTCCGCTCTTGTAAAAGGTGCTGATGGTGTTATAATCCTCGCCTGTCATCCTGGAGATTGCCACTATAAAGAGGGCAACTGCCGAGCCCTTCAGCGCCACAGCATGTTGAATCTGATGCTGGAACAATTAGGGGTTGAAAAAGAGCGCTGCCGTCTGGATTATGTCTCGGCAGGAGAGGGTGAAAAGTTCAGCCGGGTTATCCGCGAGATGGTTGAGACTGTCAGTATGCTGGGCCCGCTCCGGTTGACACAGGAAAACAGTGCACAGGACGTAACGACAATAACCTCCAAATAATCCAAAGACCACAGACAAGGAGATTCACAATGGCAGTTACCCAGCTCGATGCGCGAGGTCTCAAATGCCCCCAGCCAACCCTCAAGGTCACTGTTATGGCGGTCAAGATGAAGCCGGGTGATGTATTGGAGGTTGTTGCAGATTGTCCGACTTTCGAGAAGGATGTGCGTGATTGGTGCACACGTGCCAAAAAGACCCTTTTATGGGTCAGGGAAGAGGGAACGGCAAAGAAGGTGCAGATCCAGTTCTGATCGGTCTGTTTTTTTGACGGTGCCGAAGTAACAGAATTGATAATGAAGGCGTAGAGTATAGCCTCAGGTAGCGCGCTATGAACCCTGTCGGAACAGCAAGCAGCAGTAATGCAGTTTCAAATACGGATGATTATGCCGTTCGTCTGAAGGGCCGACGAACAGCAGATACGGGTTTGGCTGCAAAACCCGACAGCGGAATTGCTGCTTCGGCCCAACCATCAGCGGCTGCGTCCCTTCCAGTATCTGCCCAGGCCGGAATCCGGTTGTCAGGGGATAATCTCCAGGAATTCCGTCCTTACGACGGGCGTGTACTGTCCAGTAAGATAAACGCTGAAGATGGTGCTGTTTCAGAAGGAGTTGCCGGAGAAACCGGACGTGGGAATCGCAGCCCGCAAGCTGGTAACGATTCTCCTCCACCCGGAAATCCGGACAGTTCCGCTGACGGCGCATCCGCTTTGCCGGCGGATGCGAAGCAGGAACAGTCCGCTGTTGTACCGGGAGAAAAGAAGCTGGACGATCCCCAGGTCCAGCAGGCAGTTGCCCAGTTGCGCTCAATCGAGGAGAAGGTCAAGGCCCACGAAGCTGCCCATAAGGCGGCAGGCGGCACCATGACAGGGCCGGTCTCATACAGCTATACCCGCGGCCCGGATGGCAAAAACTACATCACCGGCGGCGAAGTGCCGATCAGCATATCTCCGGGCAATACCCCCCAGGAAACCATCAGCCGTATGCAGCAGGTTATTCATGCTGCCCTGGCGCCAGCTGACCCATCACCCCAGGACAGGGCTGTTGCGGCTCAAGCTGCCTCCATAGCCCAGAATGCCAGCCAGGAGAAAGCTGAAGCAGAATCGCAGGTTGGTGTCAGCAAAGATGCCGCTGGCGACTCCGGGGAAGCTGCCGTTGTTCAGGATGGCGGCGCCGATATCAGTGTGCGAAACGAAGCCGGAGACGGTGATGAACCCATTGCCAAAGGTCCGGATTCCTCGGGGCACTGCTGACGCCACATCGGTAACCATGGACGCAGGTGATGAACGATCTGCTTCCGGGGAGACAAATAAAGTTTTTATGGAGCGCATATCAAGGCAGGCCTACAGTGATCCTGCTGTTGCCGGAGTAAACACAACGCCCGAAAACGCTTCTTCCATGGCAGATACCATAAATCCTCAAAGTATCAGCGGTTTCGGTCCTGCGCGGCCGTTTTCTCTCTACGCGTAACTTTTTCCCCTCCCTTGCCCTGTTTTCAACAGGCATATGTATAAATACCTCACCCTGACAACCAGGATAAGTCCGTTAACGGAATTATTTTCTGCGAAAAACTACGGAATAATTTTTTTCGTACTCATAGTGCAGAAAACAATTTATAACTTGCTAATAATAATGCAGTATGTTGCCATTCAATTCCGAGGGAGAATCCGTGCCAGCCAGTCGTACCGCACTGATATATTCGCCATTGTTCGGCAGTTACAGCTATGGCGACAATCATCCGTTCAAGCTTCAACGTTATCGCCTCGTGCGGGAGCTTATGGCGGCTTATGGCCTGCTTAAGCTTCCTAACATGGCGATTCGTGATTGCCGGCCAGTGGATGACGATCTGGTGCTGAGCTTTCATGATGCGTCCTACGTGGCGCGCCTGAAAGAGTTCAGCGCATCTGCCGAGCCGCGTGCCGATTTTCTTTATGGCCTGGGTGACGCTGACTGTCCTGTTTTCGAGGGACTTTACGATTGCGCCGCCCTGGGAGCCGGGGCAAGCTTTGAGGCCGCCCGGTTGGTGGTTGAGGAAGGTTTCGATATCGCTTTCAACCTGGCCGGCGGCTGGCATCATGCCCATCGCAGCAAGGCATCAGGTTTTTCCTATCTCAATGATGCCGTGCTGGCCATAAATTGGCTGGTGGCGCAGGGCAAGCGGGTGGTCTATCTGGATATCGATGCCCACCACGGAGACGGTGTGCAGGAAGGCTTCTATGACAGCGACCAGGTGCTGACCATCTCGCTTCACGAAAGCGGCATCTACTTCTTTCCCGGAACCGGATTCGAGGATGAGATCGGCGAAGGGCGCGGCAAGGGGTATTCGGTCAATGTGCCTCTGCTTGCCCATACTGATGACGCCCTATACATGAAGGCCTTCGACGAGATTGCCTATCCATTGATAGCGGCCTATGATCCGGATGTCATTGTCACGCAGATCGGTGCCGACACCTTTCGCACCGATCCGCTCACGCGCATGGAGATAACCACCCACAGCTACAGCTATATGATGCGCAAGCTCAAGGCGTTGAAAATACCCTGGGTGGCGCTGGGCGGCGGCGGTTACGACCAGATGAACACCGCTCGGGCCTGGACCATCGCCTGGGCGGTGATGAACGGTATCGAGCTCAAACCGCGCCTTCCTGGCTCGTTTGTCAAAAAGATTGAACCACTGGGGTATCCCAACAAGGTCCTGCTGGATGCCATGCACTGGTCTGAGGAGCATGACCGCAACCAGGCGCTGAGCGCTGTGGAAAAAAGCATTGCGCGGCTCAGGGAAACCATTTTTCCGGTAATTATTGGAACCTATGGCAAAACTTCCGGGAAATAGCCAGCTGGCAGATGCCGCCGGCCGGCCTCTTGGATCGCTTTCAGCAATCAACCGCTTGGAGGTTGCAGAGAAGGAGGCCATCTATGCCGGTCTTCTGCCGTTACGTCTTTATGAAATGCTGGGGCTTTCACGGGAGACCTTGCACCCTGCCGGCGGTGAGCAGCTCGTCAGTTTCATTGCCCCGTCCGGTCTGCCGCTACTGCGAATTGAGGTCCGTGCCAGGCCGGATGATAGCGATACTATTTTTTTTCTGGAGTTGTCTGACACACAGTATCACCAGATGGAATTATCCTTCTGCATCATCTGTGATCCATCGGCACCTCGTTTTGACGTAGACATTGATGAGCATGGTAAGATAAACTGGTTTGCCTCTCACGGCCGCAACGTACCTGAGGAGTTGCGCGCCATGCAGGCTGGTCTGTTTCCCAACCAGACCAGGCGGGGTTTGCGGCTATTCAGCGAATTTTTCCCGCTCCTGGAGCGCTTCACCGATGCCCTTGGCATGGAGATGATTGTGGCTGAAACCCTGTCTTACGACAATGCCATTCGCTACGAAAAGTATGGGTTCGACTATCTGCGCGGCAAACGCCTGATGCTGGAGATCGACCGGGAGTTTGAACCAGGCGGCCGTTATTTTTCCCGCCTGGACGGATCTACTCCATTTCGCGCGCGCGGTATGGAACGGACTGTGCGCGGCAGGAGCTGGGCCATCCATGACGGCATCCTGGACGAGCCGTGGGACGAAGTGCAGATCTACAAGATGATCGGCGTGCATGCCGGCATAAATACCTTTCCGCAAAGGGAGCAGGAAATAAGATGAAAAAATCAGATGTCACGCAGTCAACGCCGCTGGCCGGCATTCGCTATTTTATACCGGCAGACGGTTATGTGCTGACCGGCAGGGACGGGCGGGTCAACATACTTTGGGACACCGGTTTGCCTATTCCGATACTGGAAGAGGATTTCAGCACTGTCGAGAACAGCGGCGCCCCAGACTACGACATGGTAGGTCGCGGCATTTACCAGGCGCTGCGTCTCAATCCGGATTGTGTCAATGCAGCCGAATATGCTGAACTGCTGAAGGATGCCTACCCCCACATCATCTCCGAGTTGGGCGGTCAGATCATCATGCTTGACGCCAAGGAGGTTGATACACCTTATCTGGATCGAAAAATCAACTTCCTGAAGATCATGGCCCTGCTGGACCCGAACAATGCCGGGCTCTGCCGTGAGATCGCCAGGACCTTTACTGAAAAGGGATCTCGCCTTTCGACACTGCATCAGGCCGTGACCAGTTGGTATAGTGCTGAAAAATATCTGAAAAAGGCGCTGGGACTGGATCCGGGTGATCGTCATGCCGCTTACGAATATGGTGAGGCGCTTTACGTGCTGGGCCGTTACGAACAGGCTGCCGAAGCATGGTCAGAGCTGCTGCCAGGCCTGGAAACAGGCGAAGAAAAGGCTCGGGTGTCGGCACGCATCGCTGCCATCCTGGCCGGCAAGCAGCCTCTTGTCCCGCCTGTGGATTATCTGACGGCATTGGCGGTAGCTGTGGAGCAGCATCACATCGGGCGTAACGATGATGCTGCCGCCATTATAGAGGATGTGCTGGCTGATCAGGTCTTTGCCGAGCAGTTCCCGCTGGACGAGATCTACTATCTGCTGGGGAACTGTTACCAGGAAATGGGTATGATGGAAGAGGCAGCTCAGGCCTTCAAAAGGAGCTGAGGGAAAGGGTACTTTTCCGCCCTGAGTTCGTCAATCTTCGGGACTGCTTGTGCGGCGTACTTGTCGGTACGCCTCCGCGCATTCCCTTGATTTCCTGCCCAGGACGAAAAATTCCACCTTTCCTAACAAGGAGAAAAATATGTTCGGATTCAGTACCGCGGACTGGATTTTTTGCGGATTTATCCTGGTCGTCATTGCCGTATGTGTTGCCATAAGCGACATGCGGAAGAATAAGGGCTGAAAGGTCTCATGAACGCTACCATTAATGAAAATCCGAGGTTTTCATGGAAGAGATAGATCACGAAAACGAACAGCGTCGACCTCTGGGAATGGTCTTGCTAGGCGGTTTGTACCTGTTTTTCTTTATGCTGACCATGTCAACTTTCGGGCATCCCTTCCCTTTTATGGGGGCCATTCATCTTGGCAGGACCGCCGAAGTGCTGGTATTTGTTGACAGTATGATATGCCTGTATCTCTTTCTGGGTATCATGAAACAACAAAAAATGACCTGGTATCTACTGATCGGTTATAACGCTTTTGAAGTGGTAAATACCCTGGTCAATTTACTGTTTTTACATGCGGCAGATCTGGAAAAAATTGCGGGACAACCGATTGATCCACAAGGACTGGCAATTAATAATATTTCTGTTATAGTCGCGATTATCCTGCTGACCGCCTTCATTTACAAACATCGCGGATGTTTTACCAATCGATCCAAGTATCTGTTTTGATGAGTGTCGGCATGGATTCTGCATTCATTAACGGGATTGGCCAAAAAGAATCAGGATCTGTCAAGGGTGTTTCCGTTCGCATTGAAAAGCTCAACAAATCTTTTGGCAAGCACCGTGTCCTTAAGGACATCGATCTTGATATCAGCTCAGGTGAAACCTTCTCCATCATCGGCCCATCAGGCACAGGCAAAAGCATCTTGCTGAGGCATATCATCCGCCTGGAGATACCTGACAGCGGGCAGATTTATATCAACAAAGAACCTGTTTTTGCTGAAGGCAAGCCTTTGCCGCAATCGTGTCGCAGCAGCATGGTGTTCCAGTCGTCGGCACTGTTCAATTCATTGACCGTCGGCGAAAACGTGGGGCTCTGGTTACGGGAACACCATGTCTTCCCTGAACAGAAAATTCACGAGATTATTGCTGAAAAACTGTCTATAGTGGGGCTGGAAGGGAAGGATGGCTTGCAGATATCAGAGTTGTCCGGTGGTATGAAAAAACGTGTGGCAATAGCACGTTCCCTGGCAATGGAGCCTGACCTGGTTCTTTATGACGAGCCGACTGCCGAGCTGGATCCGGTTGCCACGGATGAACTGGCTGAGACCATCAAGTCCCTGCGGGTAAAGACCGGCAATACCACGATCATTGTCACCCACGATCTGAATTTTGCCCTTTATCTGTCTGACCATATTGCCATGATGCACCAGGGGGAGATTATCGAGACCGGGACCCCGAAAGAGATCAGAGACAGCATTAATCCAATAGTTCAACGCTTTATTCGCACCACCACCAAGGGCATTCAAGGAGTTTAAGGAGTGACAATGCGCATTATCACAGCTGCTTCATTCATCGCCTTGCTGCTCATCAGCGGATGTGTCGCGCTGAAAGATTCGCATCCGCTGCTTCCGGTTGCGGAGTATGAGAAAATGATCGTCGGCCGATTGGATGCCGACTACGTCGGGACAGACAACTGTGTTGCCAAGTGCCACAAACACGACAAGATCACCGATTTTTTCCGGCGAAGTATCCACGGTGAACAGATAAAGGTGGAAACCGGACTGCCGCTGGTTAACTGCGAATCGTGTCACGGCCCGGGCAGCCTGGCAATTGAGAAGATTGAAGAGAATAAGAAGCTTTATGGAGACAAGGGTGATAAATGCGATACTGCTGCGCTTCTCGATTATAAACTTCTTCCCCCCCAAGCCCAATCCCTGATCTGTCTCAAATGTCATTCTGCGGCTTCCACGCCATCATTAGCCTACTGGCATACCAGCGTGCATGCCCTCAATGATTTGAGTTGTTTCTCCTGCCATAAACTGCACGAAGGGCCGCAACAGAGGGTCAGCAACGACAAGATGGCGGAACTCTGTTATGGTTGCCATCCGGATGTCAAGGCCCAGTTCAGCCTTTTTTCCCATCATCCGATCCGGGAGAAGCGAATGAGCTGCTTTGACTGCCATGAACCCCACGGTTCGTCTCAGCCCAATCTTCTGAAGGGTGTAACTCAACGAGATAACTGCACACGCTGCCATATGGAAAAGAGCGGGCCTTTTGTTTATGAACATGGTGACGCTATGGAAACCTGCACAAACTGCCATACGCCCCATGGTTCGGTAACCCGACGACTACTCAGTTCTACCATGCCGTTTCTATGTCTTCAGTGTCACAACCCAAGTCACCGCAGTGCAGTAAATCCAGTTAACAAGCCGTTATTCGCCAATCGTTGCACTGACTGTCACTCTACTATCCACGGATCGGACACACCCGACAGCCGAGGATACGGTACCTTGAGGAAATAGGCCATGGCGAGACTCGTATTGAAGTCCGGTATTTCTCTGCAATGGAGCATCTTTCTGCCGTTGTTCTTGCTGATTATGATAAGTGCTTCTCCCGCATTATGCGAAGTGGAGGCTCAACTCGAGGCGGAGTCGGAAGAGGAAGAACAGGATGTCACAACTGTGGAACTAAAGCCTTACAGTGCCGTCTCTGTACATGCAGGTTACCGATTCGTTACCCCCGATGGTCCGATTGCTGCAGCTTCCCCGTATGGCCGCCTTAAACCGGGTGTCACCGGCGGATTTTCGGCCGCCACCCTAGGCTCTGATCTGAAACTGACAGTGGATGGTCTGTTCCTCCACGAGGATGACTACCACTCTGTACTCTCTTTCGACTACGCCAGCCTGGTGCGCTTTCATGCCGAGAGTGCGGCATTGTGGCACAACATGCTTAAAGAAACGCTCCCCCCGAATACCACTTCATATGACGCCATAGACCTTGATCCTGGGGCAACCTATGGTGTGAAAACCGAAACAACTCAAGCAGATACGCGCATTAAGTTCGGCAACAACCCGATTCATCTAAATCTGGGATACTGGCAGCTGACCCGTGATGGCTATGAACAGCTCCGCTTTTCTGATTATAATACTGGCGGAACAAATAGCGGCGCTTCGAAAAACACAATATATTCTCAGACCAACCGGGTTGACCGGGTCACCCGTGAAGGGAACATCGGTCTCGATGCCCACCTGGGCTGGTTTGACATGACCTACGGTTTCCGCATCAGAGAGTTTTCCAATGATGCTGCTGAAAATCGCTTTCTGTTTGTCAATAATGCCAATGGTGCCCTTATTACCGATACAGGTGCACAGGCACATGACTCGCTTCCTGACAGCCGTGTAATGGCCCATAGCTTCAAATTGTTCAGCGACATGAGCGGAGGGCTGGTCGGCACCGCTGCATACACCCTGACCCTGCGTGAAAACACCGACGGCAACAATGATGCACATCCCTCCAGCCACCCCAAGGATGTCATCCACAACATGGCGGGAGATATCAGCTATACCCCTTTCAAGGAGCTTTCTTTCGCTCTGAAATACCGGCATCAGGAGATTGATCGAGAGACCCCGTCATCTGTGTTTTATCCATATTCACAGATTCCTGCGACCGGAACTGTGCCTGGAGTCTATACCGCCTCCCCTGGATTGTTACTGGTTCGGCCGTCGCAAGACTCCGTCAAGGATGTGGTTATCTTTTCATCAATCTTAAAGCCGTATCCCAAGATGATCTACCGTCTGGAGTACAGCGCCGTGCTGGATACTCGCGACAATGTCCGGAATCAGCAATCCTCTCCTGGTTCACCTTACGAGATACACTCCGACAGTCGCCAGACCCATACCGGCAAGATCAGTTTCTATTGGCGGCCCAAAATTACCAATATGAAGGTAAATGCATCCTACAGCTATGCCACCTGTGATAATCCTGCTTACAGATCATCCTTTTCCGACCAGCATATCGGCAAATTTCTGCTGACTTACACCAGCAGTGGAAAGTGGGGTTTGACCGGCAGCTATATTGCCGAGAATGAGAGTGGAGAAAGCAGCGCCTGGACAGTGCCGGCAGCCAATCTTACCGTACCTGAATCGGCTGTTACCTTAAACTTGCCTTATAATAGCCGCAATAATTCTGCCAACCTGAGCATCTGGTTCAGTCCGCTGGAGCGCTTGACCCTTACGACCAGCTACTCGTTTCTCCAGACTGATACCGATCAAACCATACTTTTTACTAACCTTTCCCAAAGGGCCTTGGCAGCAACCAATTATCGTTCCACCGCCCATGTCTATGGACTGGACGCAGTCTATGCCGCCTCCGAGCAGTTGGATCTCTCGCTGGGGTTCCAGCAGATATTTTCCACTGCCCGCTTCAATGTACCACCGGGCTCAAGTTTCAGTACCCCAGACGTAACTTTCAATACTATCGGCATTACCGACCTGACCCGGCTTGACACAACAGAGACCGGTGTATCGGCACGGGCTGACTGGCGTATTACCGAGATGCTTGGCTGTGCTCTGGATTACAGTTTCAGGTTGTACGACTCGGGCAACCCGATCGATGATGGCTCTGTTCACATGACCATGCTCTCCCTCAAGGCAAAGTGGTAAGCGATATCAAATGAGTGTCAGAAAACGATACATAGCTGCCTTGCTCGCTTTGATCACGATCAGTTGTGCAGTCCCCTGCTCTGCCGCCGGCAAGGTTGTTGCTGCTATCATGAGCAGTGATCAGCCGCGTTATCGTGAGGCACACCAGGCTTTTGTCAAATCGCTTACTGCGCGCGGCTACACCCAGTCAAACACCGAGATAATCCTTCAGGCCCCTAACCCTGACCAGCTTTCCTGGTCCAATACGATTCGCAAGTTCAACGCTTACCGACCGGACCTGATAGTGGCTTATGGAGCTCCGGCATCGCAGACAGCCATGAAGGAAGCGGACAGGATTCCGGTGATATCGGTAGATTTATATGCCCCGGAACATCCTGCGAGGGGTACCTTTGGCGTCAGTTCCCGTGTGCCGATGATTACCCTTATCAAAACTCTTCAGGATATCCGGCCCTACCGCAAGATCGGTGTTATCTACAATAGCCGCGAGTCTGGCTCCAAGCGCCAGCTGGAAGATGTAAAAAAATACGCTGTCAAGCAAGGCCTTAGTATTGTTGAGGCCAATGTTGCCAGCGCTGCTGCTGTCGAGGCGGCTCTTGCAACTTTACTGGATAAGGTGGATGCCATTGTAGTCACTGAAAGCGGCATCGTCTGCCGACAGTTCGAGCGGATTATCAAACTGACCCGGACCCATAAAATCCCGGTGGTTTCAACCATGCCTGATGCCGCTGAAAAAGGTGCCCTTGTCTCTTTGGAGATTGATCCCCAAGAACAGGGACAACTGGGGGCTGATGTTGCAGTCCGACTATTGGAAGGCGCAAGGCCTGAAAACCTCTCGCTGATTAATCCGCGGCGAGTTGACTTGATCGTCAATATTCGTTTCGCCCGTGAGATGGGGCTTGCCATACCTTTCCCGGTGCTGGATAGAGCCACCCGGATACTGAAATAACAACGATTCAGGGGCACGAAAACCTTTGTGTCCTATTGACCTGCCCGCCTCGCGGGTTTTTTTTGTTTTTGGCAGAGCTAAAATCGGATATAGTACATCCTTATGGGCAGAATATTACTGATTGATGATGATCGTGGTTTTACCGAGTTCCTGTCCGGTTATATCCGGGAGACCTACCCGCTATTGCAGGTGGAGATCTGCAATAGCCCTGTTAGCGCACTGCAGCGCATCAAGGCTGGCGGTTACGATCTGATGCTTATCGATCTGGAGATGCCGACCATGGATGGGCTCAAGGTACTGAGTTTCGCCACCCAGACCGGAATGGACAAAAACCGGATCGTGATTCTTTCGGGCCGTGATGCCGATACTCTGCATGAACTTTGTCCCATGGGGACCTGTCTGGCTGTTCTCAATAAATTCGAGGCACGCCAAAAGATGGTTCTCGACATGATATTCAAATCCCTCCACAAAAAGGTGGGCGGCATCTAACCCCTATGGATGACCTTCTCAAAACCCTGGCGGTCCAGGTTGTCATAGTCATCCTGCTGCGCCGCAAGGTTTCCATGGCCGCTGTTATGCCGATCGGCGCCCTGCTGTTGGGCTTACTGTACCTCACTCCCCCCCGCGAATTTTTCAACGCCACTCTTCGTGGTATTATTGACCCCAAATCCCTGGATATGACCCTGACCCTTATGCTGACCATGGTGATGGAAAATATTCTGCGCACTACCGGCATGCTGAAGCGGATGGTCTCCTCCCTGTCGGCAGCGTTGCCAGACCGCCGGGTTGTTATGGCAGCCATGCCTGCCATGATCGGGATGCTTCCCTCGCCGGGTGGCGCTGTCTTTTCCGCACCCATGGTTAATGAAGCTGCCGGAGGCGCCCAAATAAAGGCGGATCAGAAGGCTATGATCAACTACTGGTATCGTCACATATGGGAATACATCTCGCCGCTATACCCCGGTATTATCCTGGCAGCAGGCATTACCGGGCTCTCAACCCAAACACTGTTTATTGCCAACCTGCCATTTGCGATCTCCATGATCTTCTGGGGGGTATTTTTCTGTTTCCGGGGAATAGGTCGACAACAAGCGCCGCCTGCTGATGCCGGCAGAGGCAAGGAGTTCCTGATTTTTCTGGCCATGGTGTCGCCTATTCTGCTGGCGCTGCTGCTGGTGGTCATCTTCCGGGTCAACCCGGCCCTGTCACTGGGAGGTGCCGTGTTGACTCTTTATCTGGTTCAACGCTATACCCCGGGCATGATCATAAAAAATCTGCGCGAAAGCGTATCCGCTAAAGCACTCTTTCTGGTTATCGGAATCATGATATTCCAGGAGATTCTGAAAGTGACCGGTGCACTGGACGGTATCTCAGCATTCTTTTCCTCCTCGGGATTGCCGGTACATCTTGTCCTGATCCTGATTCCCTTTGTCGCAGGTGTTATGACCGGGCTTACCGTCGGTTATGTGGGGATTACCTTTCCATTGCTGTTGCCCCTGATGGGAGTTGCTGAACCTTCTCCCGGTCTTGTGGCCCTGGCCTTTGCCTCCGGTTTTGCCGGAGTGATGCTCTCACCGGTACACCTGTGCTACATACTCACCTGTGAATACTTCCAGGTAGACATTGCCAAGGTGTATCATCGTCTGTTTATTCCTTCCGCGCTTGTCTTGGCCTCTGCCGTCATCCCTCTGTACGCGTATTAGGGAATATACACAAATCACGGTTGCAAAATAAGTGGCGTGGTATAGAATGAATCAGGCCGGCAGGTTGAATGCTCTGCGGGCTGTCATCTGACCCAATCTTGTAAAAATCCCCCGAAGGAGGCATATAATGCTGAAACGGATATTCTGCCTGGCAACTACTGCCATGATGGCACTCGTGCTGAGCGGATGCCTGGTTGCAGAAAGCAGGTTTCTCAAAAAAGTGGAGGAAACCGACAATCTGACCAGAGAACTAAACGATCTCAAGCTGAAACATGAAAAGCTGCTTGCCGAGCATGCGGCGTTACAGAAGGAGCATGACAAGCTTAAGGCGGAAGCGTCTGAATTGGGTAAGGCC
>JBGSQD010000208.1:0-5249 GCA_041738275.1 Geobacterales bacterium
CCTGGACCGTGTCGGATAACGTCGGAAACATCATCAGTCATGTCGCTCGCGTCCGCGACGTATCCTACGAAATGCAGTTGGAAAGCCAATTGCGCCGGGCGCAGAGAATGGAGGCAATCGGCACCCTGGCAGGCGGCATCGCCCATGATTTTAATAATACACTGGCATCTATCATTACCTGTACCGAGATGGCACTGGAAGAGACGCCCGAAGGGAGCACGCTTCGGGAGCTGCTGGATGTTGTCCTCAAATCCGGCCTGAGAGGCAAAAATCTGGTCAAACAGATTCTTACCTTCAGCAGACAGGGTGAACAGGAGCGGCAAGAAGTCCGGGTGGACCTTGTGGTGAGTGAATGCCTGAAGTTGCTGAGAGCAACTCTGATGCCCACGATCGAGATCATGCTTCATATCGATAACACGCTTGGATTGGTCTTCGCTGATCCGACCCAGATTCAGCAGATCGTAATGAACCTTTGTACCAATGCCGTCCACGCCATGCGTGGTCAAGCACACGGCGAGATGGATATCTGGTTGAATAATGTCGATATCGACCGCACATCCGTTTCCAATTTCGGCAACCTGGCGCCAGGCCATTACCTGTGCCTGACTGTCAGGGATAACGGTCACGGAATGGATGAAAAGACCATTGATCGTATCTTCGACCCGTTTTTCTCCACCAAGGGACAGTCCGAAGGCACCGGCCTGGGACTGTCGGTAATTCATGGTATTGTAAGTAACCATGGCGGGGCCATTACGGTAGAGAGCAAACCGGATCAGGGATCAGAATTCAAGGTCTATCTTCCTCGACTGGATAAAAGCACCATCATAACGACCCACACGCCAGCAACCACTGTCATGTCGGGAAAAGAGTGCATTCTTCTGGTGGATGATGAAGAAGATCTTGTTTTTGGAACGGAACGGATGCTGAAACAGCTCGGTTACAAGGTGATTTCCCGGACTGACCCCCTTGCGGCATTGCAGCTGTTCCGCTCCGCACCCGAACAGTTTGATCTCATAATTACGGATCAGGCCATGCCGCATATGAACGGAACGGAACTGGCCCGGGAGCTGACAAGCATACGTCCCGACATCCCGGTTATTCTCTGCACCGGGTATGATACGATAACAAGCAGTGACAACGACGACATAGGAGATACCGCCGAATACATCAGTGAACTGGCTCTGAAACCGCTCATTCGCGGGGATATCGCAACCCTGATCCGACGGGTGCTTGATGAGTCGGCTCAGTATGAGGGATGACATGACTAGAATTCTGATCATAGACGACGACCAACTGATGTGTCAGTCTCTATCCCTTGTGGCAAGACAAAAAGGCTACGAGGCAACAAGCACCTATACTCTGGCAGAGGGTCTGGAAAAAGCGCTCTCCGAGCCGTTTGATGTTGTCTTTCTGGATGTCAACATGCCGGATGGCAATGGTCTCGACTTTCTGACTAAACTGCCTAAACTCCCTTCATCTCCGGAAATCATCATCATAACTGGTTATGGAGATCCTCATGGCGCCGAGTTGGCCATTAAATCCGGCGCCTGGGACTACCTTGAAAAAGGCGCCTCGGTCAAGGAAATCACCCTCTCCTTACTGCGCGCACTTCAATACAGGGAGCAAAAACAGATCGGGAGCGCAACAAACGAAACAGCAGTCCTTAAGCGGGATGGAATTATCGGCAACAGCGTCCGCCTGAAAGAATGTCTTGATCTTGTTGCCCAAGCTGCGACCAGCGATTCCAGTGTACTCATTACAGGAGAGACAGGTACCGGCAAGGAGTTGTTTGCCCGTGCAGTCCATCAGAACAGTAACCGCTGCAAAAAGAATTTCGTGGTGGTGGACTGTGCGGCGCTTCCGGAAAACCTTATCGAGGGGATGCTGTTCGGCCACGAGAAAGGAGCATTTACCAACGCTGACCAGGCGCGGGAGGGGCTTATACTTCAAGCCCACGGCGGCACACTTTTTCTTGACGAGATAGGAGAGATGCCCCTTTCACTGCAGAAGGTGTTCCTGCGGGTATTACAGGAACATCGCTTCAGGCCGTTAGGGAGTAATCGTGAACTGGAAAGCGATTTCAGACTGGTGGCGGCAACCAACCGCAACCTGGAAGAGATGGTAAAAAATGAGCGGTTCCGCTCAGACCTTCTTTTCCGAATCAGCACCTTTGTGATCGAATTGCCGAACTTCAGAGAACGCCCCGAAGACATCCAGGCACTTGCGCGCTACCATACCGACAGGATCTGCGAACACTACGACACTCCTACCAAGGAATTTTCCCCCGATTTCCTGAAGATGCTGGCTGCCTACAGTTGGCCGGGCAATGTCCGGGAACTGGTAAACACCCTTGAGAGAACCATTGCCGCAGCACGCTTTGAATCGATTCTCTTCCCTAAACATCTCCCGATCAACCTAAGAATCGAAGTAACCAAGACGACCATGAAACGGGACACACCTTCCCAACAACCCGCAGAACATGGCAGCTCTATCAACCTCCCCCAGCTTCACGAGTTCAGGGATTCAATTTATTCCAATGCCGAAAAGCAGTATCTCCATGATCTCCTGGCCCTCACCGATAATAATGTTGTTGAAGCATGCCGGGTGTCCGGCCTCTCGCAATCACGTCTTTATGCCCTGCTCAAGAAACAGGGCATCCAGCTGCAGCACTAATTTCTTCCTCCATGTTTCCTGTATTGCAGGAATATTCCTGAAATACAGGAAGTGTCCTTTTCACCGCCCTGTGCCCGCAAACAAGCTATTTTAAACGCCTAAACAGAATATTAACCATTTATTACCGGACTGTTTATCATTACTGTTTTTTTGTAAAAGTGATTAGTAAATCCTTTTATTGCCAGTCGCAACCTGCTGGCATTATTAGTATATTAATCTTATCTCACTTTTTATCAACCTATTCAGCACGGTTGGCACCCTGATTGCTTATAAACAATTATCAATTAAACAATTTCAATAGTAAGAGGAGATTGTCATGGAACCCAACAAACTGAAAAGCAAGACACAAAAGGTAGCCAATGTGATGATTATTGGCATGGTCATAGTTGGAACCGTTATCTTTGCGGTCATCAACCAGGTGTCATCCGGTGCCGAGTTAATGCCCAAGCTCTTTCTGATCTTTTTCGGCGCCATCATCACGGTCCAGGTAATCCCCGGTCTGATACTGTTGGCCTCCATGTTCAAAGGAGCAGTCAATATCGGCCAGAAAAAAGAAGTTCCGGCTAAAGCATCTGCAAACAACAATACTCACAAATAGACCCAGTTTATTTTTAGTGACTAACGAGGCGGCCATGGAAAAGCAAGGTATTTTGGTTGCAGACAAGGATACAGCATTGCTGAAAGAGGTGACTGACCACTTCTCTGATGCCGGATACCACGTTGAGACAACAAATTCGGCGGTCCGTGTCATCAGCAATATATTGCAGAAACAGACTCCGGTTGTTCTTTTGGGAAGCGATTTCGACAAGAAAATAGACCTTCTTGAAATGGTGCGGCTATTGAAAAAATGCAACCGTCATCTGGCTGTGATTCTGGTATCAGATGAGGCGTCACTTCCTGTAGTCAAGAGAATCAGGAAGGAAGGTATTTTTTATTACGCCATGCGACCGGTGACACCTGAAGATACCAATGAAATAAAACAGGCGGTCGAATGTGCGCTAAGAGCGGCATAGCAGGAATTAATTTAGCAAACACATATAACCAGGATCGATAAGTCAAACTCAATGAGGGGGAACAAGCCATGTTAACAGCAGCAGCAAGAATCACAATGATTTCAAGCATTCTAGCAACAACCGCCATTCCGGCCTTTGCAGCCACAGAGGGGAGGGGCAATCCGACTGATCTGATTGTCTGGGGGTTCATAGGGTTTTGCGCACTGATCATAATTGCCCAGGTCGCTCCCTTGCTTCGTAATGTCAACAAGCAATCCAAGGTAGCTGCCGAACAGACAAAAACAGTTAAACACCAACAGTTGTAACAGGCCGGACATATCTAAATAAGAAAGGAGGGTTTACCGTGAACCACGGGAACCGTTCACTTCTAGCGAAGTATAGCAGTATGATAGTATTATTTGTCGTTTCCTGCATTGCAACAGGATATCAGGCGCAGGCAGCCGATTTTTCTTTTGGTGACAGCTCCGGTAAAAACGAAGCCTGCTTCGCATGCCACGGCAATCAGGAAACCGTCGGAAGTAAAAACTTCATAGACGCGAAAAACTTTGACCACACAACTCACGCCAAGTTCGGTTGCACAACCTGCCACGACACATTGGCCAGCAACCACCCTCAAGGCAAGTCAACAGCCCGTACAACCAGTTGCGGCGATTGCCACGGCGACATTATCACCCAGTATTCAGCAAGCAGCCATGCCAAAAACGCTTCCTGCAACGGCTGCCACGACCCACACAAGGTTTACAAGCCTGATGAGATCTCCGGTGTCGAGTTGAACAAACAGTGCGCCAATTGCCACGACAACATCAAGATAACCGCATCCCACTCAAAATGGCTTCCTCAGGCCGGGCTGCATCTTGGAGCGATCGCCTGTATTACCTGCCACAGCAAGGCAGAAAACTATGTGATCAGCATTTACATCACCAAACGTGACAACGCCGACCCTGAATCAAAGCCCAATCTGGTCCCTTATGAAGACCTGGCGAAACTTTCCAACAACGAGAACGTACAATATCTTATCGATAAAAACCGTGACAGCTATATCTCCCTGGACGAGCTGCGAAAGTTCAACCGCGATCCGTCCAACAAGGACATGTACCTGAAGGCAATGCTTACTCCGGTCAAGCCTACCCATTCCTTCCAGACATTCGATAATCGCTGGGATTGTACCTTCTGCCATGCATCAGGACCAGAAATCATGCAGACCAGCTATCTGTCATTACCCGAACAAAACGGAACCTTCCGGCAGGTGGCTGTGGAAAAGGGAGCGGCGATGGATGCCCTGCACGCCATCCCCAACTTCTACCTGATGGGATCCACCCGCAACGACATACTCAACAAAGTTGGCATCCTCATCATTATCGGGGGATGTGTAATGCCGATCGGACACGGGTTTTTGCGCTTCATTAGTAGAAAAAACAGACAATAAAGGAGTAACGTCATGAGTTCAAAGATGATTTATCTTCAACCGATTCCCGTTCGTATCTGGCACTGGCTCAACGCCTTGGGAATAGTAACCCTGTGTATCTCTGGCGCCCAAATCCGCTTCCCTGAATATGTAACATT
>JBGSQD010000209.1:0-6552 GCA_041738275.1 Geobacterales bacterium
GGTGGACATAATCCTTGTTGGCGATTCAGCCGGCGTTGTGGTTGCCGGCTATGATACGACCCTGCCGGTTACCATGGATGATATGCTTTATCACGTTAAAGCGGTCAGGCGTGCCGATCCCAAGGCGCTGGTGGTGGCGGACATGCCCTTTATGTCCTGCCAGACCGGGACCGAGGATGCCTGCCGCAACTGCGGCAGGATGATCAAGGAGGGGGGCGCCGAGGCGGTCAAGATCGAGGGTGGTGTGAATATGGCCCATGTAATCCGGGCGGTTTCTTCCATCGACATTCCGGTCATGGCCCATATCGGGTTGACGCCTCAGTCAATCCACCGTATGGGCGGCTACAAGGTCCAGGGGCGCAAGGAACATGCCGAGCAGATTTTGGCTGACGCACTGGCGGTGCAATCTGCCGGAGCATTTGCCGTAGTGTTGGAGGGTATTCCTGCCAAGCTGGCGGCGAAGATCAGCGCGGAGCTCACCATCCCGACCATCGGCATCGGCGCGGGGCCTGCCTGTGACGGTCAGGTGCTGGTTATCCATGACATACTGGGGTTGTGCGAAAAATATTCCCCCAAGTTCGTCAAACGCTACGCCTCGTTGGCACCGCTCATCTCCGAGGCGGTGAAGAATTACGTTGATGAGGTGCGGGCAGGAGAATTCCCCACCGCAGAGCATTCGTTCGAGTAATTTGATTTTTTTGGTATTGCACTCAGGAAAACTATGAAGATCATCACCACCATCGAAGAGATGCAACAGTCCGAACTTTCGCTTAAACGGGCCGGCAAGACGATTGCCTTTGTACCCACCATGGGCTACCTGCACGAGGGGCATGCCTCCTTGCTGCGGGAAGGCCGCAGGCGGGGCGACATCCTGGTACTCAGCATCTTTGTCAATCCGATCCAGTTCGGGCAGAATGAGGATCTGGGCCGCTATCCCCGCGATATGGAACGGGACTGTCGCCTGGCTGACGAGTGCGGAGTGGATATCGTTTTTGCCCCCGATGCTTCCGTGATGTATCCGCCAGGTTTTCAGACCTCCATCACCGTGCGGGAATTGTCGCAGTATCTGTGCGGGGCCAGTCGGCCGGGACATTTTGACGGTGTGGCCACGGTGGTGACCAAGCTGTTCAATATTGTCCAGCCTGATGTGGCCCTGTTCGGCTGCAAGGACTATCAGCAGCTTGCAGTCATCAGGCGCATGACCGCTGACCTGAGCATGCCGGTCCAGATCGTGGGAATGCCGATTGTCAGAGAAACTGACGGACTGGCCATGAGTTCGCGCAACGCCTATCTGTCGCCCTCTGAACGGCAAAGTTCCCTGTGTCTGTCGCGGGCCATTAGGCAGGTCAGGGAGCTCTATGCCGGCGGAGAGCATTCCGCTTCAACACTCCTTGCCGCTGCCCGGGAGTCGATCCGGGTCGAGCCGGCGGCGGTCATCGATTACCTGGAGTTGCGTGATTCTGTTTCGCTAGCAACCGCTGACCTCGTTTCCGACACCACCCTCCTGGCCCTGGCGGTCAAGATCGGGACTACCCGGCTGATCGACAACACCGTGCTCGGGGAGGCGATATCATAATGCCCAACAAGGCGCGCGCCACCCTGGAAACACTCTATCGGATCTTCACCGTACCTGAAGCCCCGGATTCGACCCTCGGCATCATCGATCATGCGATCACCGGCGATGTCGCCGGTTTCCTGCAGACCCATATCGTCGCCATCGAGCGGAACCTGGAAGAGATCGAGACGAGCTTCGGCTCCTCCGCTATCCCCGAGGAGCCAACCTACGTTTCAGAATACACTGAATTCGTCAAGGATAACCTGGTCGCCCAGTCGGTCCATACCGCCGCCCCCGGTTTCGTCGGCCACATGACCTCGGCGCTCCCCTACTTCATGCTTCCCCTGGCGCGTCTCATGACCGCCCTCAACCAGAACCTGGTCAAGGTGGAGACTTCCAAGGCCTTTACGCCGATGGAGCGGCAGGTCCTGGGCATGATCCACCACCTGGTATATCACCGTCCCGGTGACTTCTATCCCCCGTGGATCCACAACAGCCAGGCAGCTCTGGGAGCATTCTGCTCCGGTGGTACCATCGCCAATGTCACGGCCTTGTGGGTGGCGCGCAATCGCCTCTTTGCCCCGGACGGAGAGTTCCGCGGCATTGCTCAGGAAGGGCTGGGCCGGGCACTTAAACATCGAGGCTGTGACGGGATTGCCGTCTTCGTCTCCGAGCGGGGCCACTACTCCTTAGGCAAGGCCGCCGACCTGCTCGGTTTCGGCCGGGACCATCTGGTCAAGGTGCGGACCGATGATAACAACCGCATCGATCTGAATGCGCTGCGCGGTGAATATCGGCGCCTGCGGGATGAGAATATCCTGCCGCTGGCACTGGTCGGCATTGCCGGGACCACCGAAACCGGCAACGTTGACCCGCTGGAGGCACTGGCCGACTTTGCACAGGAGATCGGCTGCCACTTTCATGTGGATGCCGCCTGGGGTGGGCCGACCCTTTTTTCCGACCGCCACCGTCACCTGCTCGCCGGCATCGAGCGTGCCGACTCTGTCACCATCGATGCCCACAAGCAGCTCTATGTGCCGATGGGAGCCGGGATGGTGGTCTTCAAGGATCCGACCGCCGTGACGGCCATCGAGCATCACGCCAACTATATTCTGCGCCACGGCTCCAAGGATCTCGGCAGCCATACACTGGAAGGGTCGCGTCCGGGAATGGCCCTGTTGGTTCATGCCGGTCTCTCGATCATCGGCCGCAAGGGATATGAACTTCTCATTGATCTGGGAATCGAGCGGGCCCGGACCTTTGCCGCCATGATCCGGCAGCATCCCGATTTCGAGCTGAGCAGTGAACCGGAGCTGAACATCCTCACCTATCGCTACTGTCCCCAATCCGTGCAGCAGACCTTATTTGCGGCAACAAAGGAACAGCGCACCGCCATCAATGCCCTGCTGGACCAGGTCTGTCAGCTGATCCAAAAACATCAGCGTGAAGCCGGCAAGACCTTTGTCTCCCGCACCCGGCTTCATAATGCACGTTATGGCGAGGAGATCACCGTGTTGCGCAGTGTGCTGGCCAACCCGCTGACTACTGACGACATCCTGACGTCGGTTTTGGCCGAACAGTGCGAAATCGCACAGCAGCCGGATATTCTGGCGTTGCTGCAACAGGTGGAGGCGCTCTCGCGCAATTCCATGCTCTTGACACGACACCCATGTGCTGTTTTATGGGCGGCAGGTACTTGAATCTGCCGCCCGTTTTTGTTGCTTTGTCTGATTCCGTGACACCTCCATGCCTCCGCTTGTCCGGAAGGCCTCTGCCATTGCATTTCAGGAGATTACCGTCAGCCCGGCGGAGGACCAGCGGAGTGAGTGGTTTGTTTCGGCATTGAGACGTGCTGGCCCCGGCTCTTCAGGCCGCTGCGGCATTCCGGCATCACGGACTCTTGTTGCTTTAAATTGTGCCATTTTGGGGTATGATTGATTACGGAAGGACACAAGTACCCGTATGGAGGCAGCAAATGCCGGACTCCGTAATTTATGGCGCATCCTGGTTGGTTTCACCCCATACCCCCCCCCTTTCCGGCGGGGCTATCCTGGTTCGTGATGGCGTCATTATCGCAGTTGGCACCCTGAATGAGCTGATGCGCAATCATGCCGCTGCCCCTGTAGTCGATTATCCCGGCTGCGCCATTCTGCCCGGTTTCGTAAATGCCCATACCCACCTGGAGCTGTCCCACTTTTCAGCCTGGCGCCTGCGTACCCATGTGGATTATAACCCGCGCAGTTTTGTAGACTGGATCATACAACTCGTCAAGATCAAGCGTGGACTGAAAGCAGAGGATTATGAAGCATCTGTCCGCGAAGGGATGCGGATGTGTCTGGAAGCCGGCACCACGGCTGTCGGCGAGATTGTCAGCAATCCGTCCCTTTCTGGCCTGTATCGAACCGCACCTCTTTCCGGACGGCTGTATATCGAGCTGTTGGGGCATGACCCGTCGATATTCCGTATCCTGCTTGATCAGGCCATTAACACCGGTTTGAATGACCTGCCGGCATCTTTCGCTGCAGGGCTTTCTCCACATGCTCCATATACCATCAGCGATGAAAATATGTTGATGATCCGGGAAGCCGCGTTCTCCGGAAAACTTCCGCTGTCGATCCATGTTTCCGAATCAACTGCCGAGACCGACTTTCTCTTTGACTCCAGCGGCCCGCTGGCCGACCTGCTTTATCCCTTTGTGAACTGGGAACGTTACCTGACGCCGCCGCGCCGTTGCAGTTCCACGCAACTGCTGGACCGGGCCGGCCTTTTATCCCCTTCCACCCTGGCTGTACACTGTGTTCATGTCACCCTGGCCGATGCCGCGATTCTCAAGGAACGCGGTGTTTCCGTGGCGCTTTGTCCACGCAGCAACGACTGCCTGGATGTTGGCCGGGCACCGGTAGCCATGCTGAAAAAACTGCAAATACCTTTGTCGCTGGGCACCGACTCCCTTGCCAGCAACGATTCTCTTTCTCTCTGGGAAGAGATGCGCTTTGCGCTGGACGCCTTTCCTCATGAGCTGTCGCCCCTAGATGTTTTCCGAATGGTCACCTCTGGTGCTGCCGCTGCCTTGGGTATCTCCTCGACATGCGGCTCCCTCGAACCAGAAAAACGGGCTGATTTTCAGGTCGTGGGTGGTGTGGGCGACGTGGCGGAAAAGGTACTCGAACGGGTCATCTCCAAGGGTGAATTACATGAGGTCTATGCAGCAGGGCAACGCTACACAGGCATAACCGGCTGATAATATCGGCACGGCCCCACATCCGATGATTACCTGAGCGCCTTGATCCCTCTTTATTATGAATAACCTGGAAAACTGACAGTCTCAGAGATCTGAACCTGAAGGGGCTTTGTGTGTGCTCCGCTGGGCCAGGCATTGTGTTCAGGCCGCAATCGTGCTATAAATTCCTCCTTTGAGTTATTACTATTCTTGAGATCGAGTGATTCCATGTCCCTAGCAGAACAGGTCTTGAACGGCGACATCCGCGCTGCTGCGCGGCTGATGCGCGATATCGACGACTGCCGCCCTCAGGCGATCGAAGAGTTGAAACAGCTTTATTGCCGCACCGGCAACGCCTACCTGATCGGTATCACAGGTCCGCCGGGTGCGGGAAAGTCCACGCTGGTGGACCAGTTGACCGCTTCCTTCCGCAATAAAGGGCAGAAGGTGGGGGTGGTGGCAATCGATCCCACCAGCCCCTTTACCGGCGGCGCTATCCTGGGCGACCGCATCCGCATGAACCGCCACTCCTGCGACGAAGGGGTATTTATCCGCAGCCTGGCAACCCGTGGGGCGCTGGGCGGCCTTTCCAGATCCACGGCGGATGTAGCACTGGTGATGGATGCCATGGGAATGGATATTGTCATCATCGAGACTGTCGGCGTCGGCCAGGACGAGGTGGACATAGTCAAGACCGCCCACACCACCTGTGTTGTCATGGTGCCGGGTCTGGGTGACGACATTCAGGCTATCAAGGCCGGAATTCTGGAGATCGGCGATGTCTTCGTGGTCAACAAGGCCGACCGGGATGGAGCTGATCGCACTGCCCGCGAATTATGCACAATGCTGGAAATGCGCAATGCCCCCGAGGGGAGCTGGAATCCGAAAGTCATGAAGACCGAAGCCCAGCGGGGGACAGGTGTTGAGGAACTGACCGGCGAGATCCTGGCCCACCAGGAGTTCCTTTTTTCCGGCGACAGGATCGACACCTTCCTGCGGGCGCGAAAAGAACGGCACTTTGTGGATATCCTGCGTGATAATCTCTTCAAACGGGCACTCGCCTTTATGGAGCGCGACGGAACCCTTGCCAGGGTGGTGGACGGGATGGGGGCTAATACCATTGACCCCTATTCAGCAGCGGAACAAGTGATCTCGGCAATGGTGAGGGAATAAAGGCTTCAATCGAATGAGACACCTGTATCAACAACATAATGATAATGCCTTTGTTGCAGCCATAGACCCGCGCATCCGCTTGCTGGCGGCCGGTCTGCTGCTGGCGCTGGTGGTCAGTTCCAGCGCCGCTGTTTTTCCCTGGCTTGCGGCCGGGGTCTGCCTGCCTGCGGCCCTGCTTGCCGGCATGAGGCTGCGAGTGCTGCTGCTGCGCCTGCTGCATCCCTTGTTTATCGCCACAATGATCCTTGGGCTCAAGGCCTTCATGGGCACGGGGGAGTCCTTCACACTCCTTGATGTTGCCGGTTATACCGTGACTGCCCATCGCGAAGGGCTTATTGAAGGGTTGCTGATTGTTTCCCGTATCCTTGGCGCTGTCTCCGTGGCAGTTCTGCTCACCCAGGTGATGACCTTTACCGAGACCATGGCTGCTCTGGCATGGCTGCGTGTCCCCCGGGGGCTGGTGGAGGTTTCCCTCTTTGCCTGGCGGTCACTGTTCATGCTGTACGATGGCGCCGGGGTGGTCTATACAGCCCAAAAAAACCGGTTGGGCTATTGCGGTCTGCGCCGCGGCCTCTCATCGTTCGGGACCATGGCCGGGATGCTG